>NZ_SLYS01000003.1:0-496249 GCF_004341115.1 Pseudomonas sp. JUb52
ACGCTGCATCAGGCCATTTTCAGCGGAAAGCGCTGATTGCTGAGTGAATTTTCGGCTTGCCGCTGCCGCGCGGCAAGTTGTTCGGAGCATCCCTAGGTCACGCGGGCTCATTGAAAGCCTGCCTTAGCACTACCCTTAGTTTGGCGCCGTGTAACGGTGAGCGACGCTGAACGAAGCGACAATCGGCAATTGGCTGTTAACCGGTAAAATGTTGAGTCAATTTGACAACGAGCACACCTAATGGAGGCTCGCCTATGTCACAGCGCGCGATCAATCATGACGGTCCTCGCCCCGTCCATACAAGCGGACCCATGCGCCCATATCAGGCATTGCATGAGCCCAAAAGCCGAACACGAGCGTACCCGACACTCGGCAAGACACATCCCGTCTCGGTGGCCTGGAACCGAGCCCGCTAACCTTGATCTTACACAAGGCAACCATGTGCCTCATCCCCTTGAGATCAGTCCAAGACCCTGCCTATACAGCTGTACTCAATATCAAGCGTATCCAAAGCTTGAGTACGTTGAGAAGATTCGAACAAAGCAGCTTTAGCTTAGCGAACCATGCCACCTCAGCTATAAGGGCCTAAGTACGATGATTGACGAATCCATTCTTGTCCTGCCGCTACTACAACTGGCTGACGAACATAGAATTTCTAGACAGGTACTAACCGAGAGAATTAAAGCACACGGAATAACCCTTCTGCTTCACCGCCCCACAAATACTACTGTCTGGGTTTCTGCGCGAGCGCACATCACAAATCCCCCTTTTGAAATCCGAACGGTACAAAGCATATTGAGACCCAAAAAAGGGGGGACTCCCTTTAACGATAGCCATGACCACTATAGAAAAGTTGAACGCGACATCAACTTCTTTTCGATCGATTCGTCCGAGTGGGAGGAAATCACAGCAACCGGTCAAGTCACCAAGCGCAGCTTTGAGGAAGCCTTCCTTTACAGCCGCAGCCACACAATTGAAACGACTCCAGCGTACACATTGTTTCATGAGAGTATCAGTCCGTTGCGAGCATTGGTTGTGAAGGCAGAGCTGTTTATCACATCCTCATCAAAAGAAGTCCGTCCTGACGAAATTACCGTTACCGAGCGGGAGGTTCTAATCCAGCGAGACGACGCGCTAAAGTTGGTCAACGAGACATGTCAACCCCGGGACTTTAGACGAGAAGAGTGGATGTCTGATAACCTGTTTCTACTTAATCAGGCATCTAGCATCTTTTTAGCTAGCAGCGACATTACGGCTGAGAATAAAGTTTCCAGATTAAAAGAAATCAAAAAATGGCTGAGGGGGAAGCTTTCAAATCAAGGCATTGATTTGATACATCAGGCAGCGCTCTCCTTGCTTCCGGCCGAGCTTTATGAAATGACAGCTAAAGGAACAGTTTCGCCAGATATCACCAAAAAATACCCAGCGCATGCATCGGTCTCGTTAGTCATGATCAATGAGGCCGCTATTCACTTCTGGAATCTTAGAAATGATAATTTTCAGAAAAATTATGATAAAAAACACGAGGTCGTAAAATATCTTACAAATGAAGATCATAAAATGACAAGGCGGCTAGCGAGTGCTGCCTTTACAATCATAAAGTTACCTGATCTAAACATCACGTGTCCGAGGGATCTGGCCATCTGATCTTTTGCGTCCTCTCTTAGTTGCGCTCAGCTTTGGGCTGTTGCCCTTAGAAAACGAGCGTCCCACCGATGGAGAGAGACGCACCCAATAATCGACCTTGGTGAGGTAAGCGCCAACCTTGTTTTTTAGCACATCTATCCTATCGCTCTGATCGTAGCTGATCATCCCTATCCCTACGTTCTTGTATCGTTGCTTGTTCGCATTACAGTTATAGAACCGCCCCCTCCCTTCCGTTACGCTATTCTTCCAATGCTCGCCAATCATTCGTGCCAAACCTCCATCCTGACGATGCTCCGAACCGCTGTAAAAAAGCAGAAGATGGAAATGAAAGCCTTTCAGATGTCCGTATTCGAGCTTACAAACGAAACCTAGAAGGCCACTGACAGGTTTTCCCTTGTGAAGGTCTGTCTGCATTTTTGACCAATGTCGTTTAACTGCTGATATGTCAGAATCAAAATCAAGCCGACCGCTTAGATAACCGCCTTCATATGACAAATCAATACGTAAAACCAACATCCTTGCATGCTGTTGAAATAAGTCATCAATGTAGCGCTCAAGCCCTTTAGTTCGTTTTAGGGAAGCTCTTTTGAAACGCTTCAATATTGACTTAAAGTCTGCACTTGAGAGCTCGCATCGAAGTTCTGACACGAGGTCGTTAGCAGCCAGGACAAAAGATTCCGCTACTTTCCCTCGCATGGCGTCAACTGGCCAAAATTCGCAGAACGAGGAGAGCTTATCAACGTGCTTAAAATAAACTTCCACATATGGATTCATCTCATGATAGGGTAATGTATGCGTTATCGTAACAACCCCCCTCCTCAGCAATGTGTATAGCGACCGTCCAAACTTCCGACAGATAACCGCTCCCTCTTTGAGGGAATCAAAAAAGAACAGCGGCTCTTCGCTACCTCCAATCATTTGCATTAGCCGCTCTATGTTTCTTACCTCTAATATCAAGCTCTCCTCTAGATGGAAGCATTCAGACCCCTTATGCTCTTCAATTATTAGCTTTTCAAGCTCTACACTAGCTAACCAGTCAGTCCCATAGAGCATAATCATTATCCTTGATCCAACACGCAATATGGCTCTTAGCGGCCATATTGCTTGTGTCATAACAACATTGTCCAAACCACAAGCTTTGATTGAAGCAGTGACCCCTATGCATTTACATGCATAGGGTAGCCATGCTAAGCATGTAAGAGCAATCCAATGTTACTTAATGATTACCCTGTAGATACATGCAACCAATTAGAATGTAATCCTTAATTCCATCTGCTCGATACATGCTTAAATTGTATAGCCAGGCAGACACTGAGTGAAATGTAGTGCTGGGTGGCCGGCTGCTTGATTACCATTGTCGTGGTAGAAGTTAGTAACCTGTACTTGCGACGGGTTTGGTGTAAGGAAAGGCATCCATGGACAAGTATCTACGTATAGAGATTTGTCGCCAGCAAACGTGGCAGCTGCTATCTTTCCTTTACTCGCCAACCGGATAAGCACGGAGTCCAACGCGTCCTTATGCCTAAACCTGTTAGGGCCGTACTGCCTGATTAAATTTCTTTTAATAAATCTTTGACCACTCGCTTGTGTTCTGACCAGCCAGTTCAGCATGACTTCTTCATCAACTAGATCCTTGTGGTCTTGACTGAAAAGCCGGATAAATTCCTCCGAGTAGAATCCGGCAATTTCCTCGGCTGTGTTCAGGGTGGTAACAGATACATCTCCTTCGAATCCTTCAAAGCGATGTAACAGCACCGCTAGGCGAGCAATGACGTCAGCCAGTTTCGATGCATGGTCCCCCAGGCCATGGAATCTCCCGCCAGCGCATATCTGCGCCTCAATTTTGTTAGATGTCTGTATCCATTGCTGTACCGCTTCAGGAGTAAAGGCAACCAAACTGCGCTTTCTGTCGCCCGCCTTGTACACACGAAGGTTTTCCTCGAGCAATGATCCCAGCCTTAAATTAAATGTCTCTTTCTTGATCCATGAATTAGTTCCTGCACCAACGTATCTAGTGCCTTGAGTAGAGTGCGGGTGGCATATCAAAAATCTCGCCCATAGCCCCGAACCTCTAGCCTGCTCGCCCCGCTGCTTCATATGTGCAGAAAAAGCGCTTTCCTGAACCATCAGAGACACGGTAAGCCTTGCGTCATTAAGCTGAAAACTGTCTACAGTTTTCCTATCGATGGTTATTGAATCGCCGCTCCAGATAGCGTTTTGTTTTGAAAAATCATTGAAAGCACGTCCTTCCAGTATCCCACCTCCCTCGCTTGATATAAGTCCAGCAGTTGGGAGATCCTTGTGCATCCCATGAAACAACGCTTCAGGGGTGACATCCTCATAGAGGATTTTGAACCTCTTTGGCTTAGCTGGACGCTCTCGTTCAATAGATAACAATGCTGCCTCTTCAGCTTTGGTTTGCAAACCTTTGGAGCTCTTTTTTTTAATCTCTTTTACGATTGAGTGCCGCCGTACTGACCAAGCATCATTCTTGGCCTTCCAGTCACATATTTCCTCATCATGCTTTGGTTCCTGCTCGAACTGAAAATCCCTGAAAGGCTGCAAAAAAGCGTTTTCAACCGTTGATTTCCTTTCGCCCGAGTTTGCAATCGCAAGCAGCATAAGAGAGCACGGCGTTACTTGCCCGTTTGGCTTCTGGACGTCAACTAACCCCTGAAGTGCAGTAGAAATTGCAGTCAGTACCGCGTTGAGAATGATCGCACGGGGGGCTTGTATATTAACTACCGCCTCGTTAACCGCATCACTTATCAAGGGGAGCGCCGCGAGAGATGGTTCGTTTCCCAACTTAAAATTTCGCATCCAAAACTGGTCATGGCTCTGGTCAAACATTTTTACTCCCTCTCCCAAGATGGACGTCGCCGTACTTTTCTGGATATTTTCCACCATTGATTTGACTGTACTGTCTAGAAATATTTATGCACTCTTCAAGCCATAAACTAATTTCTGCCTCTATCCAGCGCACGGTGCCGCTTCCCAACTTAACTTGTTTAGGAAAGCTCGCATCGTAGCGAGGCGACTTTGAGTCAAGCTTGTTATATATAGTTGATCTACACAGACCAGTTCGCTTTGTAACCTCCTTCAATCGCAGCATTGTTATGGGCATCGCTTCTTGGCTGCTCATAGTTAAACTTCCTCCGCACTAGATGCGGAGAAAAACATATAACTCTGACATTGAAATGGCAATGACGACATGGTAACGGAAAGGCCGTTACGGCCGTTACGGCTTGCCTCTTGACAGCGGCGTCGCGATAAGCTCGACTCACTTGGATCCGGCGTTCTGAGGCTGGCTGCCATTGCTATTGCTGCTATCGATAGCGGAAATAGCGGTGACCACCCTAAGGGCGCAGCGAATTTGCTTTCTTCAATAGGGACATAAAGCGAACCAGCCGCAGCCCGTCCAAACACGTTAGTCGGCTGGATAGAGGTTCGCTGCTAACCCTTGGTCACGTTTGAGGTAGGGGTTGGCTGGGCCTAGTATTAGCGAACTCCAAACTTGCGATCCGCTGTCTTCGAATCGAGACGTGTATCTAACTCCAATGCTCCCCACCTACCTAGTCATCTACGTAGGCAGCCGGCGGTAAACGGAGCTCTTTTTACGTGGTCGTTGCCAACGATCCTGGCCCTTCTATAACCGGGTAACTCGGCTCAGCTTGATCGGCCAGAATAACCGGGGCCAGCCGGGCTCATAAAACACAAGTAAGATTTACCGTTAAGTTATGCATCCCCCTCAATAGATAGGCTCTTTCATGTCCAAACTTGCAGAATTCAAAGCCCTTGAGGCTCAACTCGCAGCCCAACTCAAACAGCTTGATGCTCTTAAAAACGATGGTGGACTGAAGCGCGAAATTGAATTCGAAGAAAAGCTTCGCGACCTTATGGCCGAGTACGGAATAGGCCTGCGGAGCATCATCGATATTTTAGAACCGAAAGAAAGCCCGGAAAGCGCTACTCCAGCTGCGCGTGGCCCGCGCCGCCAGCGCCAGGTCAAGGTGTATAAAAACCCAGAAACCGGAGAGACGGTCGAGACAAAAGGCGGCAACCATAAGGTACTGAAGGCCTGGAAAGAGCAGTACGGAGCTGAGTAGGTGGAGGGGTGGCTGCAATAAAGCAGCGGCTCGATTAGCTAAAGCCAGGCAATGCCTGGCTTTCTTTTTGCGGACCTTTCTACCCAGCAACGCTGTCCCGCTGCTTTCGGTATAAGCCGTCATATCGGCACTGGGACGCAGGTTCGTGCCAAGTGTGCGGGACCCAGCGCGATCTGAAATACATTCCGCCTAGATCATCGCTCAGAGCCGAGCGTTAAGCACGATCGGCTTGCTGCGTGGCCCGTAATACGCACCAGCAACAAAAACCCCGCCGAAGGGTGGCTGCACACGAGGCATTCCGTTCACCCTTTTTTTTGCAAATGCCATCCCGCAATCCTGCTTACTATCCGAGTTAGCTTCGCATCCCTAGCCTAATTTGTTCTGATCCGACTCATAAGTCAGGCTAAAGCCATTGCGCCTGTCTGAATCCACCGAACGATTGATACCAGTGTGCCGTCATGTGACGAGAATCCTGTCTCCACTCACTCAAAGGATTCTGAGCATGCACTCCCGCTCCCTCCTCGCGGCTGCCGTTACTCTGGTACTCATCGGCCAGGCACAGGCTGCTGACAGCCAGGTTACTACCGAACAGATTGGCAGCTTAAATAGCATTGAAGCTAGTCAAAGTGGCACCAACCTCGGCCTTTCCATTTACCAGAGTGGTGAAGAAAACGTCGTGGATACCGAGCAGATCGGCGACGGCAATACCGCCCGCCTTTCTCAGCAGGGCGACGGTAACTATCAACGTGTCTACCAGTATGACGCTCAGGACGAGTACAGCGGGAACCATAGCGCGGTCGTCGACCAGATCGGACGAAACAATACTGCTGTAGTCCTTCAATACGACGTAGCCAACCACAGTGCTGAGGTGCTGCAGGAAGGCAACTACAACATCACTACCGTCAGCCAGTCTGAGCGGGTGAACAGTTATGCTGGACAGCAAAGCGGCACGGGCAATTACGCACTGGTAACGCAGGAAGGTGGCGCAGATGCTATGGCCGTTCAAAACGGCACGAACAACACCCTCTATCTTCATCAGCGAGCCTGGCCGTACGGCGCGAGCACAAACGTATCTCAAACCGGCTCCTCTAACTCTGCAAATATCTACCAGACAGATGGCGGGCGCCACTCGGGCGGAAGTGTCGACCTGACGCAGAATGGACTCGATAACACAGCCAACATTGTTGCAACCGGTGCGTGGAGTACCTTCGAGTTCGAGCAAACAGGCTCAGCCAACCGTCTGACTGCTGCGCAAAGCGGACGCAACACCTCTTTCTCCGGCTCGTCCATCGGTGACGGTAACCAGATCGACATCAACCAGAGTGGTGACTTCAACTCGCTTGAAGTGGCTCAGTCCGGTAACGACAACATCATCGTGGCGAACCAAGGCGGCTGGTGGGGTGAAGGCGACATCGGTGTTATCAGCCAGACCGGGTCAACCAACTCTGCATTGTTGACTCAAAACCTGACCCAGGAAGGCGCTTCCACCAGCATGGCCAATATCTTGCAAAACGGTACAGGCAATTCTGCGACTGTCGTTCAAGGTCACTGACCTCTAGTGGGGAGCTTGGCTCGAGACTCCCCTTCTGAATCGAAGCCCCAACGGGTCAACAATCAATTATTCGGCCCATATGCCTAACTCGTTGAAGCCCGACCATCCTTGGCTCCAAACAAAAGGTTTATCCCAATGTTCATTCGCACCCTTCTCTCCGCTGCAGTCGCTCTTGTCTTGTCTGGTCACGCACAAGCTGCCGACAGCTCCGCGTCGGTGGAACAGGTTGGCAACCTCAATAAAGCGGAAACCACCCAGTCGGCCGGTATCGGCAATGCATCCACCCTTGTTCAGAGTGGTGACCTCAATGTGGCTCAATCAGAGCAAGAAGGAAGCGACCTTACAGTCTCGGCCACCCAGTATGGCGCCGAAAACGTTCTGACTACTGATCAGGTGGGCTATGGCTCTGAAGCCAATCTATCCCAAGACGGCGTGGGCAACGAGGTAAGCGTCTTTCAAACGACTACGGGCGGCGGCTCGTACGCTCAAGTCGCTCAAATCGGCCATGACAACGATGTTCGCGTCGATCAGATAGGTAGCGAACAAGGACTTTACGGCAAGATTTACCAGGATGGTCAGGAGAACCTGACTGACCTGGATCAGTCGGGTGCCTTCAATAGCGTTGTGGCCGAACAGCACGGCCAAGGCAACGAGCTTCACGCTGTACAAAGCGGTGGATTTGTATCGGCGGACACCTATCAGTCCGGTACGCAGAACACTATCAGCCTGAGCCAGTACGCTGACTTCCAAGGTGCTCATACAAGCATCAGCCAGACCGGTAATGACAACGATGTCTCGGTCTCTCAATCGGGCGGCGGTCGCTACTCGGGTGGCTATATCAACCTGACGCAGGAGGGTGATCGCAATCTGGCCAAGATTAATGACAACTCAGCAATGGGTTCGATTACCTTTACCCAGTCGGGTGCTGACAACCTGCTGAATGTAGACCAGGCAGGCCGCTCCAATAGCGTTAACGGTGTCTCAACCGGTGAGCGCAACCTAGTTGATATCCAGCAGGATGGGGATGGTAGCTCGCTCGACATCGCCCAAAACGGCGCTGACAACATAATCGAAGTTGCGCAGAACGGCTCGCCTTACGGCGATAGTGGCATCATCGATCAGACCGGTACCGCTAACCATGCCTCCTTGACTCAAGGTGTGTACGGTTCAAGCTTCGGCGTAGACACAGCGACAATCACTCAGAACGGCATGAGCAATAGCGCGACCGTCACACAGCGCTAATCTGATCGTTGTAAAAAAGCCTGCTTTCTAGCAGGCTTTTCGTTTTCTGCATGGACTCAAAGCGAATGGACATAGGGAAATTCGAAGCTGACCTGCGAGACCTGATGGGCTCTCCATTTCATGACCGTCCGTTTATGTGCGACGGATCTCCGCTGGATTGCCAAGTATTCATAGTTGGTATCAACGCAGCTTTGTAGTGGTCTACTGATTCCGGACACCGATTTAGGCGAAAATCCTCGCCGTTAAGAGGTGTTCGATGAGCAAGCAAAGACGTACGTTTTCCACCGAGTTCAAACGCGAAGCAGCTGCCTTGGTGCTGGATCAAGGCTACAGCCATATCGAAGCCTGTCGTTCGCTGGGCGTTGCGGACTCGGCATTACGCCGCTGGATAAAACAGCTCCAGGATGAGCGCCAGGGCGTTACCCCAACGAGCAAAGCGCTCACACCCGAGCAGCAGAAGATCCAAGAGCTGGAAGCCAGGATCAACCGGCTGGAGCGGGAGAAAGCGATATTAAAAAAGGCTACCGCTCTCTTGATGTCGGACGAACTCGATCGTACGCGCTGATAGACCAATTGAGTGAGCAGGAGTCGGTAGAAGTGGTCTGTTCAGCTTTCGATGTGCCGCGGTCGTGCTTTTACACCCATCGGCTTCGACATCGTCGTGTCGATGCTCGTCGCGTTGCGCTACGTAGTCGGGTTAACGAGTTGTTTAGCCAAAGTCGAGGCTCGGCTGGCAGCCGCAGCATTTTGGGCATGCTGCGCGAAGACGGAGTGACGATCGGCCGTTTTCGTGTGCGTCGGTTGATGCGTGAGCTGGGCCTGGTCAGCAAACAGCCGGGCTCGCACGCTTACAAACAGGCCACGGTTGAGCGTCCGGATATCCCGAATCGACTAAACCGTGAATTCGCTGTCCAGCACCCGAACCGGTTTTGGTGCGGCGATATCACCTACGTCTGGGCACAAGGTCGCTGGCATTACCTGGCCGTGGTGCTGGATCTGTACACCCGACGGACGATTGGCTGGGCACTTTCCACAAAGCCGGATGCCGCGCTGGTGATCAAGGCCCTCGACATGGCCTACGAGCAGCGCGGCAAGCCACAGCAGGTGCTGTTTCATTCCGATCAGGGCTGCCAGTACACCAGCCGCCTGTTCCGGCAGCGGCTATGGCGTTACCGGATCGAACAGAGCATGAGTCGCCGGGGGAACTGCTGGGATAACTCGCCGATGGAGCGCCTGTTTCGCAGCCTGAAATCAGAGTGGATTCCAGCGACTGGTTACCTGACGGCCATGGAAGCCCAGCGGGACATCAGCCATTACCTGATGCACCGCTACAACTGGATCAGGCCACATCAACACAATGGCGGGCTACCGCCAGCGGTGGCTGAAGAAAAACTTAAACCACTGTCCGGGGTGGGTTGACCACTACAAGGCAGGCGATTGCTACGTCGGTTGCGGACGCTGTTGTGGAGCATGAATCAGCGGTGGGGTAAAAAGTGGGGCAAATTGGCAAGCGCCCAAAATTTACCAGGCATAAAAAAATCCAGACACCGCTAAGTGACTGGATTTATTTGAGTTTTTTGGTCGGGACGGAGTGATTCGAACACTCGACCCCTTGCACCCCATGCAAGTGCGCTACCAGGCTGCGCTACGCCCCGACTGTGTTCCTCTAGGGAACGGCGTGCATCTTACTGCAACACTTTGATTAATGGAAGCTTTTTTTCACTTCTTCAGCACGACGAGGACTTCTTCGAGTTCGCTGATCATCTGGCGGATGAGCTGGTGGTACTGCGAACCCTCGTCGCGGGTCTCATCGCCCTGGGTGAGGCGCTGGCGCGCCCCGCCGATGGTGAAGCCTTCGTTGTACAGCAGCGAGCGGATCTGACGGATCATCAGCACGTCGTGGCGCTGGTAGTAGCGCCGGTTACCGCGGCGCTTCACCGGGTTCAGCTGGGGAAATTCCTGTTCCCAGTAGCGCAGCACGTGCGGCTTGACCAGGCAAAGGTCGCTCACCTCACCAATGGTGAAGTAGCGCTTGCCCGGTATGACCGGCAGTTCGTCGTTATGACTTGGTTCCAGCATAGGCCTCGACCCTGGCTTTGAGTTTCTGCCCGGGGCGGAAGGTCACCACACGGCGCGCCGTGATGGGTATCTCCTCCCCTGTCTTGGGATTGCGTCCGGGGCGCTGGCGCTTGTCGCGCAGGTCGAAGTTGCCGAAACCGGACAACTTGACCTGCTCGTTGCTTTCGAGCGCATGACGAATTTCTTCGAAGAACAGTTCGACCAATTCCTTGGCTTCACGTTTGTTCAGACCGAGCTCTTCAAACAGACGTTCGGCCATCTCAGCTTTCGTCAGGGCCCCCATGCGCTATTTCCTTAAGGTGGCGTTGAACCTTCTTTCCAGAGAAACGAGGATTTTCTGCGTCGTTTCGTTGACTTCTTCATCGGTTAATGTGCGCGATGGATGTTGCAAGGTCAAGCCGATGGCGACGCTTTTTCTATGTGGATCAATGCCTTTGCCTTGGTAGATGTCGAACAGACGCAGCTCCTTGAGGCCTTCTCCGGCGTTTTCGCGGATGTCGGCCAAGAGGTCGCCTGCGGCTACGGTTTCGTCCACTACCAACGCCAGGTCACGCCGCACTTCGGGGAAGCGCGACAGCTCGCCAAAGCGCGGCAGGCTGCCGGTGGTCAGCGCATCCAGCACCAGCTCGAAGAGGAACACCGGACGATCCACGTCCAGTTCGCGCGCCACTTCCGGATGCAGGGCGCCCAGGTAGCCGACTGGCTGCCCTGCCCTTTCGATCAGCGCGGTCTGCCCCGGGTGCAGCGCCGGATGCTCGCCTGCCACGAAGCGGAAGTCAGTACCCGCACCAGACTGGGCCAGCAACGCCTCGATATCCGCCTTGACGTCGAAGAAGTCCACCGCCTCGCGACCGGACGACCAGCTCTCTGGCAGACGCGAGCCGCAGACCGCACCGGCCAGTACGTTTTCCTGTACCAGGCCTTCCAGCTGACCGACGAATCTCAGCCCCGACTCGAACAGCCGGACGCGGTCCTGCTGACGGTTGAGGTTGTACTGCACCGCCTTGACCAGGCCCGGCCACAGCGACGAGCGCATGGCGGCCATGTCGGTGGAGATGGGATTGGCCAGCATTACCGGCTGAGCTTCAGGGGCGAACAGACGGAAGGTCTTTTCGTCGATGAAGCTGTAGGTGATGGCTTCCTGGTAACCACGAGCCACCAGCAGGCGACGCAGCTGGCTCAGCTCGCCCTTGCTCTCGGGCAGGGGTTGCGGCGCCAGGCGAGCCTGGGGGAAGCGGATCGGCAGCTGGTTGTAGCCATAGAGGCGCGCCAGTTCTTCGATCAGGTCCACTTCGATGCTGATGTCGAAACGGTGGCTGGGTACGCCCACCTGCCAACGACCGGCTTCCAGGCGCGCCACGGCCAGACCCAGGCCACTGAGCAGACGCTCGACCTGGGCATCATCCAGGGTCAGCCCCAGGACGCGCTCGATGCGCTCGGCGCGCAGCAGGATCGGCTCGACCTGCGGCAGGTGCTCGGCACTGACCGCCTCGATCACCGGGCCCGGTTCACCGCCGACGATGTCCAGCAGCAGGCGGGTCGCGCGCTCCATGGCCTTGCGTGCCAGCTCGAAGTCCACGCCCCGCTCGAAGCGGTGGGAGGAGTCGGTGTGCAGGCCATAGGAACGGGCCTTGCCGGCTACGGCGATGGTGTCGAAGAAGGCGCTTTCCAGGAACAGATCACGGGTACCGGCGGCCACACCGCTGTGCTCGCCCCCCATGACGCCGGCGATGGCCAGGGCGCGTTCATGGTCGGCGATCACCAGGGTGTCGTTGCGCAGTTCGATGTCCTGGCCATCCAGCAGCACCAGGCGCTCACCGGCATCGGCCAGACGTACGCGGATGCCGCCCTTGATCTGGTCAAGATCGAAGGCATGCATGGGCTGACCCAGTTCGAGCATCACATAGTTGGTGACGTCGACGGCGGCGTCGATGCTGCGCACGCCGCTGCGGCGCAGGCGCTCGACCATCCAGTCCGGGGTCGGACGGGACAGGTCGACGTTCTTGACCACGCGACCCAGGTAGCGCGGGCAGGCCTGGGGCGCCAGCACCTCGACCGGACGGGTCTCCTGGTGCGTAGCCGCTACGGCCTCGACCTGCAGCGGCTCGACCGCGGCGTTGTACAGGGCACCCACTTCCCGCGCCAGACCGGCGATGGACAGGCAGTCGCCACGGTTCGGGGTCAGGTCGACGTCGATGATAGCGTCGTCCAGCTGCAGGTAGCTGCGGATGCTCTCGCCAACCGGCGCGCCGGCCGGCAGCTCAAGCAGACCGCTGTTGTCGTCGCTGATCTGCAGTTCGCTGGCCGAGCAGAGCATGCCGTGGGATTCCACGCCGCGCAGCTTGGCCTTCTTGATGGTGAAGTCACCGGGCAGCGTGGCGCCGACGGTGGCGAAAGGCACCTTCAGGCCCGCGCGCACATTCGGCGCGCCGCAGACCACCTGGAAGGACTCCTGACCGTTGCTGACCTGGCAGACATTGAGCTTGTCGGCATCGGGATGGCGCTCGACGGAGACCACCTCGCCGACGATGACGCCCTGGAAGCTACCGGCCGCCGCTTCGACGCCGTCCACTTCCAGGCCGGCCATGGACAGCCGGGCAACCAGATCCTCGTGCGTAGCCGCAGGGTTCACCCAGCTACGCAGCCATTGTTCACTGAATTTCATAGGACTCCCGTCTGGCAGCTAGCGGAATTGCGCCAGGAAGCGCAGATCGTTGTCGAAGAAGAGGCGCAGGTCGTTGACCCCGTAGCGCAGCATGGCCAGGCGCTCGGCGCCCATGCCGAAGGCGAAGCCCTGGTACTTCTCCGGATCGATGCCGGCCATGCGCAGGACGTTGGGGTGGACCATGCCGCAGCCCAGCACCTCGAGCCAGCGCGAAGCCGGTTCGCCATCGCGACTCGGGCGGCGAATATCCACCTCGGCCGACGGCTCGGTGAAGGGGAAGTAGGAGGGACGGAAGCGCACTTCCAGCTCTTCCTCGAAGAACTCGCGCAGGAAGGTCACCAGGGTGCTCTTGAGATCGGCGAAGCTGACTTCCTCGTCGATCACCAGGCCTTCGACCTGATGGAACATGGGCGAGTGGGTCTGATCGCTGTCGCAGCGATAGACACGACCTGGGCAGATGATGCGGATCGGCGGCTGCTGGCTCTCCATGGTGCGGATCTGCACCGGCGAGGTGTGGGTGCGCAGCAGCATGTTGGCATTGAAGTAGAAGGTGTCGTGCATCGCCCGCGCCGGATGGTGGCCGGGGATGTTGAGCGCTTCGAAGTTATGGTAGTCGTCTTCGATCTCGGGACCGGTGGCGACGCCATAGCCGATGTTGGCGAACAGGCGCTCGATGCGCTCCAGGGTGCGGGTGACCGGATGTAGGCCACCGGAGGCCTGACCGCGCCCAGGCAGGGTCACGTCGATGCGTTCCGCGGCGAGGCGAGCGGCCAATGCAGCCTGCTCCAGCGTCGCCTTGCGGCTGTTGATTGCGTCCTGGACACGTTCCTTGGCGGCGTTGATCAGTGCGCCAGCCTGGGGACGCTCCTCCGCCGTGAGGTGGCCCAGGGTCTTCATGATCTGGGTCAGTTCACCCTTCTTGCCCAGGTAATTGACCCGGAGCTGTTCCAGGGCATTGGTGTCTTCGGTGAGCCGCACGGCCTCCAGGGCTTGGGAGACCAGCGCATCCAGGTTTTCCATCTAGGGACTCCAGATACAAAATAGGGGAAGAGCTATGAGGCTCTTCCCCTATTGATAACGTTGCTTCGCGCCAGAGGCGCGAGATTGCCGGGGGGCTTAAGCCAGCGAAGCTTTAGCTTTCTCGACAATCGCAGCAAACGCCGCTTTTTCGTTCACGGCCAGATCGGCCAGTACCTTGCGGTCGATCTCGATGGCCGCTTTCTTCAGGCCGGCGATCAGACGGCTGTAGGACAGACCGTTGATACGAGCACCAGCGTTGATACGAGCGATCCACAGAGCGCGGAACTGACGCTTCTTCTGACGGCGGTCACGGTAGGCGTATTGGCCTGCCTTGATTACCGCTTGCTTAGCGACGCGGAAGACGCGCGAACGGGCACCGTAGTAGCCTTTGGCGAGCTTCAGGATTTTCTTGTGACGGCGACGAGCGATGACGCCACGCTTAACACGAGCCATGGGTAACTTCCTTTAAATTCTTGACCAGGATTAACGAAGGCGCAGCATGCGCTCGACCTTTTGGACGTCGGATGCATGCATCAGCGACGTACCGCGCAGCTGACGCTTACGCTTGGTGGTCATCTTGGTCAGAATGTGGCTCTTGAAAGCGTGCTTGTGCTTGATGCCACCAGCAGTTTTCACGAAGCGCTTCGCAGCGCCGCTTTTGGTTTTCATCTTTGGCATGTTCGGATACTCCGCATTGAGTGATTACGCATAACCGCAAGGCCTGCCAGTGCCCTGGTGGTTACTTTTTCTTCTTGGGGGCGATGACCATGATGAGTTGGCGTCCTTCCATCTTAGGATGCTGCTCAACGGCGCCATGTTCGGCGAGGTCAGCTTCGACCCGCTTCAACAGCTCCATGCCCAGCTCCTGGTGGGCCATCTCCCGGCCGCGGAATCTCAACGAGACCTTGGCCTTGTCCCCCTCGGTTAGGAAACGTACCAGGTTGCGTAGTTTTACCTGGTAATCCCCTTCTTCCGTCCCTGGACGAAACTTGATTTCTTTGACCTGAGCCTGCTTCTGGTTCTTCTTCGCCGCCGCGACTTGCTTCTTCTTCTCGAAGACGTGCTTGCCGTAGTCCATGATCCGGCAGACCGGGGGTACGGCGTCGGCGGTGATTTCCACCAGATCCAGCTTGGCGTCTTCAGCAGCCTGCAGGGCCTCCTGGATGGAGACGATGCCTACTTGCTGACCATCGGCGCCAATAAGGCGAACTTCCCGGGCGGTGATATTTTCGTTGATCGGTGCCCGGGGGGCGGCTCGCTTGTCTTGTCTCATGTCACGCTGCTTGATAGTGATTACTCCGAATCTTGCCGGCCACGCCGGGAAACCGCTTGCGTGAGCAGCTCGCGGAAACGCTCGATGGGCATGGAGCCCAGATCAACGCCTTCACGGGTACGCACGGCAACGGATCGTGTCTCAACCTCCCGGTCTCCAATGACCAGGAGATAGGGAACCTTGAGCAAAGTATGCTCGCGGATTTTAAAGCCGATCTTCTCGTTTCTCAAGTCGGCTTTGGCCCGGAAGCCCTCAGCGTTCAATTCGCCGACGACCTGCTGGGCAAAATCGGCCTGCTTGTCGGTGATATTGAGCACCACCGCCTGGGTCGGGGCGAGCCACGCCGGGAACAGACCGGCATAGTGCTCGATAAGCATGCCGATGAAGCGCTCGAAGGAGCCGAGGATGGCGCGGTGCAGCATCACCGGACGCTGACGGCTGTTGTCCTCGGAGATGTAGCTGGCGTCGAGGCGCTCCGGCAGGTTGGGATCGTACTGCAGGGTACCACACTGCCAGTTACGACCCAGGCAGTCCTTGAGGGTGAATTCGATCTTCGGCCCGTAGAAGGCGCCCTCGCCCGGCTGGTATTCCCACTCCAGGCCCGAGGCATCCAGCGCATCCGCCAGCGCCTTCTCGGCGCGATCCCACAGCTCTTCGGAGCCGACGCGCTTGGCCGGGCGAGTGGAGAGCTTCATGATCACGTCGGTGAAGCCGAAGTCGGCATAGACCTGCAGGGTCAGCTTGATGAAGTCGGCCGCTTCCTTCTCCACCTGATCCTCGGTGCAGAAGATGTGGGCATCGTCCTGGGTGAAGCCACGCACGCGCATGATGCCGTGCAGGGCGCCGGACGGCTCGTTACGGTGGCAGGCACCGAACTCGGCCAGGCGCAGCGGAAGGTCGCGGTAGGACTTCAGACCCTGGTTGAACACCTGCACGTGGCAGGGGCAGTTCATGGGCTTGACCGCGAAGTCGCGGTTTTCCGAGGCCGTGGTGAACATGTTCTCGGCGTAGTTGGACCAGTGACCCGAACGTTCCCACAGGATGCGATCGACCACCTGGGGGGTCTTGATCTCCTGGTAGCCGTGCTCGCGCTGGACCTTGCGCATGTACTGCTCGAGTACCTGGTAGACGGTCCAGCCATTGGCGTGCCAGAACACCATGCCGGGCGCTTCTTCCTGCAGGTGGAAGAGATCGAGCTGCTTGCCGATGCGGCGGTGGTCGCGCTTCTCGGCTTCCTCGATGCGCTGGATATAGGCTGCCAGCTGCTTCTTGTCCGCCCAGGCGGTGCCATAGATGCGCTGCAGCTGCTCGTTCTTGGCGTCGCCACGCCAGTAGGCGCCGGACAGCTTGGTCAGCTTGAACGCTTTGAGGAAGCGGGTGTTGGGCACGTGCGGACCCCGGCACATGTCGACGTATTCCTCGTGGTAGTACAGGCCCATGGCCTGCTCCTCGGGCATGTCGTCGATCAGGCGCAGCTTGTACTCCTCACCCCGGGCCTTGAACACCTCGATGACCTCGGCGCGCGGCGTCATCTTCTTGATGACGTCGTAGTCCTTGTCGATCAGCTCGCGCATCCGCGTCTCAATGGCCGACAGGTCATCCAGGGTAAAGGGGCGCTCGAAGGAGATGTCGTAGTAGAAGCCTTCGTCGATCACCGGGCCAATGACCATCTTGGCGGTCGGGAACAGTTGCTTGACCGCATGACCCACCAGGTGGGCGCAGGAGTGACGGATGATCTCCAGGCCGTCCTCGTCCTTGGCGGTGATGATCTGCAGGTTGGCATCCTGCTCGATGAGGTCACTGGCATCGCGCAGCTGGCCATCGACGCGACCGGCGATGGTGGCCTTTGCGAGACCGGCACCAATGGACTGGGCAACTTCGGCTACGGTGACGGGCTTGTCGAATGGACGTTGGCTACCGTCGGGGAGAGTAATGACAGGCATGGCGCCTCCTCAACTCAGTGGTGACCCATACCAAGGGCCACATGGTGGGATTGGCCAGTAAGCAGCCGCACCGCTGGAAATCCCGCCGCACAGTGGCAGGGCCGCAAGGCATTCCGGGCGACGCGAAAGGATCACTGGAAAGTTTGGGACGGAAATCCTTTCAGAAACTGAGACCTAGCGCAACCTCGCTAGGGACTGTCGCCCGCTTAACGCGCCGCGTCGGGGTACTTCTTGAGGAACTGCTTCTGCATTTCCTGGCAGTTCTCCATGAGTGCCTGGCGATCGGCCGGCGAGGTTTCCGGGGCATTGGCCCGCGCCAGGCACTGGTCGATGGCCTGCTGCTCGTTAGCCCGGTTGGCCGGTGTCGCATTGTGGCGATAGACATAGATGATGGAGCCGAAGACCACGACCGCGAACAGGATCGATAGCAGGATCAATCCCAGGCAGCCGCCCTTGCCGATCTGCCGCCCTTCACCACCCTGCGTCATCACTCTCTCCTCGCGGTAACGGGCCCTGCTCGCGCCTTGGCCAAGCAACGAAGCCCCAAAAAAATCGTCTGCCAGTCTACGTGAAAACCCCGGGCATCACGACCGAGGCACGCGGTCACACCCCTCCCCGCCCCGAGAACTCTTAAAAAGAGTCAGACTTGCTGAAAGTTCTGTTGCGCAGATTGGAGTCGCTCAGAAATCAGTCGCTCCAGCCTCGATCAATATCAAGCAGCACCACATCACTACAACAGCTTGCTGCTGCAAGAAGTTGTTCAGCGGCTATTCAAGAAAAGCCGAACACCTATTAATCCAGTGTTAAGTGATCCGGCGGAGTATCGACTCCAGGCACTACAGAACAAGGTTCTGGTACCTGAGCAACACCCCTACTTCAATTGCATATCCGCTGGAGGCAGCACATGAACGTCAAGAACAAAGTGGCAAAGAGCCTGCTGGTCGCCGCCGTCGTAGCCGCCTGCTCGTCTGCGGCCTTCGCCGCTACTCAAGCCCCCTCATCGAGCGAACTGGGTAACTTCCAGGCGCTGTCCACTCAGGGCCAAAGAGCCTTCACCGATATTTCTGCGGCGCGCCTGGAACTCTTCCAAGGGCAAACGAAGAAGGCGGTAAGCCATGTCAGGGATGCGCAACAGGCACTCAAACTTGCGCAGTCGGATAATACGGCACTGGAAAAAGCCGCGAGCGAGTTGCAAGTCAGGGACAATCAAGGCAAGGCCGATACCAGCACTACCGTAACGTCCTGGCTACCAATCTGGGGCGACACCGCAGTACAGGACAGTTATATGGCCAGCCCGCAAAAAGTGAAGGCCGTGGCCGATGCCAACAACAAACTCAAACATGGCGACGCCAAGGGTGCTGCGGAAACCTTGCGCCTGGCAGACGTCGATATCGACACCGCCATCGCCCTGGCGCCACTCAAACAGACCATGACGGACGTCGAGCAGGCGGCCAAACAACTGGCCAGCGACAAGTTCTACGAAGCCAACCTGACGCTCAAGCACGTCCAAGATGGCGTGCGCTACGCCTCGACAGCCCTGGACTTCACGGCGAACAAGCACGGGCTGCAACCGGCCGGCTCCTTTACCGAGACCGTCACCCCGAGCAGCTGACGGTTTGGCGCGGGCAAGGGGCGATCGCAAGGTCGCCCTGTTCGAACGACCTGATGTTCAGCAAACCAGGCGCGACCAAGGCTTGCCGAACCAGCAAAACAAAAAAGGGCGATCCTTTTGCATCGCCCTTTTTCTTACCACCCGCCGTGCGGGTGTTGTGTACCAGGCACCACTGAATCCGAACCAACGCCGCTCTGTAGAGCCAAGAAAGAAGGTATGTGGCTCATACCTACGCCCGCCGGTTGTCTGTCGGCAGGTATAGGCCCCACTCCCCCCACGCTCGTGCGGGCCTTCCGAATCCCATCCCAATGGCAGTGCTACCAGCCTGCACTGACACCCCGACGCCAGCTGGTGGTCGAAGATGCTCAGATCCCGCCTTGCCGCCTACTGTATGGGCACCAGCCATAACCCTGCACGGTTATGCATGATGTTGCTTAATTTTGCATGCTCAGCTAACACTGATACGAGGCGTGATAACGCCTACATGCCGCCTTACCTCGGAGCACCTCCAATGCAACACATTCAACTCGAAGCCCAACAGCGCTCCGGAGCGATCGAGCAATGGGCCACCCGTGCCGGATTTCTGATCGCAGGTTCCGCTATGGCCGCGTGGGCACCCCTGGTACCGGTCGCCAAAGCAAGGATCGGCGCCGATGACTCAACGCTTGGCCTTCTACTGCTTTGCCTCGGCTTGGGATCCATTGCGGCGATGCCCATCGTTGGCATCCTCGCCAGCCGCTTTGGGTGCCGTGCGGTAACCGTGACGAGTACGCTGGCACTCGCCCTCGTACTGCCTCTGCTTGCCGTCGCCGATTCGATATTTGGTATGGCCATCGCCTTGGCCCTGTTCGGGGCAAGCATGGGTGCGCTAGACGTCGCGATCAACATTCAGGCGGTCATGGTCGAGAAAGACAGCGGTCGAAACATGATGTCCGGCTTCCACGGCCTGTTCAGTGTGGGCGGGATTGTCGGTGCGGGGGGAATGAGCGTTCTGCTGGGAGCAGGAACGCCACCCCTAACCGCGACACTGTTGTTCAGCGCGCTGCTGATCGCTCTACTCGCCGGCTCATTCAAGGGCCTGTTGCCCTACGGCAATCATGATGCGGGGCATACCCCGCTGTTCACGCTGCCGCGCGGGATCGTGGCCTTCATCGGTCTGCTCTGTTTTCTGATTTTTCTCGGTGAAGGCGCAATCCTGGACTGGAGCGCCTTGTTCCTGATCGATGCGCATGACGTCGACCCGGCGCAGGCCGGCTTTGGTTACACGGTATTTGCCTTGGCGATGACCATCGGCCGCCTCACAGGCGATCGGATCGTGAAGACGCTAGGGGGCCTGAAAGTCGTGGTAGGCGGCGGGCTACTCGCCGCGGCAGGCTTTCTGATGGCGGTTCTGGCACCCAGCCAGCCCTTTGCTTTCGCAGGCTTTCTGCTCGTTGGCCTAGGCGCCTCCAACATCGTCCCCGTGCTTTTCAGTGCAGCAGGAAGGCAAACCCGGATGCCTACAAGCCACGCGATTGCAGCGATTACCACCATCGGTTACGCCGGCATTCTCATCGGTCCAGCCGCGATCGGCTTTGTTGCGCAGCATTGGAGTCTGAGTGCAGCGCTGGTAATGGTGGGTGGCGGGATGGCATTTGTCGCCCTTACGTGGCCGATAACCGCCAGGCAGCAAGACGCCTAGCGCTTCGCCTTCGCTAGGGGAAAGGCCATCGCCGAGCAGTACGTCGCTGGATTGACTCAGGACATGAGGGACACCGATAAGCAGCGCCAGCGCCCTACCGCGAGACCTGACGCCCCCCATCGAGCACTTGGAGAGGGCGGGATGACTGGGCTGCGTTATTCGCATAGCTGCGGGTCACTGCCCCACCTTCTCCGTGGTTCGAGCGCCCGATGCTTGGCTCCATACCCGTCCTCGGAGCAAAACACTCAGGCGCTCAAGGGTCATGCCGATCCGAACGTGATTCGCCACCACCCAGACGGATAGGGCGAACAGGTCATTGAGCCCCCAAATCCCTGGGACAGATCTGAAGCCCTGACCCGCTGGCCGCTTCCCCCAATCCATCCCCAAACGAAAAAGGGCGACCCTTTCGGATCGCCCTTTTTCTTACCCGCCAGCAGTGCGGGTTTTGTTTGGTAGGCACGATTGGATTCGAACCAACGACCCCCACCATGTCAAGGTGGTGCTCTAACCAACTGAGCTACGTGCCTGCTGTGGGTGCGCATTCTACAGCGCGGGACTTTAGCGTCAAGCCCTTTTTTCAGCTAAACGCCTGAAAACGTGAAAATTTTTTTGAAGGCTAGGAAAGACGCCGGGCTGGGCGTCGCGGATAGAGCAGAATGGAAAGCCAGAGGGCGAAGGTTTCCACCGTCACCGCCAGGGCCAGGCCCAGCCCTACTCCCCAGGCGATGGCTTCGGGGGTAAGCACCACCTGATAACGGTACTGCTGCAGCGTCTCGTCACGCAGTTCGGTATTGGGCGACACCAGAATGTGCCAGGCCCGCTGGTACCAAGGTCCCTGCAGCGCCTGCCACTCTTCGTTGAACAACGCATTGCGCCGCATCAGGATACCCAGGCTGTCGGCGTCGCTGCGAAAGACCGGGTCCTCGCTGGCCTGGTAATGCGCCAGCAAGCCATCGAGGCTGCCCTCGAAATACTGCTGCGCGGTCCGCCGAAAACCGCTCAGGGCCTGATCGGATTCCAGTCGATGAGCATCCACGCGCTGCTCGTAGTCGAGCATGAAGCCGGGAATCTGCACCCCTACCAGCAAGGCCAGGGTAAACAACAGCAGACGAATATAACTGCGCAGCATCGTGAAGTAGGTTCCTGTCTAGACGCGGCCTTGGGAGACGATCTCGCCATCCCACCACAGGTGCCATTCCCCTGGCTGATGCAGGGTCCAGACCTCATCGGAGGTCAGCGGCTCGGTGGCAATGATGGTGACCACGTCGTTGGGCGTGGTCTCGGCCTTGAAGTCGATGCGCACTTCCGCATCACGCAACCGGGCCGGACCGAAAGGGGCGCGGCGAGTGATATGCGCCAGCTTGGTGGTGCAGAAGCTGAACAGCCAGTCGCCGTCGCTGAGCAGGCAGTTGAAGACGCCCTTCTTGCGAAAGCCGTCGCAGGCATTCACCAGCTGCGGCAGCAGCATTTCCACCGGGACCGGTTCGGGAAAGCGCTCGCGGACCTGATCCAGCAGGCTGCAAAAGGCCGTCTCGCTGTCGGTATTGCCCACCGGACGGTAGAAGCGCGGCTCGGGGTGAAAATCCTGCAGCTGGCCATTGTGGGCGAAGCTCCAGTAGCGCCCGCCCAGCTCGCGCACAAAGGGGTGGGTATTGGCCAGATTGACCGCGCCCACGTTGGCATGGCGGATGTGGCCGATCACCGTGTGGCTCTTGATCGGGTAGCCCTGAACTAGCTTGGCCACCTCGGAATCAGCGCCTGGCAAGGCATCCTTGAACAGGTGCAGGCCCTTGCCCTCGTAGAAGGCCACGCCCCAGCCGTCCCGATGCGGACCGGTACGACCGCCCCGCTGCATGAGGCCCTGGAGACTAAAGACCAGATCCGTGGGCACGTTGGCACTCATGCCCAGCAATTCGCACATGTCCTTCCCTCCGGGTGGCTGCCTGGTTCAACGGCACTGCAGCCGCTGCCCTTGGAGTTCATGCTGCATGGGGTCACGCCCCGGGCGCAAGCCTGGATTACAGACGGGGTTCGACGCGCTCGCTGCGACCACGGGGTTCGCGGCGCTCCACGGGTGCAACCGGGCTGCGCAGGGCCGCCGGCGATTCCGGCTGCGGATCATCCTCCGGGGTTTGCGTGGCGACCGGCGCGGGACGCGGATGGGAGCGGCGATACAGCCAGCGACAAAGGACGAAGATCAGGTAGAGCACCACGCCGATAGTGCCGGCCGCCGCCAGGTTGGCCACCGCCGACCAGGCGCTGTTGCCGACCTTGAAGACCAGGTCCAGCACCGTCACGGCGATCGCCGGGGCATAGAGGCCATGCTCGGCATCCACCAGGGCCGGCGTCACCAGCAGCACGGCCACCACTAGCCGGATGGGCTCGCGCAGCCAGCGCCAGAGCCAGCCGGTGGCCTTGAAAGACACCACCAACAACAGCAGCGCGGCGATGGCGTAGACGGCCCAGGCGATCAGGTACTCTTGCTCGGTCATTGCGATCCATGGCGATAGCGGAAAGGAGAAGCCTATGATAGCGGTTTTGCCCCGTCCGCGTGCTTTTGCGCGGCGCCCAAGGAGCCCGCATGACCCAAGCCCCCATTGCCCGCCGCGCCCCTGGTGACGATCCCTACGTCTGGCTGGAAAACCGTGACGCCCCCGAGGTGCTGGCGCACCTGGAGGCCGAGAACGCCTACCTGGAAGCCCAGCTGGCACCCGAGGCCACTCTGCGCGAGCAGTTGTTCGAGGAGATCCGCGCGCGCATTCGCGAGACGGATTTGTCCCTACCCGTCCCCCGCGGCGACTACCTCTACTATCAGCGTACGCAGGCCGGTGACGAATACGGTCGCAACTATCGCTGCCGCCGCCCGGCCAATGGCGACCTGACGCCTGATCCCGCGACCGAAGAGCTGCTGTTCGACGGCAATGCCATCGCCGACGGCGGCTTTCTCTCCGTCGGCCGCTTCACCATCAGCCCGGACCAGACCCGGCTCGCCTACAGCCTCGACCAGGTGGGCGATGAAACCTACCGGCTCTATGTAAAGGAGCTGGCCACCGGCCTAGTGACCGAACTGCCCTTCGAGGAATGCGACGGCAGCCTGACCTGGGCCAACGACAGCCGCACCCTGTTCTTTGGCGAGCGCGACGAGTCCCATCGTCCGCACAAGCTCTATCGCTATCACCTGGGCGATACCGAGCCGCAACTGGTCTTTCACGAGACCGACGGACGCTTCTTTCTCGGCTGCTATCGCTCGAGCTCCGAGCGCAAGCTGCTGCTGCTGTCCCACAGCAAGACCACCAGCGAAGCCTGGGTGCTGGACGCGGATCGGCCGGACGAGGCCTTTGTCTGCCTGGCGCCCCGCGAAGAAGGTCACGAGTATTTCCCTGATCATGGCGTCGATGGCTGGTACATCCGCAGCAACCAGGACGGCATCAACTTCGCGCTCTACCAGGCCGCCGAAGAAAGCCCCACGCGGTCGCACTGGCAACTGCTGGTGCCCCACGACCCGGAGGTGATGCTGGAGGATGCGAGCCTTGGCGCCCACGCCCTGGTGCTCAGCCTGCGCACCGCCGGACTGCCGATCCTGGAGGTCCGCCCCTATGGTCAGGCGCCCTATCGCGTTGACCTGCCGGACGAGGTCTACAGCCTGGATGCCATGGACGTGCTGGAATTCAACAGTCCGGTCATGCGCCTGCGCTACGAGGCGCTCAATCGCCCCGCCGAGATTCGCGAACTGGACCTGGCCAGCGGTACCCAGCGGGTGCTCAAGCAGGTACCGGTGGAAGGCCCGTTTGATGCCGACGCCTACGAAAGCCGCCGCCTGTGGGCCACTGCCGCCGATGGCACCCGTATCCCCATCAGCCTGGTCGGTCGGCGCGACCTGCCGCAGAGCGCCCCGCTGTACCTTTATGGCTACGGCGCCTATGGCCACAGCCTAGACCCCTGGTTCTCCCACGCCCGGCTGAGTCTGCTGGATCGCGGCGTGCGCTTTGCCATCGCTCATGTGCGCGGCGGCGGCGAGCTGGGTGAAGCCTGGTATCGCAGCGGCAAGCTGGAACACAAGCAGAACACCTTCGACGACTTCATCGCCTGTACCGAACATCTGCTGGAACAGGGCCTGACGACGCCGCAACAGGTGGTCATCAGCGGTGGCAGCGCCGGTGGTCTGCTGATCGGCGCGGTCGTCAACCAGCGGCCCGAACTCTATGCCGCCGCCATCGCCGAGGTGCCTTTCGTGGATGTGCTCAACACTATGCTCAAGCCGGATCTGCCGCTGACCGTGACCGAGTACGACGAATGGGGCGATCCGAACGAGCCGGAAGTGCGCGAGCGCATCGCCAGCTATGCGCCCTATGAAAACGTGAAGGCCCAGGCCTATCCGGCCATCCTCGCGGTGGCGGGCTATCACGACACCCGGGTGCAGTACTGGGAAGCCGCCAAGTGGGTGGCGCGGTTGCGCGAGCGGCGGACCGAGCAGGCCCCCCTGCTCCTGCTCAAGACCGAATTCGGCGCCGGCCACGGCGGCATGAGCGGGCGTTACCAGGCCTTGCGCGACGTGGCCCTGGAATACGCCTTCGTCTTCCGGGTACTGGGCCTGACCGGCTAGGGAACGGCGGGGGCTCTGGGCAGGTCTTTTCCACAGCTAAAGGAGAATCTGCCATGCACCTAGATGCCCCCACTCCCCCTCTCGCTCCTCCGCCTCGCGACGCCGCTGCCATCAAGGGCGTCGAACGCCTGGCCTCCGTGACCGGTGGTGGTCTGCTGATCAGCCGCGGCCTGGCGCGTGGCGGTCTGCTCGGTCTGCTGACCGGCGCCACCGGTGCCTGGCTGCTGAAACGTGGCCTGCGCGGACACTGCTCGATCAAACGCACCCTGAGCAAGGTGCGTTTCGAACGCGACGTCCGCCGTTCGCTGGCCTGGCATTCAGCGGCCTCCCAGACCCGCCGGGTCGTCATCGCCCGCCCCCGCGATGAGCTCTATCGCTTCTGGCGCGACTTCTCCAACCTGCCGATCTTCATGCGCCATATCGAACGCGTGGACGTGCTCAACGACCGTTACTCCCACTGGGTGGTCAAGGCGCCCATGGGGCGTTTCGAATGGGACGCCGAAGTCACCGACGACATCCCCGGCCAGTTGATCGGCTGGCGCTCGTGCGGTTACGCCGGCCTGAACAACCTGGGCTGGGTCAGCTTCGCCGACGTGCCCGGTGGCACCGAGGTGACGGCGGTCATGGCCTACGAGCCGCCAGCCGGTCGCCTCGGCCATCTGTTCGCCCGGCTGCTGCGCCGCGACCCTGGCACCCGCATCGCCCAGGACCTGGCCGAGCTGAAGATCCTGCTGGAACGCGCCCATGCGGTCGGCGATCGCTACGGCGCCGTCGAGCGCACCTCGCACATGGAGTCGCCGCTGGGCTAGCCCGCGCGAAAGATCAGATAGTCTTCCCAGTCGTCTTCGGCGACCTGGGTCTCGCTGAGCATGCGGCCGGACTGGGAGATGCCGGCCTTGTGCACCGCCTCGGGGTCGTCGCAGATCAGCGGGTGCCATTCCGGCAGGTCCTTGCCTTCGGCCACCAGGCGATAGCCACAGGTGGGCGGCAGCCAGGCGAACTGGTCGGCCTGGGCGGGAGTGAGCTGGATGCAGTCTGGGACGAAGCGGGTGCGCTCGGCGTAGCGGCTGCACTGGCAGGTCTTGAGATCCAGCAGCTTGCAGGCGATGCGCGTGTAGTAGACGGCGCCGTCGTCCTCGTCTTCGAGCTTCTGCAGGCAGCACAGGCCACAACCGTCGCACAGCGACTCCCATTCCTGGGCATCGAGCTGGTCGAGGGTCTTGCGCTTCCAGAACGGCTGGGTGATGGCGGCCATGGCAGGGATCGTGGCAAAGAGAGAGGGCGCGCAGTCTAGTGCCGCACGCCGCGAGCGCCAAGCACCGTTCGCGCCCTTGTCGCCTCCGCCGGGTCGGATTACCGTGCCGTTCTTTCCTTTTCCAAGCGTGGAATCCATGACCAGCAGCAGCCGTACGCCCCAGTATCCCGTCGATCCGCAGTTTGTGCAGCGCTGGTCGCCTCGAGCCTTCGAACCCACACCCATCGAGGAAGAGACCCTGCTCGGTTTCATCGAGGCCGCGCGCTGGGCGCCTTCAGCGTTCAACGCTCAGCCCTGGCGCTTCCTCTATGCACGGCGCGACGACGCCCACTGGAATCTGTTCCTGTCGCTGATCAGCGAGTTCAACCGCTCCTGGGCGCAGCATGCGTCGGCCCTAGTGATCATCCTGTCGAAAACCACTCTGCTGCGCGCCAGCAGCGGCGAGGAAGTCCCCTTCCCCAGCCATAGCTTTGACGCCGGTGCAGCCTGGGCCTATCTGGCGCTGCAGGCGAGCAATGCCGGCTGGCATGTGCACGGCATGGCGGGGATCGATCGCGAAGGCATCCAGCGTGACCTGAAGGTGCCGGCGTCCTTCAAGATCGAGCTGGCGGTGGCCATCGGCAAGCTGGGTGACAAGGCCAGCCTGCCGGAATCCCTGCAGGCACGCGAGCTGCCCAGTCCGCGACTGACTGTCGAAGAGCTGGCGGTAGCCGGTCCCTATACCTTCAGCTGATCAGTCAGCTCGACGGCGCCGCGCAGGGGCTGTCCCTGTTGCAGGCGCTGGAGATTGTCGAGGAACAACCGAACGGCCGCAGCCGGCGGCGTGGGTCCGGCAATATGGGCGGTGAGCTGCAGGTTGGGTGTCTGCCAGAAGGGATGCTCCGCGGGCAACGGCTCCTGGCGAAACACGTCCAGCACCCCTCCGGCCAATCGGCCGCTTTCCAGCGCCGCGATCAGATCAGCGTCCACCACGCTGGTGCCGCGTCCGGCATTGATGAACAAGGCGCCCTCGG
This sequence comes from Pseudomonas sp. JUb52, assembly GCF_004341115.1. Lineage (NCBI taxonomy): Bacteria > Pseudomonadati > Pseudomonadota > Gammaproteobacteria > Pseudomonadales > Pseudomonadaceae > Pseudomonas > Pseudomonas sp. JUb52. The sequence goes on from NZ_SLYS01000003.1 coordinate 27,692, forward strand.
GCAAGGCGGCGAAGAACGCCGCGTCGTAGAGATTCCAGGTGCTGGCGCTGTCCGGCAGCAGATTGACCACGAAGTCGGTCTCCCGCGCCGCCTGATGCAGCTCGGAGAGCGGCACGACCCGCGCAAAACCAGGCAGGGTCCGTGCACTACGGGCGACGCCCGTGAGGCTCATCCCGAACGGCGCGAACAGGCGGGCGATGTCCTGGCCGATGTCCCCTGCGCCGACCAGCAACAGCCGCCGCCCGGCCAGGGTGCCCGGCGCCCGGGTATCCCAACGTCCTTCTTGCTGACTGAGCTGACGCGCCGCGACCTGACGTTCGTGCTGCAGCAGATAGGTGAGCACGTATTCGCCGATGCTCTGGCCGAACAGTCCCACCGCCCTGCTGAAGCGATAGTCGTATGGCAGATCCGCGGCCAGCAGCGGTGCGTAGCCGGCCCAGGTGGATTGCAGCCAGGTCGGCTTGGCGCCCTGGCGCAGCAGTGCCGCGGCGCGATCGGGTTGGCCGAGCCAGTAGCACGGCTGCTGCGCAAGACGTGCGGCCTCGGCCAGGTCCACCGGCACCCGTAGCTCCAGGTCAGGCGCCAATTGACGCCAGGCCCGCACATAGCCGGCCGGCGCGTCTTCCAGCAGCAGGACGGCGGTCATAGCGGATCGTTAAGACGCAGCAGTTCTTCAGGCAGGTGCTCGATGTAGTCGTCACGCTCCAGCTCCGGCGGCGGCATCTGCAAGTGGTAGCCCTGCTTGGCGATGTTTTCGAGGACCTTGGCGACATCTTCTCGCGCCAGTTTGCGCTCCGGGGTCAGCACGAATTCGAAGGCCAGTGCCGGGGGCCCGAAGGCCGTGAGCAGGCCCTCGGGGACAAGTGTCAGGCCCTTGAGCTTGTCCACATAAAGGTACATTTCCGGCTTGCGCGGGCTTCGGTAGATGGAGCAGAGCAATTTCATGGCGTGTCTTCCAGGGGCGCAAGCGGAGTGCGCTGCGCCTGCAGGTGATCGAGAAGGGCCTGACCGAAGCGCTCGCGACGCCAGCCCCGCAGGTTGTCGGGCAACTGATAGGCGCCATCGGGCCAGCCGGTGCGCAGCAGGGCTTCGAGCACCTTTTTACGCAGCATCAGTTCCGGCGCCATGCCCAGGACCTCGGCGTCCCGTTCGCCGATGGCGCGCAAGGCCTTGAGCAGCGGCGACGCCTCATGGGGCAAGGGCTCGGACTGCAGCGCCGGCCATTGCTCTGCCGGGGTGGCCGCGCCTTCGGCGATCAGCGCCAGCAGGGTATCGCCATCCTGGCGCACGGTACGCGGATGCATGTCGTCGATGCGCGCCAGGGCCTGCTTGTCGGTCGGCTGGAAACGCGCCAGCGGCCACAGCGAGCGTTCGCGCAGGACATGGTTGCGCGGCTGGTCGCGCTCGCGGGCCTGGACCTCGCGCCAGTGGCAGAGCACCCGCAGCACCGCCAGTTGCTGACGCGACAGGCGCCAGGCCAGCTTGACGTCGCGATAGGCTTCCCAGGGATCGCTGACGCGGCGCAGATTGGCCACCAGCTCGGCGCCATCCTCCAGCAGCCAGGCCCGCCGCTGGTCATCCAGGCGCGCATCGAGATAGAGGTAGACGTCGACCAAATAGGTCACGTCGGCCGCCGCATAACGCTCCTGCAGCGGCGTCAGGGGGCGCTGCAGCCAGTCGGAGCGGGTCTCGTCCTTGGGGATGTCGATCTTGAGCACTTCGGCGACCAGCCGCGAATACCCCATGGAATGCGCCAGGCCCAGATAGGCCGCCGCCAGTTGGGTGTCGTACAGCGGCTGGGGCAGGCTGCCGGTCAGGCGCAACAGCACTTCCAGGTCTTCGCTGCAGGCGTGCAGCACCTTGACCACGGCCGGGTCTTCCAGCAGCGCGGCGAAGGGTGTCCAGTCGCCGATGCACAGGGGATCGACCAGATAGGCCTGTTCGCCGTCGCCGATCTGGATCAGGCCGGCCTTGGGATAGAAGGTGTCGACCCGCATGAATTCGGTGTCGAGGGCGATGAAGGGCAAGGTCTGGCAGCGCGCGCAGAGGGCGGCCAGCGCCGCGTCGTCGCGAATCCAGTGAGGGGCAGAAGTCAAGGGCGCACTCCGAACAGATGAGCCGACAGTATAAGCCACCCTGGCACGATCTTAGGTGCCGCTTGACCCGCCTTTCAGGTGCCCGAAGGCATGGCATTCAGCGGCTTTCCAGGCGGGTTCGTCGGATGAACGCTTGCTGACCACCCCGAACCAAACGTGACCGAATAGTTTTTTTTGTATTCGCAAGCAGGGCCTGCTAAAAGCTGAGTGTGCGCAGGTACTCACTCGGACTTGGGAATCCGCGGAGGTAAGCGCTTCTCGCCTTTCAATGGAGCTGCAAGAGCATGAAAACAATAAAACTGACCCTACTTGCATTGGCCGTTTCGAGCGCTTCCGGCTATGCCCTGGCGAACGGTCTGGCTATCAACGAACAAAGTGTCAGCGGGATGGGTACTTCCTTCGCCGGACGCTCTTCCTCCGCGCAGGACGCTTCCACCATCTATGGCAACCCGGCCGGCATGTCGCGCCTGGGTCGCGAGGTGTCCCTGGGCGGCGCCTACATCCATGCCAAGATCGACATCAAGGACGCCAGCGGCCGCTATGCCAACGGCCAGGCCGTTCAGGGCAGCAACGACGGCGACATGGTGCCCAACTCGGTGGTGCCCTTCGGCTACTTCGTGACTCCGGTGGATGACCGCCTGCACTTCGGCCTGGGTGTGTATGTCCCCTATGCGCTGATCAGCAACTACGAGCACGCCTTCCAGGGTCGCTACCAGGGCCAGGCGAGCAAGGTGGAAGTCATCACCATCCAGCCCACCGTCAGCTACAAGATCACCGACAAGGTCTCCATCGGCTTCGGTCCAACCATCAACCGCATCGAAGGCAAGCTCAACAGCAACGTCAACTTCGGCAGCACCCAGGATGGCCAGGTCAAGATCGACGGCGATGACACCGCCTACGGCTTCAACGTCGGCCTGCTGGCGGACCTGACCGATGACCTGACTTTCGGCCTGACCTACCACTCCAAGGTCACCTACAAGCTCAAGGGCAACACCGAGGTCACGGGCGCCAACAGCCAGGCCAGCCCCATTACCAACGCCTTGGTCAGCCGCCTCAATGGCAAGTATGACGCGAGCCTCAACATCACCCTGCCGGAGAGCACCGACGCCTCCTTCACCTATCGGCTGAACAACGACTGGACGATGTACGCCGGCGCCACCTGGACCCGCTGGAGTCGCCTCAAGTCGATCGACGTCGAGAACGAGGGCACGCCCACCCTACCGGTGCTGGGTTCACCCCTGGCGACCGTGTCGGAAGAGCTCCACTGGAAGGACACTTGGTCCTACGCCATCGGCGCGGCCTATCAGTTGAATCCCCAGTGGGTACTGCGTGCCGGTATGGCGATAGACCCCACCCCGGCGGACAACGGCGACCGCAACGTGCGCATTCCGGTGGGCGATCGCAAGACCTTCTCGGTGGGTGCAGGCTGGTCGCCGACCAAGGACATGACCATCGACGTCGCCTATGCCTACCTCTGGGAAGACGACGTGTCGGTGAATCGCCCCGCCACCTCCACCAAGGCCGGCTACAGCGCCAAGTACGACAACAGCGCCCACGGTCTGGGTGCTCAGCTGACCTATCGCTTCTAAGCGTCAGGATCCGCTAACGAAGCCGCCGCGAGGCGGCTTCGTGCTTTTCGGAAGGCTGATCGAGACGGCTTCCCTGCTCGGCGAGCGGCCTCAGTCCTTGCCTACGCCCTGAGCGCCCAGAGGCCCTGTTCCTGCTCGGCATACCAGCGCTGGAAGTCGTCCAGCGACAGGGCACCAGCCACGAGTTGACCCTGGATCTGGTCGCAGCCCAGCTCGGTGAGCACCTCCAGAGCCTGGCGGGTTTCCACGCCTTCGGCTACCACACGCAACCCGCGCAACTGGCCAAGCTGGACCAGCAGCCTGATCACCTCTTGATCACCGGGCAGCTGGCAGTGCTCGATGAACTGGCGATCGATCTTCAGCTCGTCGATGGGAAAGCTGCTCAGGCAGGCCAGCGAGGAATGCCCGGCGCCGAAGTCGTCCAGCGACAATTCGAAACCCATCGCCTTGAGCTGGCGCAGGCAGTCGAGTACCTGCCTGGATTGCTCATGGCGCGGGATTCGGTGATCTCCAGGCAGAAGCCGGCGGCCACTGCGCCGGTCTCGTCCAGCAGCCGGCCGATGCGGGCGATGAAGGCCGGATGCTCGAGGTCCAGCAGCGACAGATTGACGTTGAGCTTGAGGGCGCCCAGTTGCCGTTGCAGGCGCATGCAGCGCTCCAGCACCCAGAGGGTGATGTCGCAGATCTTGCGACTCTGTTCGGCGATGCCGACGAAGGCATCCGGCTTTAGCAGGCCCAGTTCCGGATGCTGCCAGCGGATCAGGACCTCGGCACCTTCGACGCGGCCGCCGGGCAGCGCGATCTTGGGTTGCAGATAGAGCCGCAGCTGATCATGGTCCACGGCCAGGTCCAGGGCGTCGAGCAAGGCGATGCCGAGCTGCCGCTGACGTTCCTGGTCCGGATCATGGAAGGCGAAGGGCAGCTGGCGCCGCCGCGCGTCCTGCAACGCGGTCTCGGCGTTGGCCAGCAGGGCTTCGGCGCTGGCGCCATGCTCGGGATAGCAGGCGATGCCAAAGGTGATGCGCAGGGACACCCGCTGGTTGCCGCTGACGAAGGGCTTCTCCACCAGGTTGCGCAGCGACAGCAGGGCCGCCTCCGCCGAGGCGTCGTCGAACCAGGGCAACAGCAGGACGAAGGTGTCGGCGCCTATCCGCGCCACGCCATTCTCTTCCGGCGCCGCGACCCGCAGCCGGCGGGCCAGGTGGCGCAGGATCTTGTCGCCGCCTTCCTGGCCGAGCAATTCGTTGATGTTGCGGAAGTTGGCCACGTCCAGCAGCAGCACGGCGAAGCGTCCGGCCGCGGCGCGCTCGATGCGCTGGCGGATTTCCAGCACCAGTCGTACCTGATTGGGCAGGCGGGTGAGCATGTCGCGAAAGGCCAGTTGGTTGATACGCCGCTCGCGCGCGGCCAGGGCGGCGCCCATCTGGTTCATGGCCCGGCCCAGCCGGCCAACCGGATCGCGGCCTTCCTTGAGACCCAGCTGATAGTCACCGTCGGCGATGCGTTCAGTGGCCTGCCCGAGACGGGCCAGATAGCGATTGAGCGCGCCGGCCAATATCCGGCTGACCAGGGCGCCCATCGCGAAGATGATGGCGCCTATGAGCAGCGAATCCAGCAGAGCCGACTGCTCCGCCGCTGCTATTCCTTCCATGAACATGTCCGCCCCTATGACGACTGCTTGCCCGTCCTGTCCTGGAATGGCCAGGAACAGGGAACGGAAACTGCCAAAGTTATCCTGGTATTCCGCGAAACGCGGTTGATGATCGGCAAATACCGCACCGAGCTCCGGGGGTGCCTGATCGTAAAGCTGGCGATAGTCGCCGAAGTAGCCGACGCGGATTTCTTCCTCGTTGGCCGAATCCATGATGAAGCGAAAGCTCGAGCCCTCCTTGACGAAGGCATAGAGCGAGGCCAGCCCGGCCTTGCGGGCATAGCGATCCAGGGTGATCAGGGTACGCTGGTAGCGTTCGGGGTCCGCCTTGGCCGGATCCTGTAACTGGGCGAGATAGTCTTCGCCCAGGATCTCCGGCAGCGCCAGGGCCGCACTCATCAGGCGATAGTCGATGCTCTGGCTGCTGGCGTCGCGCGCTTGGCGATAGCTGTGCAGGGTGAACAGCAGGGTGCCCAGGGCATCCACCAGGATGAACGCCAGAAAGAACTTGGCGAACAGGCTACGGGGCTTGAGACGGAGCCGCGACGCGGGGGCGACTTCCCGGGGCGAGGCGGCGCTGTGAGGCGCATCGGTCATTGGGGCTCCTTGTCCAGCTGACGACGACTCCCTCCGGATCCGCACGTGCCGAGGTGGCTTCGCTGGGCGCGCAACCAGGCGCCTTATTAACCCGTTAACCCGGGTCATTCAAGGACGGAGATCGCAAAATCCCGGGTATCTCACGCTTGGGCCGGTTTTTCAGCCCAGCGTCAGGGCCAGCGCTACCAGTACCCCGGCCTCGACGATCTCCAGCAGGGCGCCCGCGGTATCGCCCGTGGTACCGCCAAGCCGCCGGCGCAAGGCACGACGCACCAGCAGGGCGATCCCGGCGGTCACTAGCAGCGCGGTCAGGCCCTGGGCTAGCAGAACCATGCCCACCCCCCCCAGCAGCAGAACCCGGACCAGGGCCTTTCGCGGCAGGTGACGACTGAGCAGATCGCCCAGACCGCCAGGGCGCACATAGGCGGTGGTCAGCAACAGCCAGGGCAATGCCAGGCGACCGGCCAGCGGCGCCAGCCACAGCGCGGCTGGCGCGTGGGGCAGGAGCACCACCAGGGCGCTCCACTTGAGCAACAAGGTCAGCAGCAGCGCCAGCACGCCCATGGGGCCGCAGGCCGGATCCTTCATGATGGCCAGGGTCCGCTCGCGGTCACCGTAGCCGCCGATCCAGGCATCCGCCGTGTCGGCCAGGCCGTCCAGATGCAGGCCGCCGGTGAGGATCACCCAGCCGGCCAGCACCAGGGCCGCTTGCAGCAAGACACCACCCGACGCCCCCAGCCAGGCGATCAGACTGAGGAGCGCACCCAGCAGCAGGCCCACCGCCGGATACCAGAGCACCGAGCGGCCGACGGCCGCGGCTGGCGGCATGCCGGGCAGTCGCACCGGCAGACGGGTCAGAAACTGCACGGCGATCAGCAGCGGCAGCGGCATCAGCCCTCCTCCAGCGCCAGCGGCTGCAGGGTCGCGTAGGGCGCCTCGACCTGCAGCAGATCCTTGGGTGGCAGCCCCCGCTGGCGGGCCAGCAGCAGGCGGATGACGCCGCCGTGGGTAACGATCAGACTGCGCCGGCCCTGCAGCCGTAGCCGCCAGCGCGCTACCGCCCCTAGGACCCGCTCAGCGAAGGCCGCCACGGGCTCGCCCCCGGGCGGCGTATAGGCATAGGGATCGGCCCAGAACCGCCCCAGGGCTTCCGCCTGACCCTGCATGAGCTCGGCGGCAGTACGGCCTTCCCAGGCGCCGAAATCCAGCTCACGCAGATCGGCCTCCACCGCCAGCTCGGCACCCTGCTCCGCCGCCAGCCATTCGGCGAAGCGGGCACAGCGTTGCTGCGGCGACGTCAGGATCAGCTCGAAAGGCGGCTGCAGGGCGACAGCGGCGCGCAGCTGTGTCCACCCCTGCTCCGACAGCGGCGGATCCAGGCGTCCTCGAAAGCCTTCGGGGCCTTCGGTGACGCCATGGCGCAGCAGCCAGCAGTCAGTCATGGGCGCGACTGGAGACGCTGGCTTCGGTGAAGGTGGCCATCTCGCTGTGCAGGCGGCAGGACAGTTGCAGCAGCGGCACGGCTAGCGCCGCACCGCTGCCTTCGCCCAGGCGCAGGCCGAGATCCAGCAGGGGTTCGCCACCCAGCGCCAGTAGCACCGCGGCGTGGCCGGGCTCCGCGCCACAGTGGGCGAACAGCAGCCAGTCGCGGGTATCGGGTTGCAGGTGCTGGGCGCAGAGGGCTGCCACCGAGCAGATGAAACCGTCGATCAGGGTCGGCAGACCCTGCTGGGCGCAGGCTATATAGGCACCGGTCAGGGCGGCCAGCTCGAAGCCCCCCAGACGGCGCAGCAGTTCGTAGGGGTCCTCCAGGGCGTCGCCATGGCGCAACAGGGCGCGCTGGATGACCGCCACCTTGCGCGCCACGCCATCGGCGTCCAGCCCGGTACCGGGGCCGGCCAGGGCCAGTGGCGAGGTGTCCAGCAGCACGCTGGCCAGGGCGCTGGCGGCGGTGGTGTTGCCGATGCCCATCTCGCCGCCGATGAAGAGATCGGCACCGCCGGCACAGGCGCGCAGCACGGCGTCGCGCCCGGCCTGTAGCGCGGCCTGGCACTGGTCGTGGGTCATGGCCGGGGTCAGGGTGAAGTTGGCGGTGCCGCGCCCCAGCGGCAGGTCGATGACCCCGGGCAAGGCTTCCAGAGGCGTGACGGTACCCAGATTGATGACTTCCAGGGCGGCGTCCAGTTGCCGGGCGAGCACGCTGATGGCTGCCCCGCCGCGAACGAAGTTGCGCACCATCTCGGCGGTCACGGACTGCGGATAGGCCGAGACGCCCTCCTCCACCACGCCGTGATCACCGGCGAAGACCGCGATGGCGGTGCGCTGCAGCAGCGGACGCGGCGTGCCCTGCAGGGCAGCCATCTGAATGGCCAGCACTTCCAGATCGCCGAGCGAACCGCTCGGCTTGGTCAATACCGTCTGCCGCTGGCGCGCGGCTTCGGCGGCAGCGGTATCGGGTTGGCGGCAGGGTCCTTGCCACCAGGGCATGCTCATAGCGGGGTTCCTTTGAGGGTCAGGGGGAGACCGGCGACGGTCAGCACCACGCGCTCGCAGCGCGCGGCCAGGGCCTGGTGCAATTCGCCGGCGGCATCGACATAACGGCGTGTCAGCTCGCCCAGCGGGACGACGCCCAGGCCGGTTTCGTTGCTGACGAAGATGAGGTGGCCGGGCAACTGCGGCACGACCTCGAGCAGCTCCGCGCAGGCATGATCGAGGCGCCGGGGATCGTCGAGCAGGAGCAGATTGGTCAGCCAGAGGGTCAGGCAGTCCACCAGCAGGCAGCGCTCCGGCGCCGCCAGGCTGCGTAGGCGTTCGGCCAGCGCCAGGGGTTCTTCCACCAGCGCCCAGTGCGCCGGCCGGCGGGCGGCATGGCGCTCGATGCGCCGCGCCAGCTCGGCATCGCTGCCGCCAGCGGTGGCGATATAGGTGACGGCAAGGCCGGACTCGGCGGCCAGGCGCTCGGCCAGGGCGCTCTTGCCGGAGCGAGCGCCGCCGAGGATGAATTCGCGCATCTAGAGCTCACAGAGGGCGCGCAGGCGCCCGGTGTCCAGGTGGTGTTCGACCAGATCGGCCAGGCGCTCCAGATCCCGTTCGCGCAGGGCGTGGTAGTCCAGTTGCTGCGGCTCGGCCAGGCCGGCCCAGCGCAGCAGGGCGACGCTGGCGGCGGGTGACTCGAACAGGCCGTGCAGGTAGGTGCCCAGCACCTGACCGTCGTCGCTGAGGCTGCCGTCGACACGGCCATCGGCGAAGCGCAGTACCGGGCGCTCTAGGGCCGGGCCCTGGCTGACGCCTGCATGGATCTCGTAGCCGGCCACCTCGGCATCGCCGTCGTTCAGCCAGCCGTGCACGTTGCGCAGCTGCTTTTCCGCCGCCAGCTCGGTGGTCATGGCCAACAGGCCCAGACCGGCGCTGTCACCCGGTGCGCCTTCCAGCCCGAGGGGATCGGCGATCCGCTCGCCAAGCATCTGGAAGCCGCCGCAGATGCCCAGCACCCGTCCCCCGTATCTCAGGTGACGGGCGATGGCCGTGTCCCAGCCCTGGGCGCGCAGGAAAGCCAGGTCGCTGCGCACGCTCTTGGAGCCGCCGAGGATGATCAGATCCGCGGCGGGCAGCGCCTCGCCCTGTCGGACAAACAGCAATTCCACCTGGGGATGCAGGCGCAGAGGATCGAAATCGGTGTGGTTGCTCAGCCGCGGCATCACCGGCACCGCCACCCGCAGGCGCGGTCCCTGCTTGGCGACCTGGCCGGTGGCCAGGCGATCCTCGGCTTCCAGGTGCAGGTCATGCAGATAGGGCAGCACGCCGAGCACCGGCTTGCCGGTACGGGCTTCGAGCCAGTCCAGCCCGGGTTGCAGCAAGGCCAGGTCGCCACGGAAGCGGTTGATGATGAAGCCGGCGACGCGCGCCTGCTCGCTGGGTTCGAGCAGGTCCAGGGTGCCGACCAGATGGGCGAAGACGCCGCCGCGGTCGATGTCGGCCACCAGCAGCACCGGGCAGTCTACCGCCTCGGCGAAGCCCATGTTGGCGATGTCGCCCTGGCGCAGGTTGATCTCGGCCGGCGAACCGGCGCCTTCCACTAGCACCACCTGATAGCGCTCGGCCAACCGCGCATGGGAGGCCAGCACCGCTTCGCGGGCTATCGGCTTGTAGACGTGATAGGCCTTGGCATCCATGCTGGTGACGGCCCGGCCATGGATGATCACCTGGGCCCCGACATCGGTATTGGGCTTGAGCAGCACCGGATTCATGTCGGTATGGGGCGCCAGGCCACAGGCCTGGGCCTGGACCGCCTGGGCGCGGCCGATCTCGCCGCCATCGGCGGTCACGGCGCTGTTGAGCGCCATGTTCTGCGGCTTGAAGGGCACCACGGCCACACCCTGGCGATAGAGCCAACGGCACAGGGCGGCCACCAGGGTGCTCTTGCCGGCGTCGGAGGTGGTGCCCTGCACCATCAGCGTACTCATAGGGAACTCCGGTAGCTGGCGAGGCCCTGGTCCAGGCGCTGCCAGCCGGCCTCGTCGCCGGGCAGGCCGAATCTCAGGGCGCCAAGCGCGGGAAACAGGCGGGTCAGGATGGCCTGGCGGGCCAGGTGTTCGTGCAGATCCGCGACATCCGGGCGCTGCAGCAATTGAAACAGGGCGCAACCACCGCTGGGCGCCAGGGCATGCCGGGCGAGCACCGCGGCCAGGCGCTCGCCAGCCTCGAGCAGCGCCTCGCGCTGACGCTGCTGGGCCGGCTGATCGGCCAGCAGTTCCCGGGCGAGATAACGACTGGGGCCGTTCACCGTCCAGGGACCGAGGTACTCGTCAAGGCGCGCCAGCAGGCTCGGCGCCGCCAGCACGAAGCCCAGCCGCATCCCCGCCAGTCCGAAGAACTTGCCGAAGGAGCGCAGCACAATCAGTCCGGGCAGATCGCTGAAGGGTGCAAGACTTGCTCCCGGGGTGGGATCCATGAAGGCCTCGTCCACCACCAGCCAGCCGCCGCGGCGTTCGAGCCGGGCGTGCCAGTCCAGCAGCCGGGCGGGCGACAGGCGCTCGCCCGTAGGGTTGTTGGGGTTGACCACCACCACCACATCCAGCTGGTCGAGGTGGGTCGCGATGCCTGTCTCGTCCCACTCCAGCACCTCGTGCCAGGCGCGACGCCAGGCCAGGGCATGCTCGGCATAACAGGGCGCCAGCACCGCGACCCGCGCGGCTGGGCGCAGGGTCGGCAGCGCTTGGATGGCGGCCTGGGAGCCGGCCACCGGCAGTGCCGCGCAGGCCCTGTAGCAGGCGCAGGCGGCTTCCACCAGGCCGTCGTCAGGCTCGGGCAGCCGTGCCCAGGCGCTGGCGGGAATCTCCGGCAATGGCCAGGGCCAGGGGGCCAGGCCGGTGGACAGGTCCAGCCAGTCGGCCAGGGGGATGTCGTAGCGGCGCGCCGCGCGCCTCAGGCGACCGCCGTGCTCAAGCAAGCAGCAGTCCTCCCAGGGCGATCAGCGCGGTCCACAGCCAGGCGCCACGGCGGACCAGTTTCAGGGCGCGGGTGATGGCCAGGAAGGTTGGCGCCGGACCGCGGCCCAGCACCGGGCGCTCGTGCCATTTGCCGTGATAGCGGGCTGGGCCGCCCAGGCTCACGCCCAGGGCGCCGGCACCGGCCGCCATTACCGGGCCGGCATTGGGGCTGTCCCACAACGGCGCCTGGGTCCGCCAGCTTTCGATGGCGCTCCAGAAGCGGCCGAGACAGGCATAGGTCAGGGCCACCAGGCGCGCGGGGATATAGTTGAGGACATCGTCCAGCCGCGCCGCGGCCCAGCCGAAGCGCTCCAGGTGCGGCGTGCGATAGCCCCACATGGCGTCCAGGGTATTGGCCAGGCGATAGAGCACAACGCCCGGGGCACCGAGCAGGGCGAACCAGAACAGCGCGGCGAAGACGGCATCGCTGCCATTTTCCAGCACCGATTCAGTGGCGGCGCGGGCCACGGCGGTTTCGTCCAGCTCAGTGGTTTCGCGACTGACCAGATAGCCGACCCGGCGCCGCGCCTCGGGCAGGTTGTTGCGCTGCAAGGCGCGCGCCACCGGTTCGGCGTGCTCGCCGAGGCTGCGCAACCCCACCGCCAGATACAGCGCCAGCGGCTGGATGATCCAGGCCAGCCAGCCGATCTGGCAGAGCAAGGCGGTGAGCAGTACCCAGGGCAACACGGCCAGACTCCAGGCCATCACCCCATGACTGCGCCAACCGCGGCCGCCAGGATTGAAGCGCGCTTCCAGGCTGTCGGCCAGGCGGCCGAACAGGACCAGGGGATGGGCACGGCGGGGCTCGCCGAACAACAGGTCGAGCAGCATGCCGCCGACGACCGCGAAGGCCAGCATCATGGCTTCTGGCCCCAGCGATTCTCGAAGACCAGTTCCTCCAGTGGCCGCCCCTGACGCCAGCCCTCCTCTTCCAGCATGGGTCGCGGGTAGAAGGCTTCCACCGGTCCCAGGCAGAGGATGGCCGCCGGCTGGGAGCCTTCCGGCATCTCCAGCAGGCTGCGTACCGCTGCCGGTTCGAACAGCGACACCCAGCCCATGCCCAGGCCCTCGCAGCGCGCTGCCAGCCAGAGATTCTGGATGGCGCAGGACAGCGAGGCGAGGTCCATTTCCGGCAGGGTACGGCGGCCGAAGACATGGGCTTCGCGACCATCCATGAGCGCCGCCACCAGTACCTCGGCGCAGTCGAGGATGCCCTGCACCTTGAGCTTCATGAAGTCGTCGCTGCGCTCGCCAAGGGCGTCGGCGGTGGCGCAGCGCTCCTCCTCCACCAGTTCGTGCAGGCGCTGGCGCAAGGCCGGATCGCTGATGCGCAGAAAGCGCCAGGGCTGCATCAGCCCGACACTAGGTGCCTGGTGCGCAGCGCCCAGCAGGCGGGCCAGTTGTTCGGGAGGCACCTCGCCACCGCAGAAATGGCGCATGTCGCGGCGCTCGGCGATGGCTCGGTAGACGGCGGCTTGTTCGGCGGGGGTATAGGGTGTCGTGGTCACGGCTTAAGCATCGCGGCGGCCGCGGCGGGTGCCGACGGCATATAGAAGTGAATATAGCTGGCGGTGAGGCGACCGTCTCGGTAGACCGCCTCGGCCACCGCCTTGCCATTGGGACACAGCCCGCGCGCCCAGGGCGCGACAGGCGATTCCAGCGCCGAATGGTGATAGGTGTGGCCGCGCAGGGTGCCCTGCGCGAAGTCCACCGACTGCAGGGCCAGGGCGGTGAGCCGCGCCTGCATCCGCGCGTTCCCCGGGAGCAGCCCGAGCAGGCTGGCGGATTCACCGGCTTTGTCGGTCAGTTCGTCGAGCAGATAGAGCATGCCGCCGCACTCGGCAAGGATCGGCTTGCCCGCGGCGTGGTGGGCGCGAATGGCCGCGCGCATGCCCAGGTTGTTGGACAGCGTCTGCAGGTGCAGCTCGGGATAGCCGCCCGGCAGATAGAGGCTATCCACCTCCGGCAGCGCCGTGTCGGCCAGCACGGAAAAGAACTGCAGCTCGGCACCCAGGGCACGCAGCAGATCCAGATTGGCCTGGTAGATGAAGGCCAGGGCCGCGTCCCGGGCCACGCCGATGCGCACTCCGGCCAGCAGCGGCTCGACCGCGGTCGGCTCCGGCGCGGCGAAGGCCACCGGCGGCGGTAATTCGATGTCGGAACTGGCGCCCAGGGCATCGGCCGCCATGTCCAGACGACGATCCAAGTCGGTGACCTCATCAGCCTGGATCAACCCCAGGTGACGACTAGGCAACTCGATGCTGGCATCGCGCGGCAGGCTGCCAAAGAAGGTCATGCCCGCCGGCAGGCTGCCGCGGATCAGCTGGGTCTGCCGCGGACTGCCGCTGCGATTGGCCAGCACCCCGGCGAAGGGCAGGCTCGGCCGGTAATGGGCGAGGCCATAGGCCAGGGCGCCAAAGGTCTGCGCCAGGCCCGCCGCGTCGATCACGCCCAGCACCGGTACGCCAAAGCGCTCGGCCAAGTCGGCGGCCGAGGGCTGGCCGTCGAACAGACCCATGACGCCTTCGATAAGGATGAGATCTGCCTCCCCTGCCGCTTCCCACAGCAAGCGGCGACTCTCGGTCTCGCCGATCATCCACAGATCGAGCTGGTAGACCGGCGCGCCACTCGCGCGGGCGAGGATCATCGGATCGAGAAAGTCCGGACCGCACTTGAATACCCGTACCCGCCGCCCCTGGCGGGCGTGCAGCCGGGCCAGGGCGGCGGTGACGCTGGTCTTGCCCTGACCGGAGGCCGGGGCGGCGATCAGCAGCGCCGGGCAATGCCGCGTCTCGCCTACCATTCGATGCCCTGCTGGGCGCGGACGCCGGCCTGGAAGGCGTGCTTGACCAGACTCATGTCGGTCACGGTATCGGCGGCCTCGACCAGCGCCGGCGGCGCACCGCGGCCCGTCACCACCACATGCTGATGGGCCGGACGCCCGGCCAGATCGGCTAGCACCTGGTCGACCTCCAGATAGCCGTGCTTGAAGGCGATGTTGAGTTCGTCCAGCAGCACCAGGCCGATGGCCGGATCGCGCAGCAGCTCCACCGCCACCGCCCAGGCTGCAGCAGCCGACTGCAGGTCGCGGGCCCGGTCCTGGGTGTCCCAGGTGAAGCCCTCGCCCATGACGTGGTAGCGCACCTCGTCCGGGAAGCGCTTGAAGAAGAGTTGCTCGCCGGTGTCGCGGCGGCCCTTGATGAACTGCACCACGCCCACCTTCATGCCGTGGCCGAGGGCGCGCGCCGCCATGCCGAAGGCAGAGCTGCTCTTGCCCTTGCCGATGCCGGTATGCACCAGCAGCAGGCCGCGTTCGTCCTGGGCTTCGGCGATGCGGGCGTCGATCACCGCCTTCTTGCGCACCATGCGCGCGCGGTGGCGCTCGTCGCGCTCGGGGCTGGTCGAATCGGGGGTGTCGGTCATGGGCGGTTCTCCGGGTGCGGGCGCGGCGGAGAAAAGTGCAGAGACGCCGCCCGCGCGAGGCAGGTGGCGACGCCGCGCGACGCCCTCCGCATCGCCGAGATGAACGCAAGCGTGGCCGGTCTCCGGGCTGGTGAGCCGATGCCCTGGGCATCCGCTGCGCCCCTTCCCGGCTAGGCCAGTGGGTGTCGCGCAGCTACTACTCAACTACCGTTGCGGGGGCAGCGCCGGCTCGACCGGCTTCCCTGTTTCACCCCGGCTCAAGCGGGGCACCACGTGCAAGGGCGCAGGGTACGGACTACCCGGGAGAGCGTCAATCGATCGCACCGCCCGAACTCGGCACCGGATGACCGGGTCCACCCTAGGCACCCCACGCCAGGAGATACCCGATGACCGATTCCACCCTCGCCGCCTGCATCAAGGCCTGCCTCGACTGCGCTGCTGCCTGTGAAACCTGTGCCAGCGCCTGCCTCGGCGAAGACCATATCGACATGATGCGCGACTGCATCCGCCTGGATCGCGATTGCGCTGACGCCTGCCGCCTGGCCGCCACCTTCATGCAGCGCAACAGCGACCGCATCGCCGAAGCCTGCGCCCTGTGCCTGGCCACCTGCCGCGCTTGCGCCGCCGAATGCGGCAAGCACAAGGCCGATCACTGCCAGGCCTGCGCCCGGGCTTGCGAAGCCTGTGCCGATGCCTGCGCGTCCATGGCCGCCTGAGATTTCTACCGGCAAAGGCAGTGACTGAGCGCCGGCTGTCATGCTGCGCGCTCTGGTCGCAGCCGAATCCCGCACACGGCGCCGCCGCCGGGGCGTTCGGCATTGGCATTACCGGTCGACGCCAGGGATAATGCCCGCCCTTTCATCGATATCCAGGCCTTCGCCATGACCGATACCAACCAAGATCCCCGTTTGAGCCGCATGAAGCGTCGCCTGCGCAAGAAGCAATACCTGGGCGAATTCCAGGAACTGGCCTTTGAAATCAAGGTGAGCTTCAAGAACGAACTCAGCGAAGACGATCTGGACACCTTCCTGGGCGACTTCATCGACTACGTCGAAGAGCGCAAGCTCGACTACATCGGCGGTTTCGACAACGCCTGGGTCGAAGGCACCATCATGGCCAACAAGCGCTACACCTCGCCCACCGCGGAAGACCGTACCGCGCTGCTGGACTGGCTCAAGGCCCGCGCCGAAGTCGGCGAAGCCAATGCGTCCGAGTTGCATGACGCCTGGCACCACGACGGCGAAGTCTAACTAGCCTAGCCGGATAGCTTGGCGTCCGTTGCGGTCGTAAAGGGGAATCCGTTGGAAACCAGGTCCTCATGACGACCCTCCTGCAAATCTCCGATACCCACTTCGGCACCGAGCAACCCGCTGTGGTCGCGGCCCTGGAAGCCCATGTCCGCGAACACGGCGCCGATGTCCTCATCCTTTCCGGGGATATCACTCAGCGTGCACGGCGCGAGCAATTCGCCGCCGCCAAGACCTTCGTCGAACGCCTGGAAAGCCATGGCATTCCGCGAACCCTGGTGATCCCGGGCAATCACGACCTGCCGCTGTACAATGTCTTCGCTCGTTTCCTGACGCCCTATGGCAACTATCGCCGCCATTTCGGCCAGGACCTGGAGCCCAGTTTCGAGAACGACGAGCTTCTGCTGGTCGGACTCAACACCACCGCCCCGCAACGTCACAAGGATGGCGCGGTGAGCACCGAGCAGATCGAGCGCGTCGCCGAACGCCTGCGCCGCGCCGGCCCGGGCAAGTTGCGCATCGTCATCGCCCACCAGCCCTTCGGCGCCCTCGAACTCAGCGACCTGAGCAATCTGCAGCACAATGCCGATCATGCCCTGGCCACCTGGGCCGATGCCGGCCTGGATCTGGTGATGGGTGGCCATATCCACCTGCCCTATGTGCTGCCGCTGAGTCGCCAGTACCCTACCCTGCCCCGCGAGGTCTGGATCGTGCAGGCCGGCACCGCCCTCTCGTCGCGCGTGCGCGGCACCTCACCCAACTCCTTCAACCGCCTGCTGGTTGGCGAAGGGGCGGAAAAGACCGTGGACGTGGAACGCTGGGACTTCCAGGGCGATCGTTTCGTCGTCGGCGAGCGTCACGAACTGCGCTGGCAGGCCGCTCAGGACGCCTTGGCGGAAGGCTGAAGCGTCCAACCGGGGCGCCGATGCGCGCTCCCGCGCACTTCCAGCAATGGAAATTGATTCAAGCTGTTGAAACGGCTAGCAGGCCGCAGGCGCCGCGTAGTCTTAGGATTTTCGGCAAGAGTGGCCTCCCATGGAATCGCTGACCCAATCGCTGCTTGGCTTTATCGAAACCCACCAGGCCTGGGCACCGCTGCTCGTCGGCCTGCTCGCCTTTGGCGAGTCTCTGGTGCTGCTGGGCGTCTTCATTCCGGCCACAGCGCTGCTGCTGGTGGTCGGCGGCCTGGCCGGCTCCGGGGTGCTCTCGCCGGTGCCGCTGGTGCTGGCCGCCATCGTCGGTGCCATCCTCGGCGACATCTGCTCCTATATCATCGGCCGCTGGCTCGGTCCCAGCATCGTCCACCGCCCGCCCTTTCGCCGCTATCGCAAGCAGGTGGCCAGGACCCGATTGTTCTTTCGCCGCTATGGCTTCTTCGCGGTATTTGGCGGGCGCTTCCTGACCATGATCCGCAACACCGTGCCCCTGGTGGCCGGAATGATGGCCATGAACCAGCTGCGCTTCCAGTCGGCCAACATCTTGTCCGCCATCGTCTGGGCGCCACTCATGATGGGCCCGGGTTATCTGGCAGCCAAGGGTGCCAACCACTTCAGCTTCGCCGGCAACGAGTCGCTGTGGATCGGCGTGGCGGTGGTCGCCGTGCTGGGCGCCGGCGCCGCGCTGCTCTTCAAGCAGCGGCTGAAACGCGCCTAGCGGCGGGCGGCCAGCGCCTCGCGCAGACGCTGGCGATTCAGCGGTACCTCGCGCAGGCGCAGACCGCTCGCCGCCGCCACGGCATTGGCGATGGCCGCGGGGATGGCGGCGGTGGTGGCCTCCCCGGCCCCCACCGCCGGCTCTTCCGGCCGATCGATCAGCTCCAGTTCCAGCTCGGGCAATTCGTTGAAGGTCAGCGGCGGATAGGCGCCCCACTCCAGGCTAGTGACCCCCAGGTGATCGAAGTGCACCGCCTGCTTGAGGGTCCGGGCGATGCCCTGTACCACGCAGCCTTCCAGCTGATTGCGCAGGCCATCCGGATTGACGATCAGACCGCAGTCGTGGGCCACCACCACCCGGGTGACCCGGATACCCGTGGCCTCGCTCACCGCTACCTCGACCACCGCGGCCACATAGGCGTTCTCGTTTTCGTAGCGCAGGAAGGCCAGGCCTTGCCCTTTCGCCAGGGCGCCGTCCCAGGCCTTTTCCTGCCTGGCCGGAGGTTGCCAATCGGCCTTGGCGGTGGCGGCCTGCAGCACCGCCCGCGCGCGAGGGTCCTGCAGATAGCGTAGGCGGAATTCCAGCGGGTCGACCCCGGCCGCCAGGGCTAGCTCGTCCATAAAGGACTCGTTGGCGAAGGTATTGCCGACCGCCCCTAGAGCACGCAGAGCCGAGGGTCGCAGCGGCGAATCCCCGGCTTCCAGCCAATGGGTCGCCACCTGGACATTGAGCAGGTCATAGTCCAGCGGCGCGTTGCGATTGCCGCCGCCCTTGCCGCCCTTGAGCGGCAGGTTATAGGCCAGCTGTCCGGCGAGCAGTGCCGCTTTGCCGGTCAGGCCGTTGGGCCGGGTGAGATGGGTGGGCGTCCAGTTGGCGAAGCGCCAGGCCAGCAGATCGCCGGCCGCGCTCAGTCCCCCTGCCAGGCGCATCAGCATGGCCGGTCCCTTGGGATTCCAGCCGTGTTCGTCGGCGCGACTCCATTGCACCCGCACCGGACGGCCGCACAGCTTGGACAGCAGCGCCGCATCGGCTGCCGCGTCATCGGCGCCGTTATGGCCATAGCAGCCGGAGGCCTGCTGATAGATGACATGGATGCTGTCTTCCGGCAGCGCCAGCAGATCCGCCAGCGCTGCCCTCAGCTGATAGACACCTTGGGTGCCGCTCCAGATCGTGGCCCCCTCGGCCCCCACATCCGCGACCGCGCAGGAGGGACCGATGGAGTCGTGATTCTGATAGGGCCAGCGATACTCGGCGTCCAGGCGCTGGGCGGCGTTCGCCAGCTCCCCCGCGACATCGCCGGTCTCCTGCTGGATGTCGGCCGGTCCGGCCTTGGCTTCCAGCCGGGCATAGAGTTCGCCCGGCAACGGCAGGTCGGGTACCAGGCTCCAGTCCACCCGCAGCGCCGCCGCGCCCTGCCGCGCCAGCCAGGGCTGCTCGGCCACTACCGCGACAAAGGCGCCTTCGTACACCAGCTGAGCGCCAGGCGGCAGTGCGCTGGCATCGATACCGCGAAGGCTCACCCCTGCCAACCGCGCCGAGCCGATGCAGGGCGGCCGCACTACGCAACCGTGCAGCATGCCGGGCAGGCGCAGGTCGTGGACGTAATCGAAGCTGCCGAACAGCTTGGCGGGAATGTCCTCGCGCGGCACCGAGGTACCGACCAGGCGGTAGTCCTTGACGGCGCGGGTACGCACGGCCTGATTGACCAGCCGTCCCAGCGGCCGTCCGCCCACCAGCTCGCCATAGGAAACATAGCGCCCGGTGGGATCGCCGCGATAGACCACGCGGCCATCCACCGTGTCCACCACCGCCAGGTCCAGCCCCAGGCGTCGCGATCCTTCCAGAAACAGGAATTGCCGCGCGCTGGCGGCGGCCTTGCGCAACTGGGCGCCCCCCACCTGCAAGCTCTTGCTGCCGGCGGTGATGCCCTGGTCGGGCGTCAGCCGGGTATCGCCCTGGATCAGCCGGGTGGCGGCAAAGGCCACGCAGAGCTCCTCGGCCACGATCTGTCGCAGCGCCGTGCTAACCCCGGTACCCAGTTCCACCTTGCCGCTGTAGACGGTGACCTGGCCCTGGGCATCCACCGCCAGCCAGGCATCCAGTTGTCGCTGTTCGAGGGTCTTGGCCAAGCTCGCAGTGTCAGTGGGTGCAGGCAGCACCTGGGCAGCAACCGGTCGCTGCAGGCTAAACCCCAGCAGCAGTGCCGCGCTGCCGCCGAGAAAGGTGCGGCGGGACAGCGTCATGCCGAGGCCTTCCCGTCGCGCAAGAGCACCGCCGCCCGCCTGACCGCGCGCAGGATGCGATAGTGGGTCCCGCAGCCACAGAAATTGGCTGCCAGCGCCTGGCGGATCTGCGCATCGCTGGGATCGGGCACGCGTTCGAGCAGCGCCCGGGCGGTCATCACCATCCCGGGGATGCAATAGCCGCACTGCGCCGCCTGCTCCTCGATGAAGGCCCGTTGCAGCGCGTGCGGCGCCGCTGGCGTACCCAAGCCCTCCAGGGTCAGCAGATCCCGACCGGCAAAGGACGCTGCCGGCAGCAGACAGGCACGCACCGGCTTGCCATCCGCCAGCACCGTACAGGCGCCACACTCGCCCAGGCCACAGCCGAATTTCGGCCCCTTGAGGCCCAGCTCGTCGCGCAGAGCGTCCAGCAGAGGCATGCGTGGATCGACGTCGAGTTGTCGCGACTCGCCATTGACCTTGAGTTCGAGGACCGCCACCGCTAGTGCTCCCGTTCGCGCGCCGCCGCCACGTCTTCGGGACGAATATCGGCGGCGTGGCCGCCAAAGCGGCGGCCGATGTAGGTAGCCAGATCGGCCAGTTGCTGATCGCTGAGCAACTCCCGATAGGCTGGCATGAAGGCGTGCTCGGTGCGTCCCTGGCGGTCGAGCCCGTCGAGCAGTACGCGTACCAGGTTGGTCCCTGCCGGGTCGCGCACCGCCGAATAGTTGCTGAAAGAGCGCGGATAGGGACCGGCCGGCCCCCGGTCGTCCGGCGCATGACAGCTGGCGCAGGCGGATTGCAGCAAGGCCGCACTTTCCGCCTCGGCGGCAGTGAGCGGCCCGGTTTCACCGGGCGGCTGCACCTCGGCACGCGCCGGAACCGCTCCGGGCTGCGCTGGTAGGGTCCGCAGATAGGCGATCAGGGCACCGAGATCCGCATCGTTCAGATGGCGTGTACCGCCACTCACCACCTCGGCCATGGGGCCCGCCGCCACAGCCTCGCCGCGCTGATGGCCTTCGCGCAGATAGCTGGCGAGCTTGGCATCGCTCCAGCCGCCGAGGCCGCGCGGGTCCTCGGCGAGATTCCAGGCGGTCCAGCCCTGCTGGGTCGCCCCGGCATAGGCCCGCCCGCTGTCGAGACCCTGGCTCCAGGTCCGCGGCGTATGGCATTCCTGGCAATGCCCCACCGCCTCCGCCAGGTAGGCGCCCCGTGCTACCTGTGCCTCGGCCGCCACCGGTAACGGACCCGGCGTGAAGTTGAGCCACTTCCAGCCGCGGATCAGCGCGCGCTGATCGAAGGGAAAGCGCAGGGCATTGGCTGGCGGCGCATAGGGCACCGGTCGCTGGATCTGCAGATAGGCGAAGATCGCCGCGACGTCCTCGTCGCTCAACCGAGTAAAGGCCGTATAGGGAAAGGCGGGGTAGAGCTGCTCACCCTCTCGCCCCAGCCCGTCGTGCAAGGCCCGGCGAAACTCGTCCGCCGTCCAGTTACCCAACCCGTGCTCGCGATCCGGGGTGATATTGCTCGAGTAGAGACGGCCAAAAGGCGTCTCGAAAGCGACACCTCCGGCGAAGGGCGCACCATCGGGACGGGTATGACAGCCCTGGCAGTTGCCCAGGCGGGTCAGGTATTCGCCCTGCGTCAGGGTCGCCTCATCGGCGCGCACCAGCGCGGCCTTGGACAGGAGCAGCATCCCCGCCAGCAGGGGCAGGGCCAGGGATCTCATCAGCTCTCCTCTTGAGGTCGAACCGGACAGGCGGATTCCGCCGTGGCGTTGCCGTCATCCTAATCGCAGCGGCACGCGCCCGTGGCGTTCGCCCCTGGAGGTGAGATGCAGACGACAGTTTCGGCCCGCGCGTCAACAGCGGCCTTTACATTCCCGCTCCACTCCGGCTGCGCTCTGGCGCGAGTTACTGAATCGCCAACAACCCCCGATTCTGATTACCCGCACTCAGGACAGGAAGGAAGACTTTTCACCTACAAACGCTATAGGGGTGGTATTACTCAGCGCTTGGGCACGAAGCCATCGGGCTTGGCCGCCAGCCAGTCGACGAACTGGCGAATGCGCGCATCGCTGAGCAGCAGCTCGCGGCTGTTGTATTCCAGCGCCAGGGTCTTTTCGTCGAAGGTCTGGTGGATATGGTTGTGGCAGGGTCGGCAGACCCAGAGGGTGGCGGTGATCCGGCTGACGCGGTCGAATCTCTTGCGCACGTAGGCCTTGTCGTGCAACGAGCGAGGGATCAGGTGATGGCGGGTGAGCGGCGCCGCCCGACCGCACAGCTCGCAACGAGCCGGCTGGGGCGGCAGACGTATCGCCTGAGGCATGATGGGCTCCGCACGGGCTGGATGCCTATTCGAGCGGCCCGGGCGGAACGGGGTTCAATAGCCGCCGGCGAGACTCGGCGTGACCAGCACGCGCTTGGCCTGCAGGTAGCTGTTTTGCCAATAGGGCTTGGCCAGGCTGTCCAGACGCACCGTACCGCCGGTGCGCGGCGCATGCACGAAGCGCCCTTCCCCGACGTAGATGCCGGCATGGCTGACCTGACGACCACCGGCGGTGGCGAAGAAGATCAGGTCACCGGGCTGCAGGGCATTGCGCGCCACGTTGGGCGAGCCGAGGGTGATCATCTCGCGGGTCGAACGCGGCAGGGTCACCCCGGCCGCATCGCGATAGACATAACCGATCAGACCGCTGCAGTCGAAACCACCCGCCGGGGTATTGCCGCCGTAGCGATAGGGGGTGCCGACCAGGCCGATGGCCCGAAACAGCACATCGTTGGCGGCCTGGGCCTGGCTTTCCAACATGGGACGGGAAACGACTGGGGCGACCGGTGCGGGTGCCTGGGGCGGCCTGCCGGCACAGGCGGCCAGCAGCACGAAGGCGCAATACAATCCGAGGCGAGCCGCATGCGGCATTGGAGACATCCTTAGTTATCCATCGATCACCGTCGGCCTGCCACGCAGCCTCGACGGGTCCTCGAAGCGCACCGGCGAAGTTCGCGGCGATACGCCTCAGCGCAATACGCGCTTGCCTTCCAGGAAACTCACCTTCCAGTACTGGTCGTCCAGGCTGTCCACCCGCACCCCGCCGCTGCGGCGACTGGAGGAATGGATGAACTTGCCCTCGCCCATGTAGATACCGGTGTGACTGACCCGGCCACGGCCGTTGCTATTGAACAGCAACAGATCGCCAGGTTCCAGATCGTTCTTGCTGACTACCGGTACTTCGAGATCGATGATCTCGCGGGTGGAGCGCGGCAGGGTCATGCCAGCCCGCTCGCGAAAGACGTAATTGACGAAACCGCTGCAATCGAAACCGGCCAGGGTGCTGCCGCCACGGCGATAGGGTGTGCCCACCAGCTGGGTAGCGCGGTTAAGGATCTGGTCCGCCAGATTCGGCAGCGCCTGGCGCGGACCCACCTCGCGATCCCAATCCAGTTGATGCGGCGACTGGGTATGGGGGAAGACCGGACGTTGCTGAGCGCTCTCGGTCTCCACCGCGGCGGAACCGTTGCCAGCACCGCCCAGGCCATGCAGCGAAGCGGTCTGGAAGGTCCGGGAGGTAGGGGACTGAGCAGGGGCAACAGCAGTGTCGGGACTTTGCGGCGCACTCGCACAGGCGGCGAGCAAACAGACAAAAGACAGGGGCACGAGGGGTGCGAAGCGTTTCCTTGGCATGGGCACGACCGTGTCGTTTTCTCAAAGTTTCGACACCTTGCCGACCTGGATCACAGATGGCAAGTTTTTTTAGCCTTCGATGTGACTCAAAAGCCGAGGAAGGACGTCTACGGCCCTTTTTTTGATCTGAACGGTCGCCAGGCCACTCAGCGACGAGCGGTCCGGATTGATTTCGATGAGGTCACCTCCCTGAGCCAGGGTGCGACCGATCGGCGCCTGGATATAGCCGAAAGCGGCGGTGGTGCCGACGGCGATCACCAGGTCGAAGCCCTCCTCCACCGCCCCCTGCAGACGTTGCAGCTCAATGGCCGGCAGGGCTTCCTCGAACAGCACCACCGGTGGCCGCAGAATGCCGCCGCACGCGGGACAACGCGGCGGCAGCGGACCGGCCAGATGATCTTGAGCATCCGCGACAGTCTGCGCGCAATTCATGCAGGCGAGCGGCTCCAGTTGCCCATGGATCTCGATCAGCCGCTCTGGCGGAAAGCCCGCCTGCCGATGAAAGCCGTCGATGTTCTGCGTCAGCACCCAGCTGCCGGGGTGACTGACGCCGAAGTCGGTAATCGCCTGGTGCGCCGCATTGGGCCTGGCCGCGGCGCAGGCCCGGCCGAGTTGCGCCAGGTAGCGCCAGCAGAGCGCCGGACGCTGCCGGAGCATGCTGCCCGAGAGAGCGGCCTCGATGGGGATGCCCTCTTCGGTGAGGCCGTTGTACAGCCCGCCCAGGCCGCGATAGGTCGGCAGTCCGGAATCGGCGGACAGCCCCGCCCCGGTGATGAACAGCACCCGCCCGGCCCGCTGCAGCAGGCCTTGGGCACGTGCCAGGGCGTCGGTCAATGATTCACCGTCAGGGCCAGCATCACCGACAGTTGGCAGAGCGGGCGGCCGCTCTGTTCCTGCCAGAGGTTGAAGGCCTCCTGCATCTTCTGCCGATCGCGCTTGGCGGTGGGCGCCTTGTCGAGGATGTTCTGCGCCTTGAGCGCCGTCACCACGTCGTCGGTCGCCAGAAAGGTGTCCTTGCCGGCCATGCGCAGGAAGCGCTGCGCCGACAGGCCACCCAGCTGATTGCCGCGCTTGGTCAGCAGCTCCCACAGCCCGACGATGTCCTGCGTCGGCCATTCGGCCAGCAACTGGCCGAAGCTGCCGTGGCTGCGCTGGAAGTCGAGCACCATCTGGGCGTTGATCGGCACGCTGCGCAACTTGCCCAGATGGCGGATCAGACGGGCGTCCTGCATCAGCCGCTCCAGACGCTCGCCGCCCATGAGCACCACCTTCTCCGGATCGAAGCCGAAGAAGACCTCCTCGAAGGCCGGCCACTTGGCGTCCACCAGGCTGTGCTTGAGTCCGGCGCGAAAGATGCGCCGGGTCAGCAGCGATAGATAGCGGTCATCGCCCACGGACGCCAGGGTGGCGGCGCCCACCGGTTGCGGCAGCCGCGCCTCCAGTGCGGCGGCCGAACCGCAGCGATTCAGGGCGTATTCGAGCAGCCAGGCGTAATCTCGCATCAGAGATTCATTACCTGGACGAAGCGCGGCGTGGCGCTGTCATCGATCTTGAGACTGGCGAAGTCGAACAGCTCGCGATCGGCCAGCTGCGAGGGCACCACGTTCTGCAGGGCGCGGAACATGATCTCGGTGCGTCCCGGCGTCTTGCGCTCCCACTCCAGCAGCATCTCCTTGACCACCTTGCGCTGCAGATTTTCCTGAGAGCCGCAGAGGTTGCAGGGAATGATGGGGAATTCGCGCAGGACCGCGTAAGCCTCGATGTCCTTCTCGTTGCAATAGGCCAGCGGGCGGATCACCACGTTGCGCCCGTCGTCGGCGCGCAGCTTGGGTGGCATGGCCTTGAGCGTGCCGCCATGGAACAAATTGAGGAAGAAGGTTTCTACCATGTCGTCGCGATGATGGCCGAGCGCCATCTTCGTCGCGCCGATCTCGTCGGCGAAGGTGTAGAGGATGCCCCGCCGCAGGCGCGAGCACAGCGAACAGGTGGTCTTGCCCTCGGGAATCTTTTCCTTCACTACGGAATAGGTATCACGTTCCAGAATGTGGTACTCGACTCCCAGTTCCTTCAGGTACTGAGGTAAAACGTGTTCAGGAAAACCCGGCTGCTTCTGGTCGAGGTTGACCGCCACGATCTCGAAGCGAATCGGTGCGACCTTCTGCAGGTAGAGCAGCATGTCGAGCAGGGTGTAGCTGTCCTTGCCACCGGACAGGCAGACCATGACCTTGTCGCCGTCCTCGATCATGTTGTAGTCGGCGATGGCTTCGCCGGTAAGACGGCGCAGGCGTTTCTGCAGCTTGTTCTGGTTGACCGAAAGGGTGCCCATGGATGAATCCGCGAAAGGAAAAAACGAAAGGCCGGCATTTTACGCGCAAAGCGTCCGCCGCCCTACCCCGAACGTCAGTCCGGAGCGACCGGCAGCCATGAGCGAAGCCCAGGCGCTCATGACGGCGCTCCATCAGGAACTGCTCAGGGCCCAGTCCAGCCTGTCGGAATACGAGTTGCTGCAGGCCCTGCGCCGGGCAGGATCACCCCTGATCCCGCCGCGCCCGGTGACCGACAACTACGAACTCTTCCGCCTGCACTTCCGCGTCTTCAACGCCCTCTACCGGCTGCGCGATCAGCTGCGCGCCGAACAGCGCGCCGAACTGATCATCAGCGCCCTGCGCATCGAGCTGCGACCCTACCTGCGCGCCCGTTCCGGGCTGGTGGTGGCCGATCCGCTGCGCGCCTATTACCTCGATGTCACCCAGCTAGAGACCACCACCCCGGAAGACGTGGCCAACCTGCTCAATCACTTCTGGGCCCTGGTCAACGGTGAATCCGAATTGCTGGAGGCCCTGCGCCTGCTGGGGCTCGATCGCTCGGCGGATTATGGCCAGATCCGCCGCCGCTATCGCCAGCTCGCCAGCCGTCATCACCCCGATCACGGTGGCAGCACTGGCCGACTGCAGGCCATCAATGCCGCCATGGATACGCTGAGACGGCACTATGGCCACCAGCCGACCGCGGACGCTAGGGCGCAGGCACGGGCTTCGGCATAATCACCCGCCTCGCCAGAGGTTGCCTATGCCTGAACAACTCACAGACCGGGTCGAAGACTGCTATCGGCAGGCCGAGGCCTTCTTCAAACGCCGCTTTCCTCGCCCCGAGATCAGCCTGGCCCTGCGTGGCCAACGCGCCGGCGTCGCCCATCTCACCGAGAATCGGCTGAGATTTAACCGGCAGCTCTATCAGGAAAATCGCGCCCACTTCCTCGAGCAGACCGTGGCCCACGAGGTGGCGCACCTGGTGGCGCATCAGCTGTTCGGTGGCAGCATCCGACCCCATGGCGAGGAGTGGCAGCTGATCATGCGTGGGGTCTATGGCTTGCCGCCGGATCGCTGCCATACCTACGAATTGCCGCAACGGGCACGCACTCTGTACCTGTATCGCTGCAACTGCCCGGATGGTCGCTTCGAATTCACCGCCCAGCGTCATGCGCTGGTGCGCAAGGGCCGGCGCTATCTGTGCCGGCGCTGCCGCGGTCCCCTGGACTTCACCCAGGAAGTCATCCGCGGCTGACCCTGCCGGCTCCGATTCCGGTTCCGGCAGGCAGCGAAAGCACTCAGCCCTGGGCGAAGACTTCGTCGAAGAGGTTGCGCATCGCCAGGAAGGCGCGCTTGGCCACCACCGGGTGGTATTGCTGCTTACCCGGATTGTTGGCTTCGGGATCGGTGAAGGAATGCACCGCGCCGCCATAGCTCAGCAGTTGCCAGTCCACTTGGGCGGCATCCATCTCCTGGCGGAAGCCAGTAAGCTGCTCGTCCGGCACCAGCGGATCGGAGGCGCCGTGCAGCACCAGCACCGGGCCGGTGATACGGGCGGCATCGGCCGGGTTGGGCGTATCCAGATTGGCATGGAAGGTCACCACGGCGCTCAGCGCCGCGCCGTCACGGGCCAGTTCCAGCGCCGCGCAGCCGCCGAAGCAGAAGCCGATGGCGGCGATCTGATGGACATCCACCGCCGCCGTCTCGGCCTGGGCGACCAGGGCCGCATAGGCCGCCTGCATGCGCTGGCGCAGCAGCGCGCGATCGCCGCGAATCGGCGTCATGGCCGCCAGGGCCTCGTCGGCGTTTTGCGGACGCACATTGCGACCATAGAAATCCACCACCAGGTAGGCCAGACCGTCGGCCTCGGCCAGGCTCTTGGCCTGCTCGACGGCGCCATGGGATACCCCCATCCAGTTGGGCGCCAGGAGCACGCCCGGGCGGGTGGGATTACTACTGGTGGCATACACCAGCTGGCTCTCGAACGGCTCGCCATCGATTTCGTAGGCGACGGGTTTTACAGTTACATCGACCATGGGGTCCTCCAGAAGGTGGATAGAAAGAAGCCCGCCGAGGCGGGCTTCTCCATTGTTAAGCGGACAATTCCACCAGCAGTTTGTTTAACCGGCGGACATAGGCGGCGGGGTCCTTGAGGCTGTCGCCCGCGGCCAGCGCCGCCTGATCGAACAGGATGTGCGACAGATCGGCGAAGCGGTCCTCGTCGGGCTCGCCATCGAGTTTCTCGATCAGCGGGTGCTGCGGATTGATCTCGAAGATCGGCTTGGAATCGGGGGCCTTCTGGCCGCTGGCTTCCAGGATCCGGCGCATCTGCAAGCCGAGGTCCTGTTCGCCGATGGCCAGGATCGCCGGCGAATCGGTCAGGCGATGGGAAACGCGGACTTCGCTGACCTGGGCCTCCAGGGCCTGCTTGAGGCGCTCGACCAGGCCTTCCTTGGTCTTGGCGACCTCTTCCTGGGCCTGCTTGTCCTCTTCGCTGTCCAGCTTGCCGAGATCCAGATCGCCACGGGCGACGTCGACGAAATGCTTGCCATCGAATTCGGTGAGATAGCTCATCAGCCACTCGTCGATGCGATCGGTCAGCAGCAGCACCTCGACACCCTTCTTGCGGAAGACTTCCAGATGCGGGCTGTTCTTGATCTGCGCGTGGCTCTCGCCGGTCAAGTAGTAGATCTTGTCCTGACCATCCTTCATCCGGCCGATGTAGTCGGCCAGGGACACGTTCTGGGCATCGTCGCCGTTGTGGGTCGAGGCGAAGCGCAGCAGACCGGCGATCTTCTCGCGGTTGGCGAAGTCTTCCGCCGGACCTTCCTTGAGCACCTGACCGAAGTGGCCCCAGAACGACTGGTACTTCTCCGGCTCGCTCTTGGCCAGCTTCTCGAGCATGTCCAGCACGCGCTTGGTCAGCGCCGACTTCATGGAGTCGATCACCGGATCCTTCTGCAGGATCTCGCGGGAGACGTTGAGCGACAGGTCATTGGAATCCACCACACCCTTGATGAATCTCAGGTACAGCGGCAGGAACTGGTCGGCCTGGTCCATGATGAAGACGCGCTGCACATAGAGCTTGAGGCCCTTGGGTGCTTCGCGCTGATAGAGATCGAAGGGCGCACGGGCCGGCACGTACAGCAGCGAGGTGTATTCGAGCTTGCCCTCGACCTTGTTGTGGCTCCAGGTCAGGGGATTCTCGAAGTCATGGCCGACGTGCTTGTAGAACTCCTGGTAGTCCTCGTCCTTGAGTTCGGTACGCGGACGGGTCCAGAGCGCGCTGGCGCGGTTGACGGTCTCCCACTCGACTTCAGCCGGCTGCTCGTCCTCGCCACCCTGCTGCTCCTTGGGCAGCTCGATGGGCAGGCCGATGTGGTCGGAGTACTTCTTGACCACGTTGCGCAGGCGCCAGCCATCGGCGAACTCGATTTCCTCGGGCTTGAGGTGCAGCACGATGCGGGTACCGCGCTCGGGCTTGTCGATGGTCGCGACCTCGAACTCCCCTTCCCCCTTGGACGACCAGTGCACGCCCTCGGCGACGGGTTGGCCGGCGCGACGGGTGTAGACATCCACCTGGTCGGCAACGATGAAGGCCGAATAGAAGCCCACGCCGAATTGACCGATGAGGTTGGAATCCTTCTTCTGGTCGCCGCTGAGGTTCTTCAGGAAATCGGCGGTGCCGGACTTGGCGATGGTGCCGAGGTGAGCGATCACCTCTTCGCGGCTCATGCCAATGCCGTTGTCTTCGAGGGTGACCGTGCCGGCCTCCTTGTCGAAGCTCAGGCGAATCTTCAGCGTATCCCCGCCTTCGAGCAGCTCGGGCTCGGACAGGGCCTCGAATCTGAGCTTGTCGGCCGCGTCGGAGGCGTTGGAAATCAATTCGCGCAGGAAGATTTCCTTGTTGGAATACAGCGAGTGAATCATCAGGTGAAGCAGCTGCTTCACTTCGGTCTGGAAGCCTAGGGTTTCCTTTTGAGTCTCCACACTCATGCTACGAACTCCGCTATCGATAGGTACGCACCAGATGCCTGGCGATGTCGCGGAGATGGGGGCGCCCGGTGACATTTCAACCTTGGCGCGCTCGGTTCGCGATGCAGGTAGGAATTTGCGCGATGCTGGAGCTAGACGCGGAACTTAACTTTTAACGGTGCGCTCGAACGGCTGTCGTGTAGTTCATAAGGAGAAAACACATGAAAAAGCCCTTCGCCATCGCCCTGCTCTTCACTGCCGCCTTCGGCCTCGCCGCCTGTGACAAGCCTTCCGAAAACAAGGCTCAGGATGCTGCCAAGACCGAACAGAAAGCCCAGGAAAACCTGAACAAAGCCGCTGAGCAGAGCAACAAGGCTGCCGAGCAGCGCAACGAAGCTGCCAACGAAGCTGCCAAGGAGCAATCCAAAGGCGAAGCCACCTCGGTGAGCCCGGCTACCGGGACCGCCAACGGCAACGCGCCGGCTACCCAGCCCAAGCCGTAAGCCGATCGGATATGAAAAAAGCCCGCTGCTGCGGGCTTTTTTGTGGGTGGCTGATTCAGGAGCGCGAAGGATCCGGCTCGGCTTCACCCTCGGGCGCGCGCCCGCCACGTCTGAAATGTTCCAGGGCCAGGGCGGCAAGGCCCACCACCACGGCCGGCAACAGCCAGCCCAGACCCGAGTCGGCCAACGGTAGCCACTGCACGGCACCACTCAGATAGGGCACCGTCAGATGCGCGGCCTGCAGGCCATCGAGGATACCGAAGGCCAGGGCCACCAGCAGCACCGGGCCGAGGATGCGCCCGGGTGCCGCCCAGCGGGCGGTAAAGAAGCTCAGCACCACCAGGGCGATACAGGGTGGATAGATGGCGGTCAGAATCGGAACCGAGATCTGGATCAGCTGCGTCAGCCCCAGGTTGGACACCAGCAGCGAGAAGGCCGCCAGCAGAACCACCAGACTGCGATAGCTGAACGGCAGGAATTCGCTGAAGAATTCCGCGCAGGCGCAGGTCAAGCCCACCGCCGTGACCAGACAGGCCAGGGTGATCAGCACTGCCAGGAAGTCGCTGCCGACGCTACCGAAGGTATGCTGCACATAGGCATGCAGCACCTCGGCGCCATTGCTGGCATTCGGCACCAGCACCCCGCTGCCGGCGCCGAGCTGGAACAGACTCAGGTAGACCAGCACCAGCCCGACTCCAGCGATGAGGCCGGCGATGATGGTGTAGCGCGTCAGCAGCTGCGGCGCGGTTACGCCCCGAGCGCGAATGGCATTGACGATGACGATGCCGAACACCAGGGCGCCCAGGGTATCCATGGTCAGGTAGCCGTTGACGAAGCCCTGGGACAGTGCGCGCGAGGCATAGTCCGGCGCCGCCGTGACAGGGCCGCCGGCTGGCCAGAACAGCGCCGCTCCACCCAGTACGGCCAGCGCCAGGATCTTCAGCGGACCGAGAAAGCGTCCCACGGTGTCGAGCAGGCGTCCCGGATAGAGCGAGACCACCAGCACCACCAGGAAGTAGGCCAGGCTGTAGAGGAACAGCGGAACGGGCCCGTTGCCCAGCAGCGGCGCGACACCGACTTCGAAGGACACCGTAGCGGTCCGCGGCGTGGCGAACAGCGGTCCAACCGAGAGGTAGCAGACGATGGCCAGGGTGCGGGCAGCGGTCTGGCCGAGCGGCTTGCTCAGGGCGTCCATGCCGCCGCCGACCCGCGCCAGGGCGATCAGCGTCAGCACCGGCAGGCCGACTGCGGTCAGCAGGAAGCCCAGGGCAGCGCTCCAGACGTGCTCGCCCGCCTGCAGGCCGACGATCGGCGGAAAGATGATGTTGCCCGCGCCAACGAACAACGCGAACGTCATGAATCCAAGGGCCAGGACATCCCGGCTTTGCAAAGCTTTCATGGAAGGCAGTACCAGCAATGAGGAAAACGAGGCAGCCCGCCCTCATGGGAGCAGGTCTTGGCGGGGCCACGAGGTGGCCGTTGGAGCGGAAGGTTGCCATCCTAACGAATTACCGGCGAAAAGGCAGCCGGCAGCTGATGAGGCGTCGTGGCAGCGCCCATGAAAAAGGCCGCCCGGAGGCGGCCTTTTCTGCAGTCAGTCAGGCTCAGGCCTTCTTGACTTCCCAACCGGTCAGCTCGGCCAGGGCCTTGCCGATGTCGGCCAGGGAACGCACGGTCTTCACACCGGCGTCCTGCAGGGCAGCGAACTTCTCGTCTGCAGTGCCCTTGCCGCCGGAGATGATGGCGCCAGCGTGGCCCATGCGCTTGCCGGGCGGTGCGGTGACACCAGCGATGTAGGACACCACCGGCTTGGTGACGTTGGCCTTGATATAGGCCGCGGCTTCTTCTTCAGCGCTGCCGCCGATCTCGCCGATCATCACGATGGCTTCGGTCTTCGGATCTTCCTGGAACAGCTTCAGGATATCGATGAAGTTCGAGCCCGGGATGGGGTCGCCGCCGATGCCCACACAGGTGGACTGGCCGAAGCCGGCATCCGTGGTCTGCTTCACGGCTTCATAGGTCAAGGTGCCGGAACGCGACACGATACCGACCTTGCCCGGCAGGTGGATGTGACCGGGCATGATGCCGATCTTGCACTCGCCGGGGGTGATGACGCCAGGGCAGTTCGGGCCGATCAGGCGTACGCCCAGCTCGTCGCACTTCACCTTGGCATCCAGCATGTCGAGGGTGGGGATACCCTCGGTGATGCAGACGATCAGCTTGATGCCGCCGAAGGCCGCTTCCAGGATGGAGTCCTTGCAGAAGGGAGCCGGAACGTAGATCACCGAAGCATCGGCGCCGGTGGCTTCCACGGCTTCCTTGACGGTGTTGAACACCGGCAGGCCGAGGTGGGTGGAGCCGCCCTTGCCGGGGGTCACGCCGCCGACCATCTGGGTGCCGTAGGCGATGGCCTGTTCGGAGTGGAAGGTACCCTGGCTACCGGTGAAGCCCTGGCAGATGACCTTGGTGTCTTTGTTGATCAGGACGCTCATTACTTACCCTCCGCGGCCTTGACGACCTGCTGGGCAGCGTCGGTCAGGCTGGTTGCCGCGATGATGTTCAGGCCGCTTTCGGCCAGGACCTTGGCACCGAGTTCGGCGTTGTTGCCTTCCAGGCGAACCACGACCGGCACCTTCACGCCGACTTCCTTCACGGCACCGATGATGCCTTCGGCGATCATGTCGCAGCGCACGATGCCGCCGAAGATGTTCACCAGAACGGCCTTCACGTTGCTGTCGGACAGGATGATCTTGAACGCTTCGGTCACGCGCTCTTTGGTCGCGCCGCCGCCAACGTCCAGGAAGTTGGCCGGCTTGCCGCCGTGCAGGTTGACGATGTCCATGGTACCCATGGCCAGACCGGCACCGTTGACCATGCAGCCGATGCTGCCTTCCAGGGCCACGTAGTTCAGTTCCCACTTCTGCGCATGGGCTTCACGGGCGTCGTCCTGCGACGGGTCGTGGAAGGCGCGCAGCTTGGGCTGACGGTAGATGGCGTTGCTGTCGATGTTGATCTTGGCATCCAGGCAGTGCAGGTTGCCGTCCTTCTTGATCACCAGCGGGTTCACTTCCAGCAGGGCCAGGTCGTAGTCCTGGAACAGCTTGGCCAGACCGACGAAGATCTGGGTGAACTGCTTGATCTGGTCACCTTTCAGGCCCAGCTGGAAGGCCAGGTCGCGACCCTGGTAGGGCTGAGCGCCCACCAGCGGATCGATGGTGGCCTTGAGAATCTTTTCCGGAGTGTCGTGAGCGACCTTCTCGATGTCCACGCCACCTTCGGTGGACGCCATGAACACGATGCGGCGGCTGGAACGATCGACCACGGCGCCCAGATAGAGCTCCTTGTCGATGTCGGTGCAGGATTCGACCAGGATCTTGCTGACCGGCTGACCGTTGGCGTCGGTCTGGTAGGTCACCAGACGCTGGCCCAGCCACTTGGCGGCGAATTCCTTGGCTTCTTCCTTGCTCTTGACCAGCTTCACGCCACCGGCCTTACCACGGCCACCGGCATGTACCTGGGCCTTGACGACCCACTCGTCGCCGCCGATACGGCCGCAAGCCTCGTAGGCCTCCTGGGGGGTGTCGACAGCGTAGCCTTTGGAAACGGGCAGGCCGTATTCAGCGAACAGCTGCTTACCCTGATACTCGTGGAGATTCATGCTTGTCTACCGTCTTCGTTGGGTATTGCGCATTAGACGCTGTGCGTTATCCGTGCCGTCCTCCGGACGGTCGCGGGCACCGCGCCACCTGTGACCCCTGCCCTCGCAAGGGTCCGAGGCGCCTTCCTGCGGTGGAGCCTAGGGGCTCCACGGCGGTCGGCGACCCCGTGGTTCCGTAAATCTCTTACCGCTTCTTGCGATTCACTGCGTGGATCGCATGACCGTTCACTGCCAGGGCCGCTTCGTGCAGCGCCTCGGACAGCGTAGGGTGCGAGAACACCATCATGCCCAGGTCTTCGGCGCTGGTGCCGAATTCCATGGCGATGGCGCCTTGCTGCACCAGCTCCGCCGCGCTCGGGCCAACCACATGGACGCCCAGGACGCGATCGGTCTTGGCATCGGCCACGACCTTGACGAAGCCGGCGGTGTCGTTGGCCGCCAGGGCGCGACCGCTGACCGCGAAGGGGAAGGTGCCGACGTTGACTTCGACGCCTTCGGCCTTCAGGGCCTGTTCGGTCTTGCCGACCCACGCGATTTCCGGGTGGGTGTAGATCACCGAGGGCACCAGATCGTAGTTCATCTGGGCCTTGTGACCGGCGATGCGCTCGGCAACCATCACGCCCTCTTCCGAGGCCTTGTGGGCCAGCATCAGACCGCGAACGCAGTCACCGATGGCGAACACACCCGGCACGCTGGTGGCGCAATGGTCGTCGACGTAGATGTAGCCACGCTCGTCGCTTTCGACGCCGCTGTCGGAGGCCAGCAGATCGGTGGTGACCGGACGACGGCCCACGGCGACGATCAGACGATCGAAGGTGATCTGCTTTTCTTCACCGGCTTCGGTGTAGTGCACGGTGACCTCTTCGCCGTTGACCTGGGAACCGGTCACGCGCGCACCCATGCGGATGTTCAGACCCTGCTTGGAGAGGATCTTGTAGGCTTCCTTGGACACCTGCTCATCGGCGGCGACCAGGAACTTGTCCAGGGCTTCCAGCACGGTGACTTCGGCGCCCAGGCGGGCCCAGACCGAACCCAGTTCCAGACCGATGACGCCGGCACCGATCACGCCCAGACGCTTGGGCACGCTCTGGAATTCCAGGGCGCCGGTGGAATCGACGATGACCTTCTGGTCCACCGGAGCCGGCGGGATGTCGATGGGACGCGAGCCGGACGCCAGGATGACGTTCTCGGCCTCGACCACCTGGACGTTGCCGTCCAGACCGGTGACTTCGACCTTCTTGCCGGACAGCAACTTGCCGTTACCTTCCAGCAGGGTCACACCGTTCGCCTTGAACAGGGTGGCCACGCCGCCGGTGAGGTTCTTCACGATCTGGTCCTTGCGGCCGATCATGGTGGGCACGTCGATGGTGACGTTCGGCGCGTCGATGCCGTGGACCTTAAAGCCTTCGTGGGCCTCGTGGTACTTGTAGGAGCTGTCCAGCAGCGCCTTGGAGGGAATGCAACCCACGTTCAGGCAGGTGCCGCCCAGGGCAACCTTGCCTTCCTTGCCCTTGTAGCGCTCGACACAGGCCGTCTTCAGACCGAGCTGCGCGGCGCGGATGGCGGCCACGTAGCCACCAGGGCCGGCGCCGATCACCACTACGTCGAATTTGTCGCTCATACACTAATCCCCTTGGAGCAGCTTCAGGCAGGAAAACTTGAAGCGGTGCGTGGCCCCTGCCCCGCACCGCGAGAGCCGGATCAGATGTCCAGCAGCAGACGAGCCGGGTCTTCCAGCAGGTCCTTCATGGTGACCAGGAAGGTCACGGCTTCCTTGCCATCGATCAGGCGATGGTCGTAGGACAGCGCAAGATACATCATCGGCAGGATCACTACCTGGCCGTTTACCGCCATGGGGCGTTCCTGGATCTTGTGCATGCCCAGGATCGCAGTCTGCGGCGGGTTGACGATGGGGGTGGACAGCAGCGAACCGAAGACACCACCGTTGGAGATGGTGAAGGTGCCACCCTGCATGTCTTCCATGGTCAGCTTGCCGGCCTTGGCCTTCTTGCCGAAGTCGGCGATGGTGCCTTCCACTTCTGCCAGGCTCATGAACTCGGCGTTGCGCAGCACCGGAACCACCAGGCCACGGTCGCTGGATACGGCCACGCCGATGTCCTGGTAGCCGTGGTAGACGATGTCGTTGCCGTCGATGGAGGCGTTGACGCCCGGTTGACGCTTGAGCGCCTCGGTAGCGGCCTTGACGAAGAAGGACATGAAGCCCAGACGTACGCCGTTGTGCTTCTTCTCGAACATGTCCTTGTACTTGGAGCGCAGGTCCATGATCGGCTTCATGTTGACCTCGTTGAAGGTCGTCAGCATGGCCATGCTGGACTGCGCTTCGACCAGGCGCTCGGCGACCTTGGCCCGCAGGCGGGTCATGGGCACGCGCTTCTCGGTACGGTCGCCAGCGGCGGTCACCACCGGAGCGGCAGCGGCAGCGGGCTTGGCAGCCGGAGCGGCAGCGCCGGACTTCTTGGCCTCGACGGCGGCGACGGCGTCTTCCTTGGTGATGCGACCGCCCTTGCCGGTGCCGACCAGGGTAGCCGGATCGATACCGTTCTCTTCGGCGATCTTGCGCGCGGCGGGCGCCAGAATCGGATCTTCTTCACCACCGGCAGCCGGGGCGGCGGCCGGAGCGCTGGCAGCGGCCGGCTGGGCAGCCGGAGCGGCGGCGGCAGCGGCGCCCTCTTCCACGCGAGCGATGACTTCTTCGCTCAGCACGGTATCGCCTTCGTTCTTCAGGATTTCGGCCAGCACGCCATCGGCAGGTGCCACGACTTCCAGCACGACCTTGTCGGTCTCGATGTCGACCAGCAGTTCGTCACGCTTTACCGCTTCGCCGGGCTTCTTGTGCCAGGTGGCGACGGTGCCGTCAGCGACCGATTCCGGGAAGGTAGGGGCTTTGATCTCGATAGCCATTCTATGAATTTCCTTAGTGATCTCTAGTAGTCGCGTGGCGAATCAAACGGAGAAAGCATCTTGCAGCAGTTTTTCCTGCTGCTCGGCGTGCATGGAGGCATAGCCGCAGGCCGGCGCGGCGGACGCATCGCGACCGGCGTATTCCAGACCCAGGCCCTGCTTGTAACCGGACACGGCGCGGCGCATGTGATGCTGGCTGCAGTACCAGGCGCCCTGGTTCATCGGCTCTTCCTGGCACCAGACCACGCGCTCGAGGTTCGGATAGCCGGCCAGCACCTCGGCCAGGTCGTCTTCCGGGAACGGATAGAGCTGCTCCAGACGCACGATGGCGATGTCCTGGCGATTCTCGCTGCGGCGCTTTTCCAGCAGGTCGTAGTAGACCTTGCCGCTGCACAGCACCAGACGCTTCACCTGCTGGGCATCGATCTGATCCAGCTCGTTGATCACGGTCTGGAAGGAGCCATGGGCCAGGTCTTCCAGGGTCGAGATGGCCAGCTTGTGGCGCAGCAGCGACTTGGGCGTGAGCACTACCAGCGGCTTGCGCAGCGGGCGGATCACCTGGCGACGCAGCAGGTGGTAGATCTGTGCCGGCGTGGTGGGGACGCAGACCTGGATGTTCTGCTCGGCGCACAGCTGCAGGTAACGCTCCAGACGGGCCGAGGAGTGCTCCGGACCCTGGCCTTCGTAGCCATGGGGCAGCAGCATGGTCAGACCGCAGAGACGACCCCACTTGATCTCGCCGCTGGTGATGAACTGGTCGATGACGACCTGGGCACCGTTGGCGAAATCACCGAACTGGGCTTCCCAGACCACCAGCGCGTTGGGCGTGGTAGTGGCGTAGCCGTATTCAAAGCCCAGCACCGCTTCCTCGGAAAGGAAGGAATCGTAGATCTCGAACGACGGCTGGTCCTCGGCCAGGTGCTGCAGGGGCACGTAGGGGACGGCGTCCTTCTGGTTGTGCAGCACCGCATGACGGTGCGAGAAGGTGCCACGACCGACGTCCTGACCGGTGATGCGGATCGGATGGCCTTCGTGCAACAGGGTGGCGTAGGCCATGGTCTCGGCGAAGCCCCAGTTCAGGGGCAGACCGCCGGCGGTCATCTTCTGGCGATCCTCGAGGATCTTGCCGACCTGACGCTGGACCACGACGCCTTCCGGAATCTGCAGCAGCTTGTTGGCCAGGTCCTGCAAGGTCTTGAGGTCGAAGCCGGTGTCGTGACGCGCGGTCCAGGCATGGCCCAGGTAGGGTTTCCAGTCGACGAACAGGTCGCGATTGGGTTCCTTGACCAGACTGGCAACCACGTGACGACCCTCGTCGAGGGCGCCGCGATAGGTTTCGAACTGCGCCTGGACCTGCTCGGCGGTAACGACGCCAGCCTGGGTCAGGGCATCCGCATAGAGATCGCGGGTGGTGCGCTGCTTGGCGATCTGCTGGTACATCAGCGGCTGGGTGCCGCTCGGCTCGTCGGCCTCGTTGTGCCCGCGACGGCGGTAGCACACCAGGTCGATGACGATGTCACGCTTGAACTGCATGCGGTAGTCGACCGCCAGTTGGGTGACGAACAGCACCGCCTCGGGATCGTCGCCGTTCACGTGGAAGATCGGCGCCTGGATCATCTTGGCGACGTCGGTGGCGTACTCGGTGGAGCGCGCGTCTTCCTGGCGGTTGGTGGTGAAGCCAACCTGGTTGTTGATGACGATGTGCAGGGTGCCGCCGGTCTTGTAGGCCCGGGTCTGCGACATCTGGAAGGTTTCCATGACCACGCCCTGGCCCGCGAAGGCGGCGTCGCCGTGGATGGCGACCGGCACGACCTTGTCGCCCGAACGATCGCCGCGGCGATCCTGGCGGGCACGCACCGAACCTTCCACCACCGGAGAGACGATCTCCAGGTGCGAGGGGTTGAACGCCAGCGCCAGGTGGACTTCGCCGCCCTGGGTCATGACGTTGGAGGAGAAACCCTGGTGGTACTTGACGTCACCGGAGCCTAGCTCGACCAGCTTCTTGCCTTCGAACTCGTCGAACAGATCGCGCGGGTTCTTGCCCAGGGTGTTGACCAGCACGTTCAGGCGGCCACGGTGGGCCATGCCGATCACCAGCTCCTTGACGCCATAGGAACCGGAACGCTGGATGATCTCGTCGATCAGCGGAATCAGGCTCTCGCCCCCTTCCAGACCAAAACGCTTGGTGCCCGGGTACTTGGTGCCCAGGTACTTTTCCAGACCCTCGGCGGCGGTCAGGCGCTCCAGCAGATGGGTGCGGACTTCCGGCGAATATTGCGGGCGACCACGAACGCTTTCCAGGCGCTGCAGGAACCAGCGGCGCTCCTCGGAATCGACGATGTGCATGAACTCCGCACCAACCGTGCGGCAATATGTCTCTTGCAGCGCATCCCTGATTTCGCGGAGAGTTGCCTCCTCTTTGCCGATGAACAATTCACCGGTACGGAAGGTGGTATCCAGATCGGCGTCGGTCAACCCATAGTGGTTGAGCAGCAGATCGGCAGGCGGCTGACGCTTCCACAGACCCAGGGGGTCGAGCTGGGCAGCCTGATGGCCCTGCAGACGGAACGCCTGGATCAGACGCAGGACTTCGACCTGCTTCTTCTCGTGTTCGGAACTGACGGTACCGGCCGAGACCGGTTGAGCTCGCCGCTGGTTCTTGCCCAACAGCACGAAATGGTCGCGGATCGCGGAATGCGCGACGTCCGGCGAATTGCCAGTGACCGCAGGCAGTTTCTGGAAGTAGGTGCGCCACTCTTCCGGCACAGCGTTGGCATCGTGCAGAAACAGCTCATAGAGCTCTTCCACATAGGCAGCATTACTGCCGGACAGGTGAGCGCTGTCCCACAGTTGCTGCATCTGACTTTCGTGCATCTAGTTCACCCCTTCGGCAGAGATAGCATCAGCCGATGACCCGTCTCGACGCGAGACCTGGCCTCACTACGGCTGCGCCAATGCCCGGATCGTGTTCCGGGTATCCCTGAATGGACATTGGTTGAATCAAGCTATCAAGGTCGCTAACGAACCCGCCCGGCACAACAGGCCGGGCGGGACGTGGATCAGGTACCGCTCTGCAGCAGCATCGCCCGCACATGGCCGATGGCCTTGGTCGGGTTCAGCCCCTTGGGACAGACCGCCACGCAGTTCATGATCGACCGGCAGCGGAACACGCTGAACGGATCGTCCATGGCGGCGAGGCGCTCCTGGGTCTTGGTGTCACGGCTGTCGGCCAGGAAGCGATAGGCCTGCAGCAGCGCAGCGGGGCCGAGGAACTTGTCGGGGTTCCACCAGAAGGACGGGCAGGACGTCGAGCAGCAGGCGCACAGGATGCACTCGTACAGACCGTCGATCTTCTCGCGGTCTTCCGGGCTCTGCAGGCGCTCGATGGCCGGGGCCGGGGTCTCGTTCTGCAGGAACGGCTTCACCTTCTCGTACTGCTTGTAGAAGATGCTCATGTCGACGACCAGGTCACGGATGACCGGCAGGCCGGGCAGCGGACGCACGACCAGCTTGTCATTCTTGACCACGGCCGACAGCGGCGTGATGCACGCCAGGCCGTTCTTGCCGTTGATGTTCATGCCGTCGGAACCGCACACCCCTTCGCGGCAGGAACGACGGTAGGAGAAGCCTTCATCCTGCTCTTTGATCAGAGCCAGGACGTCCAGCACCATGAGGTCCTTCCCACCGGTATCGACCTGGAACTCCTGCATGGACGGCAGGCCGTCCTGATCCGGGTTGTAACGATAAACGCTGACTTTCAACATGGTGGTCACCTTTAGTAAGTCCGAACCTTGGGTTCGAACATCGGTACGGTCTTGGGCGCGAAGTTGACTCCACGCTTACTGACCCGCTTTTCACCGGGGAAATAGAGGGTGTGGCACAGCCAGTTCTCGTCGTCACGCTCTTCGAAGTCTTCACGGGCGTGAGCACCACGAGACTCCTTGCGGTTTTCGGCGGCGATGGCGGTCGCTTCGGCCACTTCCAGCAGGTTCTGCAACTCGAGCGCCTCGATACGGGCGGTGTTGAAGCCCTGGCTCTTGTCGTTGATCTTGACCTTGGCGATGCGCTCGCGCAGGTCGGCGAGCTCGGCGATGCCCTTCTGCATGTACTCGCCGGTGCGGAACACCCCGAAGTAGTTCTGCATGCAGGTCTGCAGTTGCTTGCGCAGGCTGGCGACGTCTTCGCCCGTGGTCCGCTCGTTGACGCCGGACAGGCGCTGCAGCGAGGCTTCCAGGTCGCTTTCCGAAGCACCGCGGTGCTCGATGCCTTCCTTGAGTGCCTTCTCCAGGTGCAGACCGGCCGCACGACCGAAGACCACCAGGTCCAGCAGCGAGTTGCCACCCAGACGGTTGGCACCGTGCACGGACACGCAGGCCACTTCGCCCACGGCGAACAGGCCTTCGATGATCTTGTCGTTGCCGTTGGCGTCCTGAGTGATGGCCTGGCCATGAATGTTGGTGGCGATGCCGCCCATCATATAGTGGCAGGTAGGGATCACAGGCACCGGAGCGACGACCGGATCGACGTGGGCGAAGGTCTTGGACAGTTCGCAGATGCCGGGCAGACGGCTGTGCAGCACGTCTTCACCGAGGTGGTCCAGCTTCAGCAGCACGTGGTCGCCGTCCGGACCGCAGCCGTTGCCAGCCAGCACTTCCTTGACCATGGAACGGGCGACCACGTCGCGGCCGGCCAGGTCCTTGGCGTTGGGAGCATAGCGCTCCATGAAGCGCTCGCCATGCTTGTTGATCAGGTAGCCACCCTCACCGCGGCAACCTTCGGTGACCAGCACCCCGGCGCCGGCGATGCCGGTCGGGTGGAACTGCCACATCTCGATGTCCTGCACCGGCACGCCGGCGCGCAGCGCCATGCCAACACCGTCACCGGTATTGATCAGGGCGTTGGTGGTAGAGGCGTAGATACGACCTGCACCGCCGGTGGCCAGCACGGTAGCCTTGGCCTTTACGTAAACGGTCTCGCCGGTTTCGATGGCGATGGCAATTACGCCGACCACGACGCCATCCTGGTTCTTGACCAGGTCCACGGCGTACCACTCATTGAGGAACACCGTGTTGTTCTTCAGGTTGCCCTGATAAAGAGTATGCAGCAGGGCGTGACCGGTACGGTCCGCCGCGGCGCAGGTACGCGCAGCCTGGCCACCCTTGCCGTAATCCTTGGACTGACCACCGAAGGGACGCTGATAGATGCGGCCCTGCTCGGTACGGGAGAACGGCAGACCCATGTGCTCGAGCTCAAAGACCGCTTCCGGGCCTACGGAGCACATGTATTCGATGGCGTCCTGGTCACCAATGTAGTCCGACCCCTTTACGGTGTCGTACATGTGCCAGCGCCAGTCGTCATTCGGATCGGCCGAGGCGATGGCGCAGGTGATGCCACCCTGAGCGGACACGGTGTGGGAACGGGTCGGGAAAACCTTGGTGATCACCGCGGTCTTGTGACCGGACTGGGCAAGTTGCAGGGCGGCACGCATACCGGCGCCGCCGCCACCTACGATGATGGCATCAAACGTAATATGACGAATTGTGGACATAGATCAAACACCCCAGAAGATCTGCACGCCCCAGACGAAGAACGCGAACATCGCGAACCCGCATACCGCCTGGAAGAGGAAACGCACGGTGGTAGCACCCTTGCCGAGAGCCATGGTGGTCAGGTAGTCGGTGGAGATGGTCCACATACCGACCCAGGCATGAACGCAAATGGACACCAACGCCAGCAGGCTGAAGATGCGCATCAAGGTGTGGGAGAACAGGCCGTGCCATTGCTCGAAGGTGAGCCCTGGGTGAAGGATCAGGTAGCCGATGATAAAGAGGAAGTAGACCGCCAGGACGACTGCCGAGACCCGCTGAGCCATCCAGTCATAGAGACCGGAACGTGAAAGATTGGTGACGTTGGTTACCATACCCAAACCCCTGCCAGAATGATCAGAACTGCGGAAATGACCAGCACGAGCTGCGCACCCAGCTTGCCGCCCTGCAGGGTTTCGCCGGCGCCACCATCCATGATCAGGTGCCGAATGCCGGCGACCAAGTGGTAGAGCAATGCAGACAGCAGACCCCAGATCACGAGCTTGACCAGCGGATAGGCCAGAAAAGCTTTCACTTGGCCGAAGCCTTCCGGGCTACCCAGCGACAGGTGCAGGCCATAGAGCATGACTGCGATGCCGAGGAACAGGATGACGCCGGAGATACGGTGAAGAATCGAGGTATAAGCTGTGATAGGTAGTTTGATGGTCCTGAGATCTAGGTTTACAGGTCGTTTGCTATTCACGGCTTCTTTCACACTGAGGGCCCAATTGCGGTCGGGCTAGTTATAGGAGATTCCACATCTACTACACGCTTCCTATTGGAGGCGTCTCGACCGCTCGGCATCAGCTCGCCGACCCGGTACGGTCGGGCGAGAATTATAGACAGTTAGCCTACTCATGACAAACGCGGATGCCCGATTCCGACGTCGCCAGCTGATATTCAGAAGCCTGCGTGTTAATGTCTTTTCGCCGCACAATCTGCCCAGAAAGAGCCTTTAGGGTGATATTTTCGTAAATTGACTTTCAAATTTATCCCTCTATAGTGGGCGAGGCCCTGAGTGGAGGGTTTATTGATGATTTCAAAGCAAAATAAGGAGGCCTAATGGCTGACAAGAAAGCGCAGTTGATCATCTCGGGAGCGGATCCGGTTGACCTGCCCGTTATGTCCGGCACCCTTGGCCCGGACGTGATCGATGTTCGCAACCTCACCTCCACTGGTGTGTTCACCTTCGACCCGGGCTTCATGTCCACCGCCTCGTGCGAGTCCAAGATCACCTATATCGATGGTGACAAGGGCATCCTGCTGCACCGCGGCTACCCGATCGAGCAATTGGCGGAGAAATCCGACTACCTCGAGACCTGTTACCTGCTGCTCAAGGGTGAATTGCCGAACGCGCAAGAGAAAGTGCAGTTCGTGGACACCATCAAGAACCACACCATGGTTCACGAGCAACTGAAGAACTTCTTCAACGGCTTCCGTCGCGATGCGCATCCCATGGCCATCATGTGCGGCGTGGTCGGCGCCCTGTCGGCCTTCTACCACGACTCCCTGGACATCAC
The DNA here is from genome assembly GCF_004341115.1 of Pseudomonas sp. JUb52. Classification (NCBI taxonomy): domain Bacteria; kingdom Pseudomonadati; phylum Pseudomonadota; class Gammaproteobacteria; order Pseudomonadales; family Pseudomonadaceae; genus Pseudomonas; species Pseudomonas sp. JUb52. Next base: position 71,812 of record NZ_SLYS01000003.1, read on the forward strand.
CGATCCGCAGCACCGCGAGATTTCGGCGATGCGCCTGATCGCCAAGATGCCGACCCTGGCAGCCATGGTGCACAAGTACTCCATGGGTCAGCCGATGATGTATCCCCGCAACAACCTGGGATACTCGGAAAACTTCCTGCACATGATGTTCAACACCCCGTGCGAGGAGAAACCCATCAGCCCGGTGCTGGCCCGGGCCATGGATCGCATCTTCATCCTGCATGCCGACCATGAGCAGAACGCCTCCACCTCCACCGTCCGCCTGGCCGGCTCTTCCGGTGCCAACCCCTTCGCCTGTATCGCCGCCGGCATTGCCGCCCTCTGGGGTCCGGCGCACGGCGGTGCCAACGAAGCCGTACTGAAGATGCTGGACGAGATCGGCGATGTCGCCAACATCGACAAGTTCGTGGCCAAGGCCAAAGACAAGAACGATCCGTTCAAGCTGATGGGCTTCGGACATCGCGTCTACAAGAACTTCGATCCGCGCGCCACGGTGATGAAGCAGACCTGCGACGAAGTCCTGGCCGAACTGGGTATCAACGATCCGCAGCTGGAACTGGCCATGCGCCTGGAAGAACTGGCCCGCAAGGACCCCTACTTCGTCGAGCGCAACCTCTACCCGAACGTGGACTTCTATTCCGGCATCATCCTCAAGGCGATCGGCATCCCGACCAGCATGTTCACCGTGATCTTCGCCATGGCGCGGACCGTCGGCTGGATCTCGCACTGGCAGGAAATGCTGTCCGGGCCCTACAAGATCGGCCGGCCGCGTCAGCTGTACACCGGCGTCGCCCAGCGCGACATCCCGGACGATCGCGGCTGATCGATCCGTCAGGAAGAACCCCGCCTCGGCGGGGTTTTTTTTGCCTGCGAAGCTCGGATCTGGGCCTGAAACCCGGAACGCCAGTCATGAAAAAGCCCGCACTAGGCGGGCTTTTTTGGAGTCTGTATCAGGCGGATTACTTGGCCTGAGCTTCGACTTCGGCTTCTACGCGACGGTTCACAGCGCGACCGGCTTCGGTGGCGTTGTCAGCAACCGGGCGGGACTCGCCGTAACCAACAGCGTTCACGCGGCTACCCTGCACGCCGTACTGGTTGACCAGGACGTTACGCACGGCATTGGCACGACGCTCGGACAGCTTCTGGTTGTAGGCGTCGGTGCCGACGGAGTCGGTGTGGCCTTCAACGGTGGTCGAGGTCTGCGGGTACTGCTGCATGAAGTCAGCCAGGTTCTTGATGTCGGCGTAGCTGTTGGGCTTGACCACGGCCTTGTCGAAATCGAACTTCACGTCCAGCTCGACGCGAACGGTTTCGGCAGCAGCCGGGCAGCCGGTAGCGTCAACGGTGACGTTGGCCGGGGTGTTCGGGCACTTGTCGACGTTGTCGCAGACGCCGTCGTTGTCGGAATCGGTGCAGACGTCAGCAACGGGGGCCGGAGCCGGAGCCGGAGCGACTTCTTTCTTGGTGGAACCACCGAAGTTCAGACCAACACCTACAGCAGCGCTCCACTCGGTGTCGCCGTAGTCGATGTTGTAGTTGGCTTGTACGCCGGTACGGGCATACAGGTTCTCGGTGAAGTAGTACTTCAGGCCGGCACCCAGGTTGGCGTAGGTGGAGTGATCACGACCACCTTCGTTGATGTCGCGGTTGCTGATGGACTGGTGAGCGAAGCCACCGGATACGTACGGACGCAGGCCGACGCCGGGCTGACCGAAGTGGTAGTAGGCGTCCAGAGCGGCCAGGCTGCCCTTGATGTTCTTGTGGCCCAGGTCGTGGTCGCCACGGGCGTTGTGGTACTCACCGTAGGACAACGCCAGCTCAACGTCGTCGGTCAGGAAGTAGCCAACGGAACCGCCGTACAGGTCAGCGTTGGTCATGTTGCGCTGGCTGTCGGTGAACAGACGGCTGCCGAACAGCTCGGTCTCGACGGCGCCTTGACCTTGTGCCAGGGCGCTCAGCGAGGCGCTTGCCAGCAGGGAGCCGATCACGACGCCCAAGGTGCTCTTCAGTTTCATCCTTTGTATCCCCATTTTAGTGGTACTAATTCCGGCAATCTCCGGAGGCTTCGACAACAAGTTTTCGTGAAGTTCAAAAACTTACGGCTGACACATCCGGTCAGCCCTCAACTTCAGCTGCGAACTTGTCACGCAGTTTGTCGAGTGCCCGCTTGTATCGCATCTTGGTGGCGCTGAGACCCATGTGCATGATGTCGGCGATCTCCTGGAACTCCAGCTCTGCGACGAAGCGCAGCACCAGGATCTCCCGATCGACCTGACCCACATGGACCAGCCAGCGATCCATCCCTCCTTTTTCTTCCAGCTTCGGCGCCCTTTCCTCGGAGGCTTCCTCCATCGGGTCCAGACTTAATGCCTCCACCAGCCGCCGCTTGCGGCGTTCCTTGCGGTACTGAGTGATGCACTCGTTGTAGGTGATGCTGTACAGCCAGGTCTTGAATTTCGATTTCCCCTCGAAATTCTTCAAACCGTAAAGCACCTTCAGCATGATCTCCTGGCAGACATCGTCTGCGTCCCGGTCGTTCCCCAGGTAGCGGGCACAGACGTTGAACAGGGTGCGCTGATAACGGCGCATCAGTTCTTCGTAGGCTCGCGTCACGTGGAAGAGTTCACCATGCGCGCGCTGGACCAGCTCTTCATCACTGAGCGTGGTCGGGTCGTAGGCATGAGGGGCAGGCTTGTTCAAGACGGAGTTGGCTACCAAAAAGTGGCGGGCATGATAGCCATCTCCGCGTCGCCTGTCAGCGGCTGCGCACCTGGGTCTCCAGCAATAGACGGTTCGGAACCGAAACGATATCGCCCTCTTCGGTCATGATGAGCGTCTTGGCGGTGCCGATTTCCTCGATCTCGCCTTCGACGTCCGCCAGGGTCACCCACTGGCCGACTTCATAGAGTTCGCGCACATAGATGCCGGCCAGGATCTGCGACACCAGCCCACGGCTGCCGAGCCCCAGGGCCAGGGCCGCCGCCAGGGCGAAGGCGGTGAGCACGATGGCGATGACCAGGTTCAGCAGTTCGGTCTTGATCTCCAGCTGACCGACCGCGACCGAGATCGAAATGATGATGACCAGTCCCTGGGCCAGGCGCCCCAGGCCGGCCGCGTAATCCAGGCCGACGCCTTCGGCGGCGCCATGCACCAGACCGCTGACCAGTTGCGCCAGCAGCACGCCGACGATGAGCACCAGGGCAGCGCCAAAGATCTTGGGCACATAGAGCGCCATGACGTCCAGGGTCGAGGACACGCGCTGCAGGCCCAGGGACTCGGCGGCCGAGACCAGGAACACCAGCAGGACGAACCAGTAGACGATCCGGCCGATCAGGGTGGTGACCGGCATGCGGATGCCGATCTTGGCCAGCTGCTTGGTCACCCCGGCACCGGCGAGAACGCGATCCAAGCCGAGCTTGGCGAGGACCTTCGACAGCACGGTGTCGAGAATCTTGGCGACGGCGAAGCCGGCGAGGATCACCACCAGGGCGCCGAAGACGTTGGGAATGAAGCCGGCCACCTTGCTCCACAGGGTGGTCATGGCGGACAGCAGACTCTGGGTCCAGATATCGAATTCCATCTACTTCAGGATCTCCGGGAGAGATTCGCGACGCGCGGTACGGCGCGTGCGCGGCTTCAGGTGAGGGGCACCGTTGCCCAGTGCCAGCAGCAACGCCGATGCCCAGTGCCGGCCGATCAAATCGAACAGTGCACCCGCGCCGACCTGACGGTTGGCAGTCTTGAGCACGCGATGCAAGCGGGCCTGATCGTCGCCCTCCTCGTCCTGAGCATTGGCCGGGGTATTGAGGAGCGCCTTGAGGGACGCTTCGAAGGGATCGTGCATAAGCACCTCGCTGGTCGTTTCCTCTTGACGCAGCGAGGTGGGGACGGGTCACAGCCAGCGCAGTCGACGGAACAGCCAGACCTGGAAGACCGCCACCGCGCCGATCACCAGGCAGGCGGCCACGAAGCCGAAGGCGGATGACGAACCCGGCATGCCACCCATGTTCATCCCGAGCAGACCGGTGATGAAGCTGATGGGCAGGAAGAAGCCGGTGATGATAGCCAGCAGATAGAGGGTGCGATTGGTCTTTTCGGTAGTCGCCCGCTGTTCGGCGTCCTGCAGCAGCGCGACCCGCTCGCGCATCACCTCGAGCTCTTCCAGGTTGCGCACCAGGCTGTTGTGCAATTCGCTCCAGTAGCCCTGGCTGGCCGCCTCGACGAACCAGGCGGGCTTGCCGCGGGCGAGATCGCCATAGATGTCACGCTGTGGGGCCAGGTAACGGCGCAGCCCGGTCGCGCGGCGCCTGAGGGTCAGCACCTGGGCATGGTCGGGCAGGCTATCCTCGTCCTGATCGAGTTGCTCTTCGAGGCCATCGAGTTGATCGGACAGGCCACGCACCAGGTCATCCACCCGACTGGTCATGTAGCTGGCGAGATAGAGCACCAGTGCCTCGGCACTCTGGGCACCGATGCCCGCCTCCAGGTCCTCCTGGACCTCGGCGGCGGCCTTCATGGGTCTCATGCGCAGGGAGATCACCCGGCGTTTGTCGACGAAGACCCGCAGCGACACCATGTCCTCGGGCACGGCGCCCGGATTCAAATTTACCCCGCGCAGGAACAGCAGGAGGCTGTCGTCGGGCTGATTGACCAGACGCGGGCGGGTCGCCTCTTCCAGCAGGAGGTCACAGGCGAATTCGCTGAGCCCGCTGGATTGGCGGAGCCAGGCCTGGGCCTCGGGCACACTGCGATCCCAGTGCAGCCAGAGCACCTCGTTCGGACCCGGCTCCACCTCCGCCAGCTCGCGACGACCGAGGCGGCGTCCGCCACCGCGGCCATCGAGAAGATAGCCATAGATGAGGCCTTGCTCCACATCGCTGTCGTACTGCTGCATCTGGGGTCTCGTGCAGGGATCGTGACCACGGTGGCCAGGCGATCCGGCGAAGGTGGCCCGGGACAGGGCGCAGGCGCCACCTTCGTGGGGAATGAGAGGGATTAATCCTGGAAAGGATCACCCCGCCGCTGGCCGGCGGGGCGACCCCTGGACTCAGGCGTTGCCTTCGGCCAGGAAAAACCAGGTGTCGAGCACGGAGTCGGGGTTGAGCGAGACGCTCTCGATGCCCTGCTCCATCAGCCACTTGGCCAGGTCGGGATGGTCCGAAGGACCCTGACCGCAGATGCCGATGTACTTGCCGGCCCGGTTGCAGGCGGCGATGGCATTGGCCAGCAGCTTCTTGACCGCCGGATTACGCTCGTCGAACAGGTGGGCGATGATGCCGGAGTCGCGATCCAGGCCCAGGGTCAGCTGGGTCAGGTCGTTGGAGCCGATGGAGAAGCCATCGAAGTGCTCGAGGAATTCGTCCGCCAGCAGGGCGTTGGAGGGCAGCTCGCACATCATGATCACGCGCAGGTCGTTCTCGCCGCGCTTGAGACCGTTCTCGCCAAGCAGCTCGACCACCCGCGCCGCCTCGTCCAGGGTGCGCACGAAGGGCACCATGAGCTCGACGTTGGTCAGGCCCATCTCCTCGCGCACCTTCTTCATGGCGCGGCATTCCAGCTCGAAGCAGTCGCGGAAGTTCTCGCTGATGTAGCGGGACGCGCCGCGGAAGCCCAGCATGGGGTTCTCTTCCTCGGGTTCGTAGAGCTTGCCGCCGATGAGATTGGCGTATTCGTTGGACTTGAAGTCCGACAGGCGCACGATGACCTTTTTCGGCCAGAAGGCTGCGGCCAGGGTGGAGACCCCTTCCACCAGCTTCTCGACATAGAAGCCGACCGGGTCCGAGTAGCCGGCAATGCGCTTGTCGACGCTCTCCTTCACCTCGAAGGGCAGGCTGTCGTAGTTGAGCAGCGCCTTGGGGTGCACGCCGATCATGCGGTTGATGATGAATTCCAGGCGCGCCAGACCTACGCCGGCATTGGGCAGCTGGGCGAAGTCGAAGGCACGGTCTGGGTTGCCGACGTTCATCATGATCTTGAATGGCAGCTCGGGCATGGCATCCACCGAGCTCTGGCGGATATCGAAGTCCAGCTCGCCTTCGTAGATCAGGCCGGTGTCACCCTCGGCGCAGGAGACGGTGACGGTCTGGCCGTCCTTGAGCAGGCTGGTGGCGTTGCCGCAGCCGACCACCGCCGGAATGCCCAGCTCGCGAGCGATGATGGCGGCGTGGCAGGTACGACCGCCGCGGTTGGTGACGATGGCGCTGGCGCGCTTCATCACCGGCTCCCAGTCGGGATCGGTCATGTCGGAGACCAGGACGTCACCGGGCTGGACGCGATCCATCTCGCTGACGTCGCGGATGATCTTGACCTTGCCGGCGCCGATGCGTTGGCCGATGGCGCGGCCTTCCACCAGCACCTGGCCCTTGTCCTTGAGCAGGTAGCGCTCCATGACGGTGGCGCTGGCGCGGCTCTTCACAGTCTCGGGGCGGGCCTGGACGATGTAGAGCTTGCCGTCGTCACCGTCCTTGGCCCACTCGATGTCCATCGGCCGACCATAGTGGCGCTCGATGATCAGCGCCTGCTTGGCCAGTTCGGTAACCTCGGCGTCGGTGATGGAGAAGCGCGCGCGATCCGCCGGTTCGACATCGACGGTGCGCACGGAGCGACCGGCCTTGGCTTCTTCGCCATAGACCATCTTGATGGCCTTGCTGCCCAGGTTGCGTCTGAGGATGGCCGGGCGACCGGCTTCCAGGGTGGGCTTGTGGACATAGAATTCGTCCGGGTTGACCGCACCCTGCACCACGGTCTCGCCAAGGCCATAGGCGGCGGTGACGAAGACCGCGTCGCGGAAGCCCGATTCGGTGTCCAGAGTAAAGAGCACGCCGGCGGCGCCGGTCTCGGAACGCACCATGCGCTGCACGCCGGCGGACAGGGCGACCAGCTTGTGATCGAAGCCCTGGTGGACGCGGTAGGCGATGGCGCGGTCATTGAAGAGGGAAGCGAAGACTTCCTTGGCCGCGCGAATGACGTTGTCGACGCCGCGGATGTTGAGGAAGGTTTCCTGCTGGCCGGCAAAGGAGGCATCCGGCAGGTCTTCGGCGGTCGCCGAGGAGCGCACGGCGACGGCGAGATTGGGGTTGCCCGCCGAGATCTCGGCGAAGGCCCGGCGGATCTCGGCGTCCAGGCGCTCGGGGAAAGGCGCGTCCATGACCCACTGGCGGATCTGCGCGCCGGTCTTGGCCAGGGCGACGACGTCGTCGACATCCAGCGCATCGAGGGCCGCGTGAATGCGATCGTTCAGGCCGCTCTGCTCGAGGAAGTCGCGATAGGCCTGGGCCGTGGTGGCGAACCCGCCCGGTACGGAGACGCCCGCGCCGGCCAGGTTGGCGATCATCTCGCCGAGGGATGCGTTCTTGCCGCCCACGCGCTCGACGTCGTGTACGCCAAGCTGCTCCAGTGAAATTACATACTCGTCCAAGGTCTTCTCTCCATCTTGTGTCTTTGTGGGAAAGCAGTACGCCTCGGCGCTCGCCCCATGGACAGTGGACGGCGGTAGGTTACAGTGCAGCGATCCCTGCCCCGTACGCCACCAGGACGTCCCTCCATGCAACGAACCGCCTTTTTCATTTCCGACGGTACCGGCATCACGGCCGAAACCCTCGGTCAGAGCCTCCTGGCCCAGTTCGGGGACATCACCTTCAGAAAGGTCACCCGCCCCTACGTGGATACGCTGGACAAGGCCAGGGCGATGGTACAGCAGATCAATGCCGCCGCCGTTCAGGACGGTGCGCGACCCATCATCTTCGATACCATCGTCAACCGTGACATCCGGGCCATTCTGGACCAGTCGAACGGGTTCATGATCGACATCTTCTCCACGTTTTTATCCCCGCTCGAAAGGGAACTTTCCGCCGAATCTTCGTATTCGGTAGGGAAGTCACATTCGATCATGCACAATAGTCACTACATGGAGCGGATCGAGGCCGTCAATTTCGCACTCGAAAACGACGACGGCGCCCGCACGACCCACTATGCGCAGGCCGATCTGATCCTGGTCGGGGTCTCGCGCTGCGGCAAGACGCCCACCTGCCTCTATATGGCGCTGCAATACGGCATCCGCGCGGCGAACTATCCGCTGACCGAAGAGGACATGGAGCGTCTGCAGCTGCCCGCCTCGCTGAAGACCTACAAGGACAAGCTGTTCGGCCTGACCATCGACGCCGAGCGCCTGGCGGCGATCCGCCACGAGCGTCGGCCCAACAGTCGCTATGCGAGCTTCGCCCAGTGCGAATTCGAACTGCGCGAGGTGGAGAGTTTGTTCCGCCGCGAGAACATCTCCTTCATCAACACCACGCATTTTTCCGTGGAGGAAATCTCGGCGAAGATTCTGGTGGAGAAAGGCGTGGAAAGACGGTTTAAATAGCCGACCACCCCTCCTCTTCGGCGCCCGTGCGGCGCACCAGGCGACCGCCATGAACCTCGTCGATGCCCTGCTGTTCTTTCCGGTCGCCCTGCTGATCGCCCTGACCCCCGGCCCCAACAACTTCTGCTCGCTCGGCAACGGCATCCGCCATGGCGCGGTGACGGCGGGACTGGCGGCCCTGGGTCGCGACGTGGCCTTCGTGATCTTCCTGGTGATTTCGGCGGTGGGCCTGGGGACCATGCTGCTGGCTTCGGAGACGGCCTTTACCGTCATCAAGTGGATCGGCGCGCTCTACCTGCTCTACCTGGGCGTGAAGAGCTGGCGCAGCCGGGCCTTCGACGGCCTGGACCTGGCCGAGACCGGCGCGGCGCAACCGCGGGCGCTGCACCGGCTGATGCTGCAGGAATTCCTCATCGGCATCAGCAATCCCAAGGCGATCCTGCTGTTCGCCGCGGTCTTTCCGCAGTTCATCGATCCCACTCAGCCGACGACCCAGCAGTTCGTCTACCTGGGTGGCACCCATCTGTTCGCGGAGCTGGTCGCGGCCGTGATCTATGGCCTGTTCGGCCGCCAGATCCGCCGCTTCATCCGCGGACCCCGTGGGGTGCGCCGCCTCAATCAGGCCACCGGGGCCTTCTTTGCCGGCGCAGGCGGTCTGTTGCTGACCGCCCACCGCTGATTCAGGACGACACCAGACCGGACTGGGCGGCGCCCAGCTTGGCCAGGGCCGCTTCGATCGCCGACCAGGGCTGTTCCCTGGGCGCTAGCGGCGTGTCCACCCCGGCCTCGCGAGCGGTTCGCACCAGCGTGCTGAATTCGGCTGTCAATGCCGCGGCCTGGGCCGTGTCGGCAGCTCCGGAAAAGGCCGCGGGCGAGAGCCAGAGGCGTTCCTGCAGGCGCTCGCCGACCTGACGGGCGAATTGCTGCCGCCGCTGCTGACCGATCGGCCCGGCTTCGGTGTCTTCCACCAGACCCAGCGACAGCGTCTTGTAGGCTGGCAGCCGATCGAGCAGCCCCTGCTGGGCCTGGACCGACCGTGGCCAGTCGACATGCAGCCCCTCCACCGGCAGACCGGCAGCCAGCCCCAGGTTGTCGAGCAATTCGCCCTGACGCACGCCCAGCAGCTTCTTCAGCGGCTCGCGTTGCAGCAGGTTGTAGGCCCTTTCGAAGGCGGTGCGCCAGGCCAGCGGCAGTTCCCGCGTCAGCAGAGGCTCGTCGAGCTGGATCCATTCCACGCCCTGGGCGGCCAACCGCGCGAAGATCTCGCCATAGACCGGCAGCAACGCTTCCAGCAGTTCGAGGCGGTCGAAGGCCGGATCGAGTGAGCGACCGAGCCATAGATAGCTCAGGGGTCCGAGGATCACCGGCTTGGCCACCAGACCGAGCGCCTGGGCCTCGGCGACCTCCTCGAACAGCTGCTCCCAGCCGATGGCAAAGGACTGGTCCGCGGTGAATACCGGGACCTGACAGGGGCCAGCGAATAGATGATCGTCTGCCGCCTCGGTGCGAGCGGCGGCGCCGACCAAATACGAATGCGCCAGAACCCGATCGCCCCAGCCGAAGTCGCCTACCGCGAGCCACTCACAACCCGCGGCCTGCTGGGCGCGCCACGCCTGCTGACGCTGCTGGCGTCCCTGGGCGATCAGGGCGGCCCGGTCGCAATCGTCGAGAGACGCCAGCGTCGCCAGGGACGCGTCACCCTGTTGCTCGCGCCGCGCGGAACCCTGGGAATGAATCTTGACCATTGCACACCTCCACCTGACAGGGTGGAGATTGTCGTCGCGCATGACCCATGAAACAAACTCAGGTTTCTTGTGGTGAACTCAAGTTTCTCTCATACACCGCGATCAGGGTTTGAAGCGCGCCATGCTGTAGGCATCGACGAACACCCCATCGCGCAGGGCATAGCGACGCAGCAGCCCTTCTTCTTCGAAACCCAGCTTGCGATAGAGCGCCAGGGCTGGCTCGTTGTCGCTGAAGACGGTCAGTTCGACCCGTTGCAGATTCATCCAGTTGTCGGCGAGGTCGAGCAGAGCCGTCAGCAGCTGGGTGCCTATGCCCTGCCCCTGGCAATCCCGGGCCACGCCCATGCCGAGGGCGCCACAGTGCTGGCGGCGAATGCGCGGCTGCTGCTCGAGACTGGCGCTGCCCACCACCCGCCCCTGCTGCAGGGCGACCAATCCTATCCGCCCTTCGCGTTCGCCGCTCAGACGCTGCCGCCATTGTTCGGCGCTCTGATAGGGTAGCTGCAGCACCTGCCGCGCCACGGCTGGATCGCCATAGAGGGCAGCGAGACCCTCGGCATGGCGGTCGGCATAGCGTTCCAGGTGAACGGTGGAGCTGGACATGGGCGGCACTCCTTGACGGAAGTCCGCAGCTTCGTCCAGGTCCGGGGGATGGGACAAGGGCGACGCTAGGAGCGGCTAAGCCGATAGCTGGATCAGAGGGTCCACTTCAGGCTGAGCATGACGTTGCGGGGATCGCCGTAGGTGCCCATGCCTGTGCCGTTAGAGAGGCCTTGCCAGTATCTTTCGTCGAAGACATTGTTGAAGTTGACACGGCCATCCCAGTGGTCATTGAAGCGATAGCCCGCCATCAAGCCCACCACGGAGTAACTATCTTGCTTGGCTTCACCGTTACCCACCCGTTTGAAGGTCTCGCTCTGGGCTAGCAGATCGGCACCGATGCGCCATTTGCTCAGGTTACCGGTCAACTGGTAGCTAGTAGCAGCCTTGAACAGGTGCTTGGGCTGCTCAGGTGCGAAGCGGCGGTCTTCGTAGGTAACGTCTTTCGTGAATTCGCTCAGTACTAAAGTATAGGCTGCAGACGCCTGCCAATTAGGTGCCAGTTGGCCAGATATTTCCGCATCAATGCCGCGACTGCGGACTTCACCAGCGGTGTCATAACAAGTACGACTCTGCTCTTGACACTCTTGTGGCTGAGGGGTCAGTTGATAGGCTCGGCCTTCCTGGATAGTTTCGAACAGTGCAACAGAGGCATTCAATGCACCGTCAAGATAAGCACCTTTTACTCCTACCTCATAGCTTTTGCCTTTCGTCGGCGCCAGCACTGAGCCCCCGCTACCCTGTTCGCTCTGTGGCTTGAAGATCCCGGTGTAGCTAGCATAGACCGAATAGATGTCGTTCAGGTCGTAGACGATGCCGGCATAGGGCGTGACTTCGCGCGTCGCCTTGTAATCGGTATCAGTCCTGTAATTGCTACCTGCGATATACCCTGAGTAGTCAAACCAGCTTATCCGACCGCCAATAATGACGTGCAGTGGGTCGAGTGGATTGAAACGCGCCGCGGCGTATACCGCTTCCTCCGTGGTGGTGTTCTTGCTGGCATAAGGCGAAAGGCTGCCTTTGTCCGGCTTGACTATGTTGCTAGGCTGAAAGTTGTAAATATCGACCGGAGTAACGCCGGAATAACCGCCACGTTGATAGAACTTGTCTTCACGCCGACTGAGACCAGTCATCAACTGGTGCTCCCGCCCCAGCAAAGTGATGGGACCACTTAGCGAGAGGTCTACGTTGGTCTGATCAACATCGGTCACATAGGCACCCGACGCGGTGCCGAGATCGCTGACAGATGTATACGGGAAAGCTGTCACATAATTGGAAAAGGTATCGGATTCGGCCCACGACTTTTGCGCCGCCAGCTTGGCCTTCCAGCCGTTGTCGAAGGTGTGGGTGATGTCCGAGAACAGGGTGTAGGTGTCCTGATCCCAGTAAGCCCAATCGCCGCTCAGGAAGGTGGAGCGCGACAGGTGCAGATCTTCCCCATTGGGGCCGCTGGGCAGGCTGCCCCAGTCGGAGGTCTTGTCCTCGCGCTGCTTGGACGCGCCGATGGTCCAGGTGGTGGTGTCGCTGAGATCGGCTTCGAGGACGCCATAGAAGGTCTGACGTTTGCGCTCGCGCACATCCTGGAAGCTGTTGCCGTCCTCGTAGGCGGCCACGGCGCGACCGCGCAGGGTGCCGGCTTCGTTGAGCTTGTTGGAGGCGTCGACTTCGGTACGGTAGCGGTCCCAGCTGCCGGCGCTGGTGGTGACGCTGACCTGGGGGAAGGCGGTCGGGCGCTTGCGGACCAGATTGAGGGTGGCCGAAGGATCGCCGGCGCCGGTCATCAGGCCGGTGGCGCCACGCACCACTTCCACCCGGTCGTAGATGGACAGGTCGGCCGAGGACAGGGTGTCGAGGGTGAAGGTCCCGGCCGTGGTGGGCAGGCCGTCGTACATGATGTTGTCGATGCGGAAGCCGCGGGAGAGGAATTCCTGGCGGTCGCCGCCGAACTTGTTCAGCGTCACGCCCGGGGCGTAGCGGACCACATCGTTGAGATCGGTCATGCCCTGGTCTTCCATGCGCTGCCGGGTGATGACGCTCACCGACTGGGGCGTTTCGCGGATGGACAGCGGCAGGCCGGTGGAGGTGCTCATGGCGCCGGTGGTGTAGGAGCGGGTCCCTTCGGTGGTCGTCCGGCCTGCCAGGGAGCCATCGTCCGCGCTGATGGTGGTGGTATCCAGGGTCACGCTGCCGGCCGCCGCCTGGGTGGCCACCGGGGCGACGGTCGCGACCGAGCCGCTGACCGAGGCCGCCAGGCCGGTGCCCGCCAGCAGGCGCTGCAAGGCGACATCCGGCTCCATCCGCCCCGCCAGTGCCGGCGCCCGCTTGCCCACCAGGGCGGCGGGATCGTAGTTCACCTGGAGGCCGCTGGCGCGCGCGAAGCTCTGCAAGGCATCGGCCAGCGGCTGCGCCGGTTGCGACAGCGCCACGGGAGCGGCCTGGGCGAGGGTCGCCACGCCCAGGGAGACGGAAAGCGCGATGAGGCGAAGGGAGAAGAGCTGCATGTCGTTGGTCGTCCTCTAGGGAAACACCGACCCGTCCGTACCCCACGTAAGGACTCGCTGGAGATTTTCCAGGGACCGGTATCCGATGCCGTCTTGCGCGGCGGAACGCAGGCTATGCAACCTGGATGCATCTGTAAATGCAAATTAATATCATAAGCGAAAGCAAATCAGCACCCTACCTGCTTTAAGCCGTCAAGGACAGTCCTTTCCGGACGTTGGCCTTCCATCGCTCTGATCCGGCGATTTTCGAGAGAATGTTTCAAGAAGTGAGCGGCTGCCCTGCCCGCCTTGTGTAGCCGTGGGCAAAACGGCTGGGTGACAAGTCGAGTGCCACCGATTCGGAGAAGGAACCAGGAATTGAGGAGCGTGGTGGCAGGAAGCGGGGCGGGGTCAAACCAGGCGCCGGGTCCCTCCCACCCCTTCATCGTGGAAACGCTGGGCGATGGCGCAGATCTGGTGCTCGATGGCCAGGAAGGCATCGAGCACCAGAGGATCGAAGGTGCTGCCGCGCATCTCGCGCATCATCTGCAGCGAGTCTTCGTGACTGAACGGCTCCTTGTAGCAGCGCCGGCTGATCAGGGCGTCGTAGATATCGGCCACCGCCATGATCCGCCCCGCCAGCGGGATACCGGTACCGGACAGTCCGTTGGGATAGCCGCTGCCATTCCACTTTTCGTGGTGGGTGCTGGCGATCTCGGCGGCCAGGGCGAGGAAGTTGTCATCCTCCAGATGGCTGGCCGTACTGAGGATGATCTGCCGACCGAATTCGGCATGCCGCTGCATCACCTGCATCTCCTCCGGCGTCAGCCGCCCGGGCTTGAGCAGGATGGCATCCGGCACCCCGACCTTGCCGATGTCGTGCAGAGGCGCGGACAGGAACAGCAGCTTGATGTAGTCCGGCGTAAGCAATTCCGGCGCCTGGCCGGCACGGCGCAGCTCTTCGGCGATGGCGCGCACATAGTGCTGAGTGCGCTTGATATGGGCACCGGTCTCGGGATCCCGGGTTTCGGCCACCGCCGCCATGGACTCGATGGTGACCTGGCGCGAACGTTCCAGTTGCCGGCGCCAGCGCTCTTCGTGCTGGCGCGCCAGGATGATCCGCGTGACCAACGCCAGGGCCGCAAGCAGCGCCACCAGCACCAGGGGCGCGGCCAGCGGCAGGAAGACGTCATGGCGAACGAACAGCCAGGCGCCCAGCAGCTGCGGCAGGACGATCGAGGCCACCGCCAGGAGGACGAAGCGCCGCTGGCTGCGGTTGAAGAAGAAGCCGGCGGACAGCAGCAGACCGCCCAGCAGGCACAACACCAGTTGCAGCACACCGGAGAATTGCGGGACCCGTACCAGGGCATCGTCCAGCAGGTCCTGGGTCAGGGCCGCCTGCAGCCTGACGCCGGAAAAGGTCTGCCCCAGCGCCGTCGCGTGCAGGTCGTTGAAGCCTGCGGCCGAGACGCCGACGAAGACGACCTTGCCCTTGAGCGTGGCTGGTGCCACCGCGCCGCTGAGCACCGCCACAGCCGAGACCTCCGGATAGTGCTCGGCCGCGCCGTGCAGCCGCAGCAGCGCCTGGCCTTCGCGGTCGAGCGGCAGGCGGTGCTCGCCAAGCCGCAGCACCGGACCCGCCAGGCTGGTCTCCACCACACCCTCGTTCAGCCCCAGGGCGCGCAGGGTGGCGGCCAGCGCCAGACTCGGATGGATGATGCCCTGATAGCTGAGCAGCAGGGGCACACGCCGCAGGATGCCGTCGGTGTCACGCTGGCTGTTGATGAAGCCGCTGAAGCGCGTCTGGCTGGCGATGGGGGCCACATTGTCCAGTGCGCCGCTGGCCTCGGGCAGCCTGAGGGCGTCGAGGGCGCCGCTGAAGCCCACCCCCGGCCGCAGCCCGGCAGAGACGGGTTGCGGCAGATCGAGAAAGAAGAAATGGGCGCCGACGGCGCCCGTCTGCCCCATGACGTAGCCGAGATAGCCGTCGTTGTCCTGCAACTCCGGCGGCACGCCGGAAAAGCTCAGGTGCACGCCGAAGTCGTCCTGGAAACTCTGTTGCAAGGCCTTGAGCGAGGTACGGTCCGGCTCGCTGAACAGGATGTCCACGGCGATCGCCGCCGGCTCGGCCTCGGCGATCCGGGAGAGCAGCTGGGCAACCCGATAGCGCGGCCAGGGCCACTGCCCCAGCGCCGCCAGGCTGGCCTCGTCGATGCTGACCACCTGGACGTCGCGGGCGTCCTCGTTGCTGGCCGCCAGGCGGCTGAGCTGGTCGTAGGCCAGGCGATCGAGGTATTGCAGCGGCGGCCATTGCAACAGCGCGGCGAGGCCAAAGGCCAGCGACAGGCCAAGGCTGACCAGGAACATCCAGGGCGCGCGCCGGCGCAGCAGGGTCGCAACGGAGTTCATGCCCGCGACCTTAGAGAATCAGGACTTCGACACGCCGATTGCGCGGCTCGGACTTGCCGGGACGGGTCGGTACCAGGGGCACGGTATCGCCGAAGAACTCGACGTTGATGCGCAACTTGGGATCGAGTCGCTGCAGCAGACCGGCCACCTTGCGGGCACGCTGCCCCGAGAGGTCGAGGTTGTAGGAAGGCGCACCCGAGCCGTCCGCATGGCCGAATACCGAAATCTCGGTGGGGATGCGCTGCCGGGCCGTTTCCAGCACCTCGGGCAGGAGCGCCTTGGACTGCGGCGTGAGCTCCATGCTGTCGGAGAGGAAATTGAGGACAAAGGTCTTGGGCGGCGACGGCTGCGCCGCCAGCACCTGCCGATGCTGCTGCTCGAAGAGCGGCTGGGCCACCGCCTGGGCCGCGCTCGGCGCCTGACCCGGGCCGGCCACCGTGACCTCGGCGAAACCCTGGTCGATGGCCTGGCGGCCGGCCGGGCTGGTCACCGAGACGGCGCCGACATGGCCATCGGCGTCGGGCATCAGGATCACCCGCGTCTGCGGTGGCGGAGGGCTGGCACAACCGGCCAGCAGCAGCGTGGACAGCAGCACGCTCAGCAGCAGACGACCAGGGGACGCGACAGCGGCCAGGGCACTCATTGGGCCTGGACCAGGAAGCGGGTGCCGCGCACGCCTATGGTGGCGGTCGGCGTCTCGATCTTGACCGTGTCGGGTGCGACCTTGCCGATCTTGCCGGACGAATAGATGGCGGAGCCCTTGGTCAGGTACAGCGAGAAGCCGTACCGACTGCTCTTGGGTTCGAAGAGATAGTCACGCAATTGCACGTCGGCGCCATTGCCCAGGGTGAGCAGGGTACCGTCGAGAAAGACGATGGCCGCGGTGGCGTCCGGGCCGGCCTGCAGGCGATCGGCCACCTGCAGGGTGGTACCGGCCTGGGCGTCCAGGCTGGCGGTCTGGCGCAGCACCTTGACGCTGCCCGAGACGCTCTTGATCAGGGCCACGTGCTCCTCTTCCGCGGCCGTGACCTGCGGAAATCCCAGCAGCTGCAGCCCAAGCAGCGCCAATGCGAACAGTGTTGTCTTCATGCTTTCCTGGTCCCTGGATGGAAGGGCGTGGCCGTCGCGGGGGGCGACGGAGTACCGGCAGGACCTCGGATGGCATCTTGAAGCGGTCTGCTGCGCAGCGGTGAGGGCTCCAGACTCGTGAACCCAATCACCTTCTACCAGATAAACAAGCCAGGCGGCACGCAAAGTAGTACGAATGGCACCTGGCCATTACGCATGCCATCACGACCCAGCGAGACGAACGGCACTGGCAGTGGTCTAGTGAGCATCTTTCCCAGGTTACCTCTTCATGCAGATCATTCTGGTGCGTCACGGCAAACCCGATCTTTCCAGCAAGGCTCACTGCACCCCGCGGGAGATGAAGGACTGGGTCGCGCGCTACCAGAAGGCCCCGGTGCCCCCAGGCCTGGAGCCCGCGGAGACGCGAAGACTGGCCCAGGAAGCGGGCTATGTGGTGAGCAGCCCCCTGAGCCGCTGCGTGCGCTCGCTCGAGTACCTGCTGGGACGCTCCGGCAGCCCGGTCGATGACCGCTATGCCGAAGCCCACCTGCCCTATCTGGAACTGGATGCGCCGCGGCTGCCGGTCAAGGCCTGGCGCCTGCTGTTCAGATCCGCCTGGTTCCTGGGTTTCGCCGCCCACACCGAATCCATCGGCAGCTCCTCGGTGCGTGCCGGCCAGGCGGCCGATCGCCTCATCGAACTGGCCGAACGCCATGGGTCGGTGCTGCTGCTGGGGCACGGCATCATGAACGTGCTGATCGCCTGGCAGTTGCGCAAGCGTGGCTGGCGCGGGCCGCTGCATCTGCTGCTCAAGGACTACTGGAAGCCGAGCATCTATCGCAAGGAGAGGCGCTGAGTTCGATCAGCGGCTCGCCTTGGCGCGGGCCTCTTCCAGCTCACGGCGCGCCTCGGCCAGCTTTTTGCTCCGCACCCGGATCTTGTCGGCGTCGCCCTTGGCCTGGGCGCTGCGCAGATCCCGTTCCCGTTCGGCCACCTCGCGACTGCGGGCCTGGATGACCTCCAGCCGCTGCTGACGCAGGCCGGTATCGGTACAGTGCGCCTGCACCGCGTCGAGAGCTCGCCGCAATCCTGCCAGCCGTCCGGCATCGCCTTGTGCCTGAGCCTGGGCGATCTGCCGTTCCAGCGTCAGGCGTTTCGCCGCGCAGCCCCCGTCGGCTGCAACTGCCACGCCGGGTAGCAACAGGCTAGCCGTCACCAGCACTGCCTTGGCTCGGTTTGTCATAGGTCTTCCTCCGGGCGTTTAAATCCGCGAGCGCCTGACGCTTCCCGTTCAACCGTCCAGCGACGGTCCGACCAGGGCGGCGAGCTGGTCGTAGACCCCGGGCGCCGCCACCAGCAGCGGATTGCCATTGACCAGGCCGTTGTTGCGCAGGAAGGCGTTGTGGCGACCGCCTGCCTCCCGGATCAGGACCAGGCCCGCCAGGCAGTCCCAGCCATGGATCAGCGTCTCGTAGTAGCCGATCAGCCGGCCGGCGGCGACGTAGGCGGTCATCAGCGCGCCCGAGCCATTGCGGAAGAACTGCCCGCCTTCGGCCAGCAGGCCGGTCACGAACGGCAGGAAGTGTTCCTTGCCGCGTCTGTGGGTGGTGCCCAGTCCGGTCAGACCCTGGCGGATCTCGGTGGCCGGATGGACGCGCAGCGGCTGGTCGTTGACGAAGGCGCCGTGCCCGCGCAGGCCATGGAAGAGTTCGTCGTGATTCGGATCCATGATGGCGCCGAGCAAGGGCTCGCCCTCGTGCATCAGGCCGATGGACACACACCAGTTGTGCAGGCCGTTGAGAAAGGGCGCGGTACCGTCGATGGGATCTATGACCCAGAGGTAGGGCGCGGAGAGATCGGTGGCACCGCCCTCCTCGCCCAGCAGGCCATCTTCCGGAAAGCGCTCGCTCAGGCGTTGGCGGATGAGGTCCTCCAGCGTCTTGTCGGCGATGCTCACCACGTCCTGCAGGTCGCTGCCCTTGTGGTCCACCTGCAGCGCCGCGCGCCGACGATAGAAGTCGAGGCCGAGCTGCGCCGCCTCCCGGGCGATGTCCTGGACAGCGCGGTAGCGTTCAGCGATGGCGGGGGCGATGGCGGTCATGGGCGCTCCTGGAACGGGGAAAAGGCGCCAGGGTGCCAGTTCCGCCTGCGGAAAAGAATAGTCGCGCGCCGGGTGCATACCAGGGTTGCGGCGGAGCGCTGTCAGGCTGCGGGCGCATCCTAGCCACTTTTTGCCGATGTCGGCAAAGGTCCGACTAGAGGCCCCTGGTAATGGCTGTGTCATCTGGGAAGCGCAGGCTATCGGGTATTGGCAGTCAGGACGGCGAAATGCAGTGGTGGACCGCACCAAATCCGCGCGCGACCGTCAGAACTAATGAGTGCTCGTTGTACCGGGAGGACGCCATGACCGCACAAACTTCGCTATTCCACGGCAATGGTCAGCTGCAGCAGTTGCGGCGACTGATTCCCAGACAGCATTTCGAATGTCTGGAACGCCACCTCGAGTTGCTGTCGCGCGAATTTCCGCTGTTCGATCATCCGCCGCTGAGCATCGACTGCGCCGTCGCCGAAACCCTGGAAAACCTTGGAATCCGCGCCTTCCAGTGGCAGGGCATGTGCGAACTGCCGCAGCGGATGGCCCTGGGCAGCGCGCTGATGGGCGAGGGATTCATCGCCCAGTCCAGCACCCCCGAATACACCCTCTATCTCAATGCCCGGGGTGAAAAGGTGCTGTTGCGGCAAGAGCCCGCCGCTGGCCAGACCCTGGTTAGCCTGGTGTCGGATTGCCCGCCGCTGTTCGCCTATCTGGCGGCCAAGCACCGCGACGCGGTACCCGTCGCCTGAGCGGGGCGCCCTTGCCTTGCCAGAGGTGTGATCCGCTCGCGTGCAGGATGACGAACAGGATCACAACTGCGCTTTAACGTCAGACTAACCGGGAACCAAATAGGCAGTGGAATGGTAGATTTGCGCTTCGGATCTACCAGGAGACCCAAGGAATGGGAATTCGTATTCTGGCCAGTGTCGTCGTGACCTTTGCCGCCCTCAATGGCGAAGCAGCCTCTCTCTCCGCGATACCTCCGCTCAAGCTGGCGGACCTCACCCTTCAGGTCCCCCTCTTGAGTACCAACGCCATCCCTACCAAAGTTGACGCCCAGCTGCGTGACCGTCGGCAGCCAGTCAATAGCGCCCGCTGGCTTAACGAACATCAGACCTTTGCTCAAGAGCAACGCTGGGTATTCTAGTCCGTTAGATTGATGTCGACGGATGGCTTCCCTTTCGTATGCTTTTTGATACCGCCCGGGGAATGAATCGCTTTTTTGCAGGTCCGTCTGGTTCTACGGGCAGCTCAACTCCTCTGCCCTTTCAACCTGCACGCGGAGCCGTCATGAAACGCCTGTCCTTTCTCCTGTTCGCCGCCCTATCGGCCTGCAGCTCGGCTCCCACCTCGCCCCCGGCCGATCCGTCGCAATTTGGCGGCCGTACCCAGGAACAGCTCCGGCAGAGTTTCGGCTCACCCCAGCGGGTCGCGCAGCTCGATCGCCTGGTGGTCTACGAATACCGCAACCTGCGCGCGCCGGGCAGCGCGACGCCGGTCTATTCCTTTCTCATCGAAAACGAGCGGGTGATCGAATCCACACCCGGAACCTTGCAGCTTTATCGCGAAGACGGCATCACCAAGGTCAAGGCGGAAAGCCTCTAGGCAGAGCCGCTGGCCGAGTCGGCGGTCCTGCACAGCCCCACAGGAATGTGCAAAAAAATACCGATTTTGGTGTCTTTCAGCATTTGTTTCCCGGGCGGCAACGGGCTGTAATCGGTCCGTGGCTTCCGCTGCAAAGGCCGTCATAGCCGGCCGCGTGGTGGGTTACAACAACAAGAAAAGCGTCTGCTGCAGTTGCACAGGACGCGGAGTGCAAGATGAAAACAACACCAAAAGCGCTTTTATTGTCCGCTGTTACCCTCTCTGCAGGCCTGACCTTCTCGCTGGCCCTCCAGGCCGCCGAAACGGTCACCATCGCCACCGTCAACAACAGCGACATGATCCGCATGCAGCGGCTGTCCAAGACCTTCGAAGAACAGCATCCCGACATCAAGCTCAACTGGGTGGTGCTCGAAGAAAACGTGCTGCGCCAGCGCCTGACCACCGACATCGCCACCCAGGGTGGCCAGTTCGACGTCCTGACCATCGGCATGTACGAGACCGGCCTCTGGGGCGCCCAGAACTGGCTGGAACCCATGAAGGACCTGCCCGCCAACTACGACCTGGACGACCTCTTCCCGTCGGTTCGCGAAGGCCTGTCGGTCAAGGGCACCCTCTATGCGCTGCCCTTCTATGCCGAAAGCTCCATCACCTACTACCGCAAGGATCTGTTCCAGCAGGCCGGCCTGACCATGCCCGCCCAGCCCACCTGGACCCAGATCGCCGAATTCGCCGGCAAGCTGCACCAGCCGGACAAGGACCAATACGGTCTGTGCCTGAGAGGCAAGGCCGGCTGGGGCGAGAACATGGCCCTGGTCACCACCATGGCCAACGCCTTCGGCGCGCGCTGGTTCGACGAGAAGTGGCAACCGGAATTCACCGGTCCGGAATGGACCGCGGCGGCCAACTACTACGTCACCAACATGAAGAAGTACGGCCCGCCCGGCGCCTCCAGCAACGGCTTCAACGAGAACCTGGCGCTGTTCAACAGCGGCAAGTGCGCCATCTGGGTCGATGCCAGCGTCGCCGGCTCCTTTACCATGGACAAGAGCCAGAGCAAGGTCGCCGACAGCGTCGGCTTCGCCGGCTCGCCGCGCGAGGTCACCGACAAGGGCTCGTCCTGGCTGTACGCCTGGTCGCTGGGTATCCCCACCTCCTCCAAACACAAGGATGCCGCCAAGACCTTCGTGACCTGGGCCACCTCCAAGGACTACGCCAAGCTGGTCGCGGACACCGACGGCATCGCCAACGTGCCGCCGGGCACCCGCAAGTCCACCTACAGCCAGGCCTACATGGACGCGGCGCCCTTCGCCAAGGTCTCGCTGGACATGCTGCAGCACGCCGACCCGGCCCATCCCTCGGCCAAGCCGGTGCCCTACGTGGGCATCCAGTACGTGACCATTCCCGAGTTCCAGGCCATCGGCACCTCGGTGGGCAAGCTGTTCGCCGCGGCCCTCACCGGGCAGATGTCGGTCGAGCAGGCCCTGCAGGCGGCGCAGCAGTCCACCGCCCGGGAAATGAAGCGCGCCGGCTATCCCAAGTAGCGCTGGAGCCCGGGGTCCGCACCGTGCGGATCCCGGCCTAGCGGCTTTCCCTGCCTGATCCGTCGCTGGCGTCGCGAGACGCCAGTGCCTCGTCACGGCCCACTGCCTTGCGGAGCATCGCCATGCAGACCTCCACCCTCAAGACGCCCGTCGTCGAATCCCCTGCCGCTCCCGCCCGTCGTCAACGCCGTCGCGCCGGGCCCGGCTGGTTCCTGATCAGTCCTTCGGTGGCCCTGCTGCTGGTGTGGATGCTGGTGCCCCTGGGCATGACCATCTGGTTCTCGCTGATCCGCTACAACCTGCTCTACCCCGGCGAGCACGCCTTCGTCGGCCTGGAAAACTTCGAATACTTCGTCACCGATGCCGGCTTCTGGCCCGGCATGACCAACACCCTGCTGCTGGTGGGCAGCGTGCTGCTGATCAGCGTGGTCTTTGGCGTGCTGATCTCGGCGCTGCTGGAGGCCAGCGAATTCTTCGGTCGCGGCATCGTCCGCGTCCTGCTGATCTCGCCCTTCTTCATCATGCCCACGGTCAGCGCCCTGATCTGGAAGAACCTGATCTTCCATCCGGTCTCCGGCATCCTCGCCGCGATCTGGAAACTGTTCGGCGCCACCCCGGTGGACTGGCTGGCCACCCACCCGCTGCTGTCGATCATCCTGATCGTGTCCTGGCAGTGGCTGCCCTTCGCCATCCTCATCCTGATGACCGCCATGCAGTCGCTGGATCAGGAGCAGAAGGAAGCGGCCCGCCTGGACGGCGCCGGTCCGGTCGCCATCTTCTGGCACCTGACCCTGCCGCACCTGGCGCGTCCCATCGCCGTGGTGGTGATGATCGAGACGATCTTCCTGCTGTCGGTGTTCGCCGAGATCTACACCACCACCAGTGGCGGTCCGGGCTTCGCCTCCACCAACCTCGCCTACCTGATCTACAACCAGGCCCTGCTGCAGTTCGACGTCGGCCTGGCCTCCGCCGGCGGCCTGATCGCCGTGCTCATCGCCAACATCGCCGCCATCATCCTGGTGCGGATGCTTGGCAAGAACCTGACCCAACAGTGAGGACCCTGACATGCTGACGCTCAAGCAATCCCGGCGCCTGCAGAGCCTGCTGCTGGGCCTGCTCGCCTGGCTGGTGGCCCTGGTGCTGTTCTTCCCGATCTTCTGGATGGTGCTGACCAGCTTCAAGACCGAGATCGACGCCTTCGCCACGCCGCCGCAATTCTTCTTCATGCCCACGCTGGAGAACTACCTGACCATCCAGGCGCGCAGCGACTACTTCCACTTCGCGCTGAATTCGGTGGTGATCTCCTTTGGCGCCACCCTGCTCAGTCTGTTGCTGGCGCTGCCGGCGGCCTACTCGATGGCCTTCCACGAGACCCGCAACACCCAGCGTCTGCTGCTGTGGATGCTGTCTACCAAGATGCTGCCGGCGGTCGGGGTGCTGGTGCCCATTTACCTGCTGGCCAAGCAGTTCGAACTGCTCGACAGCCGACTGCTGCTGATCGCCGTCTACACCCTGATCAACCTGCCGATCGTGGTCTGGATGGTCTACACCTACTTCAAGGACATCCCCAAGGACATCCTCGAGGCGGCGCGCCTGGATGGCGCCACCACCTACCAGGAAATCGTCCGGGTGCTCTTGCCGATCAGCAAGGGCGGCATCGCCTCGACCATGCTGCTGTCGCTGATCCTCTGCTGGAACGAGGCCTTCTGGTCGCTGAACCTGACCTCGTCCAACGCCGCCCCGCTGACCGCGCTGATCGCCTCCTACTCCAGTCCCCAGGGACTGTTCTGGGCCAAGCTGTCGGCCGTCTCGACGCTGGCCTGCGCACCCATCCTGATCTTTGGCTGGATCAGCCAGAAACAACTCGTCCGCGGCCTGTCGTTCGGCGCGGTGAAATAAGAACAAGAGGACTCCTGTCATGGCCAATCTGAAAATCCGCAGCCTGCGCAAGGGCTTCGACTCGCTGGAAATCATCAAGGGCGTCGACCTCGACATCAACGACCGCGAATTCGTGGTCTTCGTCGGCCCGTCCGGGTGCGGCAAATCCACCCTGCTGCGGCTCATCGCCGGCCTGGAGGAAGTCACCAGCGGCACCCTGGAACTGGACGGTCGCGACATCACCGAGGTCTCGCCGGCCAAGCGCGACTTGGCCATGGTGTTCCAGACCTATGCCCTCTATCCGCACATGAGCGTGCGCAAGAATCTGTCCTTCGCCCTGGACCTGGCCAAGATCGACAAGCAGGAAGTGGAGCGCAAGGTCACCGATGCCGCCCGCATCCTCGAGCTGACGCCGCTGCTGGAGCGCAAGCCGCGCCAGCTCTCCGGTGGCCAGCGCCAGCGGGTGGCCATCGGCCGCGCCATCGTCCGCCAGCCGAAGATCTTCCTGTTCGACGAACCCCTGTCCAACCTGGACGCCGCCCTGCGCGTGCAGATGCGCCTGGAACTGGCGCGCCTGCACCAGGAATTGCAGGCCACCATGATCTACGTGACCCACGACCAGGTGGAAGCCATGACCCTGGCGACCAAGGTGGTGGTGCTCAACGGCGGCCGCGTCGAGCAGGTCGGCTCGCCCCTGGAGCTCTATCACCATCCGGCCAACCTCTTCGTCGCCGGCTTCCTGGGTACGCCGAAGATGGCCTTCCTCAAGGGCAAGGTGGCGGCCACCGACGCCCAGGGCGTCGAGGTGGAGCTGGCGGCCGGTCCGCGCCTGCACCTGCCGCGCCGCGGCGACGACCTGGCGGTCGGCAGCCCGGTGACCCTGGGCATTCGTCCGGAACACCTGCGCCTGGCCGCCGACGGCCAGTTGCCGGTGATCAGCGATGTGGCCGAGCGCCTGGGCAGTGACACCTATTGCCACATGGTCACCGAGGCCGAAGAGCCGCTGACCGTGCGCGTGCCGGGTGATTGTGCCGTGGCCTACGGCGAACGCCAGCGCCTGGCCCTGGACGTCGACTTCTGCCACCTGTTCGACGAGCAGGGCCGCGCCGTGGCGCCGCTGCTGCGCAAAGCCGCCTGACCCATCTCCCCTTTCCTGCCCCGTCGGCGCCCTACGCGCGCCCGGGGCACCGCCTTGCAGGATCGCCATCGTGAAACTCAATCGCCAGCACCTCGAACAACTGCCCGACTATATCGCCAAGCCCGGCTACGCCGCCTGCCAGCTGCGCCAGGGCATCGTCCACATCGGCGTCGGCGGCTTCCACCGCGCGCACCAGGCCATCTACACCGAGGCCCTGCTGAACCAGGGGCGCGACCTGGACTGGAGCATCTGCGGCGTCGGCCTGCGCGCCGAAGACCGCGCCATGCGTGATGCCCTGGCCGGCCAGGACTATCTCTATACCCAGGTGGTGCTGGCCGACGAGCCGGACACCGAGGTGCGCGTCGTCGGTGCCATCAGCGGCATGCTGCTGGCCGAGGACGGCACCCAGACGCTGATCGACAAGCTGGCCCATCCCAGCACCCGCATCGTCTCCCTCACCATCACCGAGGGCGGCTACTGCATGGACGACAGCACCGGCGAATTCAACTTCAAGCTGCCGCTGATCCAGCACGACCTGCAGCATCCGGGCGATCCGCGCAGCGTCTTCGGCTTCCTGCTGGCGGCCCTGGCCAAGCGTCGCGCCGAGGGCACCGGGCCCTTCACCGTGATGTCCTGCGACAACCTCCCGCACAACGGGCAGGTCACCCGCAAGGCCCTGCTGGCCTACGCCGCCCTGGTGGACGAAGAGCTGCACGGCTGGATCGCCGAGCACGTCAGCTTTCCCAACGCCATGGTCGATCGCATCACCCCCATGACCAGCACCGCCCATCGCGAGGCGCTGCTGGCCGAACACGGCGTCGAGGACGCCTGGCCGGTAGTCTGCGAGCCCTTTCTGCAGTGGGTACTGGAAGACAAGTTCGTCGCCGGCCGTCCGGCCTGGGAAGACGTCGGCGTCCAGTTCACCGATGACGTCACCCCCTACGAGGAAATGAAGATCAAGCTGCTCAACGGTAGCCACCTGGCGCTGACCTACTTGGGCTTCCTCAAGGGCTACCGCTTCGTCCACGAGACCATGGCCGATCCGCTGTTCGTGCGCTACATCCGCGCCTACATGGACAAGGACGTGACCCCGCAGCTGGCCCCGGTGCCCGGCATCGATCTCGACCAGTACAAGGACACCCTGATCGAGCGCTTCTCCAATCGCGCCATCGCCGACCAGCTGGAGCGGGTCTGCTCCGACGGTTCGTCGAAGTTTCCCAAATTCACCGTGCCGACCATCAACCGCCTGATCGAGGACGGCAAGGACCTGGATCGCGCCGCCCTGGTGGTGGCCGCCTGGGCGGTCTATCTGCGGGGCGTGGACGAGACCGGGGCGACCTATCGCATTCCCGATCCGCGCGCCAACTACTGCGAAGAACTGGTGCAGGATCAGAAGAATCTCACCGAGCGCCTGCTGGGCGCCGAGGAAATCTTCGGTAAGCACATCCCCAAATCCGCGGCCTTCGTTGCCGCCTTCGAGCGGCAGCTGTACAACTTGCGTACCCATGGGGTCAGCGCCACCTTGCAGACCCTGCTCGGCGACTAGCCTTGGCAAAAAGCTGCCTGGGCAGCGTCGATGATCAATACGAGCCCAAACAACAACAAGGAGCGGCCAGGCATGAAGTTTCTCGGGATAGACTGCGGCACCCAGGGCACCAAGGCGGTGATCCTGGATGTCGAGCGCGGGGTGGTACTGGGTGAAGGAAGTGCGCCTCACCCCCTGACCGAGGGCGCCAATGGCCGCCGCGAGCAGAATCCGGCGGACTGGATCCGGGCCCTGGTGGCGGCCACCCGCGCCGCCCTGGCGCAGGCCGGCAGCGATGGCCAGGACATCTTCGGCGTCGGCGTCTCCGGCCAGCAGCATGGTCTGGTATTGCTCGACGACAGCGGCAAGGTCCTGCGGCCGGCCAAGCTCTGGTGCGACACCGAGTCCACCCCGGAAAACCAGCGCCTGCTGGAACACCTGGATGGCGTGGAAGGCTCCATCGAGCGCCTGGGCCTGGCCATCGCGCCGGGCTACACCGTCTCCAAGCTGCTCTGGACCAAGGAACAGCACCCGGAGGTGTTCGACCAGATCGCCCAGGTGCTGCTGCCCCACGATTACCTGAATTTCTGGCTGACCGGACGCGCCGTGGCCGAGTACGGCGACGCCTCGGGAACCGGCTATTTCAATGTGCGGACGCGCCAGTACGACCTGGAACTGCTGCGCCACATCGATCCCAGTGGGCGCCTGGAACGCGCCCTGCCGGCGCTGATCGAAGCCGACCAGCCGGTCGGAAGGCTGCGGCCGGAGGTCGCCAGCCAACTGGGCATCAATCCCCAGGCCCTGGTCTCCAGCGGCGGCGGCGACAACATGATGGGCGCCCTGGGCACCGGCAATAGCCGCGCCGGCCAGATCACCCTGAGCCTGGGCACCTCGGGCACCCTCTATGGGTATTCCGACGAACCTCGCATCAGCGACCATCCCGCCGTGGCGGGCTTCTGCTCGTCCAACGGCGGCTGGCTGCCGCTGATCTGCACCATGAACCTGACCAATGCCAGCGGCCAGATCCGCGAGTTGCTCGGCCTGGACCTGGCGGAATTCACCCGTCTGGTGGCGGAGTCGCCCATCGGCGCGGAAGGGGTACTGATGCTGCCCTTCCTCAATGGCGAACGGGTCCCGGCGCTACCGACCGCCACCGCCAGCCTGCACGGCCTCACCGCCACCAACCTGACCCGCGCCAACCTGTGCCGGGCGGTGGTCGAGGGGGTGAGCTTCGCCCTGAGATACGGCTTCGATCTGCTGCGCGACCTGGGCATGCCCGGCGACACCCTCAGACTCATCGGCGGCGGCGCCAGGAGCCCGGTGTGGCGGCAGCTGATCGCCGACCTGATGAACACCCCGGTGGTCTGCCCGGTGCACGGCGAAGCCGCGGCCCTGGGCGGCGCCTTGCAGGCCGCCTGGTGCTGGAGTCGCGAGCAGGGCCGCCCGGAGTCGCTCGACAGCCTCACCGAGCGCTGCGTGCACCTCGACCCGGCCAGCCGTGCCGAACCGGACCCGGCGCGGGCCGCCGAGTACGAGGCGGCCTACCAGCGCTATCGCCAGCAATTGCGCGAGAGCTACGGGATCGCCTAGCGGATAGAGAGGGTGGAAAACGCCAGGCGGTTTTCCAACCTGCTGAAATTCGGCAACCAACCCGTCATAGGGTGGACAACGGCGCAGCCTTGTCCACCAGCCTGATGGCGCGTGGAAAACGCTACGCGGTTTTCCACCCTACCCGACAGGCAGGCGCTCAGGCCTTGCCGATCGGTACGAAGGGCGCGTCCAGCAAGCGGGCGAGGTCCGCCGGGGCCAGGGCGACTTCCAGCCCCCGGCGTCCGGCACTGACATGGATGCTCGGCAACACCGCCGCGGAGTCATCGATGAAGGTGCGCAGCCGCTTCTTCTGCCCCAGCGGGCTGATGCCGCCCACCAGGTAGCCGGTGCTGCGCTGGGCCTGGTCGGGCTTGGCCATCTCCAGTTTCTTCACCCCGGCCGCCTGGGCCAGGGCCTTGAGATCCAAGGTGCCGGCGACGGGCACGATGGCCACCAGCAATTCCTGTTTCTCGCTTGCCGCCAGCAGGGTCTTGAATACCGTCTCCGGTGCCAGACCGAGTTTCTCGGCAGCTTCCAGGCCATAGGAGGCGGCCTTGGGGTCATGGTGGTAGCTCAGTACCTCGTGGGGCACCTGGCTCTTCTTGAGCAGTTCTATCGCCGGGGTCATGCCAGCACTCCTTGGGGATCGGCCACCTCCGCCCGCCCGCGGCCCTGCGCCTTGGCCCGGTAAAGGGCGAAGTCGGCTGCCTGCAACCAGTGGGCGACGTCATCGTAGGCACGGTCGAAGCCGGCGATGCCGCAGCTCAGGCCGACGCGCACATTCTGGCGGTCGCCGGGGCCGCCTGCCTGCATTTCGTGCAGACGCTCCTGCAGCCGCCGGATCAGATCCAGGGCCCGCTCGGGCGAGGTATCGGGCAGGAGGATACCGAATTCATCGCCACCAAAACGACCGGCGAGATCGCTGGTGCGGATGGTGCGCGCCAGCAGACCGGAAAACTGGCGCAGCATCTCGTCGCCGGCCTGATGGCCGAAGCGGTCGTTGATGAGCTTGAAGTTGTCCAGGTCGATCATCACCAGGCTGGCCGCGGCGCCGCTGCGTTTGCAGCGGGCGAATTCCCGCTGCACCAACTGATCCCAGTGGGTTCTGTTGTGCAGCCCGGTCATGCCATCCTGCTTGCTGATCAGCTCCAGCTCCTGCTGGCGCCGCGACAACTGCTGCGCCAGGCGAAAGCTCACCAGGCCCAGGGCCCAGGGATAGGCGATGATCATCGGCAGGCAGGCATAGATCTGCGCGGTGGAGGTCTCGATGGCGACCGGGTGGCGCAGCACCACGAGGCCGACCAGGATGCCCAGCAGTTGGGCGAGCAGCCCGCGGCGCCAGAAGGCCAGGCCACCGGCGCCGAGCATGTTGAGACCGGTCATGGCGAGCAGCGTCGCGCTGGGCAGCAGATTGAAGCCCATGCTCGCCGCCCAGAAGCCGGCCGAGCCACAGTCCAGCAGCAGGTTGCCCAGTTCGGTGCGATAGGGATCGCGCGCGCGGACGGCGCGCCAGTAGGCCAGCGGCGACCAGCACAGGGCATTGGCCAAGAGCAGGATCCACAGCCCGAGAGACACCGGCTGGGTGAGCTGCACCGACACGATGCAACTCAGGCTGAGCAGCAGACCAATCGCACGGGGTAGCCAGAGCCGCCGGGCAAAATTGCGGCCACGGGTGAGCACATCTGGCATTGACGATCCCCACTGCGACGGACGATGAAAGGTCGCGCATTATCAGTGGACAAGGGCAAAACGCCAGCGACCGCGACCTGAACGTCGTGTTCCGAACCTTACGACGCCCCTAGACACTGCCAGAAGGAAACATCGGGTGACACGCACACCGGACGAACAGCCTTGAACCTCGGCCTGACCGGCCTCATCCAATGGTCAGGCCCGTCAAAAAGAGGAAGCCGCATGCAAGTCCAAGTCAACAGTGACCACAACATCGAAGGCAGCGCCGGTTTGCAGAATTGGGTGGCGTCCGTGGTGGAAGACCGCCTGGATCGCTTCGACGAACTCCTGACTCGCGTCGAGGTGCACCTCAACGACGAGAACGCTGGCAAATCGGGCGCCCAGGACAAGCGGTGCCAGATGGAGGCCCGCATCAAGGGCCATCAGCCGCTTTCGGTGACGCACAAGGCCGAATCCCTGGAACAGGCGGTGGATGGCGCAGCCGACAAGCTGCACCGGGCCATCAGCAACCTCTCCGGCAAGCTGGAAAAGAAGCGGCTGTCGGGCGGTGAACTCAACGACCCCCTGGCCCTGGAAGATTCCGAAGAATTCCAGGACTCGCTGCGGCAGGACGAATTCCTCGAACGGGAGCAACTGGCTCACGATCACCAGTTGAAGTGATGCGCCGTTAGACGCTAGCGTTCAACCGAGGCCGCTCCCTGAGCGGCCTCGCTGTTTTCCACCCCGGCACAAGGAAGCCCCATGCCCTCCCCCTTTCGCGTCGCCCTGATCGGTTACGGCTTCGTCGGTCAGACTTTTCATGGCCCCCTGCTGAGCTCCATCCCCGGGCTCTCCCTGGATTTGGTGGCCTCACGGGATGCCGCACGTGTGCAGGCCGATCTGCCCGGGGTGCGCGTCACCGTGGATTACCTGGCGGCCGTGAGGGATCCGGCCATCGACCTGGTGGTGATCGCCTCACCCAACCAGACCCATGCGCCCCTCGCCAGCGCCGCCCTGGCCGCCGGCAAGCACGTGGTGGTCGACAAGCCCTTTACCGTGACCCTGGCCGAAGCTCGGCAACTGGCCGCGGAAGCCGAACAGGCTGGCCGGTTGCTGTCGGTGTTCCAGAATCGTCGCTGGGACAGCGATTTCCTCGGCTTGCAGGCAGTCCTGGCCAGCGGCGCCCTGGGTGAGTTGACCAGCCTGGAATCCCGTATCGAGCGCTTTCGTCCCGAGGTGCGGACGCGCTGGCGCGAAGCCGCGCTGCCCGGCAGTGGCCTCTGGTTCGATCTCGGTCCCCATCTGCTGGATCAGGCGCTCTGCCTGTTCGGCCTGCCCGAGCGCCTGCAGGCGCAGCTGGTGCGGCAACGACCCGGCGCCCTCACCGACGACTGGTTCCAGGTGCAGCTGGACTACGGCGCTCGCCAGGTGACCCTGAGAGCCGGGATGCTGGCCGCCGGTGGCGTGCCGCGCTTTCTGGCGCAGGGCACCGCGGCCAGCTGGATCAAGCAAGGCGCGGATCGCCAGGAGGACGCGCTCAAGGCCGGCGTGCGCCCCGGTGGTCCCGACTGGGGCCAGGATCCGGATCCGGGCTGGCTGATCGACGCCAGCGGCGAGCGCCAGGCCCTGCCGACGCCGGCGGGCGATCACCGTCGCTACTACCTCGCCTTGGTCGAAGCCCTCGCCGGTCGCGCCGGCAATCCCGTCAGCCCGGCCCAGGCTTGCGCCCTCATGGCCCTGCTGGAAGCGGCGCAGCGTTCCTCGGCGGAAGGTCGAGCGCTGATGCCCGAACTCAGCGCGGCGGAACGCGCGGCCTACTGACCGGCCACCCACTGCGGGCGCCGTCCGGCCAGGCGCTCGCCCAGCTGGCGCAGGGTGCGCGACAGGCGGCGCTCGATCCACTCGTAGCTGGCCCAGGCCAGCAGCAGGATCACCGGCAGGCAGACCATCAGGGTCTGGTAGGGGCTGAAGCCCCACTGCTGGTGCAGCCAGTAGTCGCCCAGCCAGAGCACGATCACGTGCACCAGATAGACCGAATAGGACCAGTCGCCCAGCGCCTTGCACAGCCGCGAGCCGGCGAACCAGGGTTCGAGGATCACGCAGGCGCCGACCAGTACCGCACTGGGCACGCCCCAGGTCAGCAGGCGCCAGGGATGATCGGCGGGAAAGGCCACCAGGCAGGTCAGTGCCGCCAGGGCCGCCACCAGGGCCAGGGGTTTGGGTCCGCGCAGGGCGCCACGGCGATAGAGCGCCGCCAGGCTCACGCCCAGCAGGAATTCGAAGATGATCGGATTGCGATAGAAGCTGCTGACAAAGGACTCCCGGGCCAGCACCAGGCTGACCAGGATCACCAGCAGGCTGACCACCCCGATGCGCCAGCGCTCGGCCACGCCAAAGGACAGGGCGAACAGCAGGTAGAACAGCATCTCGAAGTTGAGCGTCCAGCCCACCGGCAGGATCGGATAGTGGCCGAAGCCCGCCGGATTCTCGCTGGGAATGAAGAACAGCGAGAGCAGCAATTCGCGCGCGGCGACCCCATAGATCGGCATCACGTCGCTGGCGAGATAGAGGATCAGCGCCGTCACCGCGGTGTACAGCCAGTAGGCCGGGACGATGCGGGCGATGCGGTGCCAGAGGAAGGTACTGCGCCTGAGCGGTCGGCCCGCGGTGGACAGGTGGATCACGAAGCCGCTGAGCACGAAGAAGATGTCGACCCCGACCTGTCCCCGGGTGGAGAGCAGATGGCCGCCGAGGCTGTCGGCGTGGAAATCGAAGAACACCTGCATGAAGTGATGGAAGACCACCAGCCAGGCGGCCAGGGCCCTGAGAGCCTGCAGTGAAACCAGCATCGTAGAACCTTTCCCTCCTCGTCCCGCCAGGCACGACCCAGCGCTGCGCCGTCATTGTGGACGGCATGGGCTGCTGGGGCGTTCGTGGGAAAAGGCTGGATTGCGCCGGTTCACAGGCTGACCGGCTCGATGCCCGACCCGTTCAGCGGCAGTTCAGGCGGCTGACCTCATTGCAGGCTGAACCGCCAGGCGCGGTGGATCTTGGGATTGCGCGCGAAATCCGGATCCAGGGTGCTGGCGCTGATCTCTTCGACGCGATAGCGCTCGGCGAGACTCGCATCCAATTCAAACTTGCGGAAGTTGTTGGAGAAATACAGCACGCCGTTGCGACTCAGGTGGGCCATGGCCGAGTCGAGCAGGGCGACATGATCGCGCTGGACGTCGAACACCCCTTCCAGGCGCTTGGAGTTGGAGAAGGTCGGCGGGTCGACGAAGATCAGATCGTACTCACCGCGATCGTTTTCCAGCCAGTGTAGGACATCGCCCTGTTCCAGGCGGTGCCGCTCGGAAAAGCCGTTGAGCGCCAGGTTGCGCCGGGCCCAGTCCAGGTAGGTGCGCGAGAGGTCGACGCTGGTGGTGCTGCGTGCCCCGCCCACTGCCGCCTGCACCGTGGCGGCGCCGGTGTAGCAGAACAGATTGAGGAAGCGCTTGCCCTGGGCTTCCTGGCGCAGCCGCAGACGCAGCGGACGGTGATCGAGGAACAGCCCGGTATCCAGGTAGTCGGTGAGGTTGACCAGCAGCTTGGCGCCCGCTTCTTCCACCTGCAGGAATTCACCCTGGGCGGCCTGGCGTTCGTACTGCTTGGTGCCGCTCTGCCGCTCACGGCGCTTGACCACCACCAGTGACGGATCGATGTTCAACGCCTGGGGAATGGCGGCCAGGGCGTCGAGCAGGCGCGCCTGGGCCTTGTCCGGGTCGATGGAGCGCGGCGGTGCGTATTCCTGCACGTGCACGCGATCGCCATAGAGATCCACCGCTACCGCGTACTCGGGCATGTCGGCGTCATACAGGCGATAGCACTGCACGCCCTGGCTGCGGGCCCACTTGCCGAGCTGCTTGAGATTCTTCTGCAGCCGATTGGCGAACATTTGCCCGCCTTCGCTGAGCTTGGCCGGCTCCGCCGCCTGGGCATTGGCCGGGCGTTCGCCACTGCGACTGCCGGTGACGAACTGGCGGGTCTCCACCTCGAACATCAGCAGCTTGCAGGGCAAGGCGCCATTCCAGAAGGCGTATTGCTTGTGACTGCGGATGCCCATGCGCTTGCCCAGCTCGGGCGCGCCGGTAAAGACCCCTGCACGCCAGCCCAGGCAGGCCTGGCGCAGGCGCTCGCCGAGATTCTGGTAGAGGTACAGTAGGCTGGCTTCGTCACCCAGGCGCTCGCCATAGGGCGGGTTGCAGATCACCAGGCCGGTCTGGCCCTTGTCCGGACGCGGCTCGAAGCTGGCGACCTCGCCCTGGTAGACCTTGATCCACTCGGACAGCCCGGCCCGCTCGATGTTGTTGCGCGCCGGCTGGATCAGCCGCGGATCGGCTTCGTAGCCGCGGATCCAGACCGGCGTCCTGGCCAGGCCCGCAGTGGCTCGCGCTTCAGCCTCCTGGTGCAGTTGCTGCCAGAGGGCGGGCACATGGCCCAGCCAGCCGGAAAAGCCCCAGCGCTCGCGGCGCAGGTTGGGGGCGATGTCCGCCGCCATCAAGCCGGCCTCGACCAGGAAGGTGCCCACCCCACACATGGGGTCGGCCAGGGCGCCACCGGCCGCGGCCAGGGCCGGCCAGCCGGCACGGATCAGTACCGCGGCCGCCAAGTTTTCCTTGAGCGGCGCCGCGCCCTGCTGCAGGCGATAGCCACGCTGGTGCAGGCTCTGACCGGAGAGATCCAGCGAGAGGATGGCCTGGCCGCGCTCCAAGTGCAGGTGGACGCGCAAGTCCGGGGCGATCTTGTCCACCGTGGGCCGCTGCCCGGTGCGCTCGCGCAGGCGGTCGACGATGGCGTCCTTGACCTTGAGGGCACCGAAATGGGTGTTGTCGATGCCCGCGCCCTGGCCGCTGAAGCCCACCGCCAGGGTGCCGGTGGGCGCCAGGTGTTCTTCCCATTCCACGCCATGCACGCCCAGGTACAGCCCCTGGGGGTCTTCCACCGGGAAGCGCGCCAGCACCAGCAGCACCCGGTTGGCCAGGCGCGACCAGAGGCACAGGCGGTAGGCATCCGCGAGACTGGCTTCGCCGCGCACCGCCGCGGTCTGGCTGCGGGCTTCCTGCAAGCCGAGGCCCTGGGCCTCTTCCAGCAGCAGGGTCTCGAGTCCCTTGGGACAGGTGAGGATGAGTTGTTGCATCGCGGACATCGTTGAATCCATAGGTTAGCGCAAGGAACTTTCTGCCTTTGGTCGGATTGACCGGTGAGGACAGCCCCTTGCGTGAAAGTTTGACTGCGTCTCAACAAGCCGCAGTGACGGCATTCCAGCGGCGGTTTATCGCCATTTCATTTCGATTTGATTACGGCTTATAGCTAAAAGGTCGTTCCCAGCCAGAGCGCCATTGGTTAGTAATTGACCACCCGCAGCGCGAAGGTGCGGGGCGGATGTCAGGACGCCGGCTCTGGCATCCAGGCCTGCAACGGGCCATGGACAATCTGCAAGTCAACCTACGAGGGCACTACCCTATGAGAAGACTCAAGCGTGATCCAATGGAACGAGCTTTCCAGCGTGGTTATCAGCACGGCATCGTGGGCAAATCGCGGGACCTTTGCCCCTTCACCCAGGACGCCGTCCGGCAGGCCTGGCTCAATGGCTGGCGTGAGGGCCGTAGCGACCAATGGGACGGCTACGTAGGCACCGCCGGTCTTCAACGCATGAATCAACTTCAAGCCGTAGGCTAATTCGATTTCACTAGCGGAAGCCCAGGGCTTCCCATAGCGTTCTGGTTGTTTTCCAGTCAGATCCTCTCCCAGGATCAGGGACCCGGTCCCACGGGGGCTCCCAGCGAGCCCCCTCCCCCTCAGGGACGCGCTGCCGCGATGGCATCCACGGCTTCGCGGATCAAGGCCGGTCCGCGATAGATGAAGCCGCTGTAGAGCTGCACCAGACTGGCGCCCGCCGCGATCTTTTCCGCCGCATCCTCCCCCGACAGGATCCCGCCCGCCGCGATGATCGGCAGCCGACCACCCAGCTCGCCAGCCAGCACCCGCACCACATGGGTGCTCTTCTCGCGTACCGGGGCGCCCGACAGACCGCCGGCTTCGGCGGCATAGGGCAGATTCTCCACTCCTTCGCGACCCAGGGTGGTGTTGGTGGCGATGATGGCGTCCATCCCGGCATCGCGAATCGCCTGGGCGGTCAGCACGATCTCCTCATCGGTCAGGTCCGGGGCGATCTTGATGGCGATGGGCACGCGGCGGCCGTGCTGGACCGCCAGGTCTTCCTGGCGCTGGCGCAGGGCTTCCAGCAGGCTCTTGAGCGCATCGCCGAATTGCAGGCTGCGCAGGCCGGGCGTATTGGGCGAGCTGACGTTCACCGTGATGTAGCTGGCATGGGCATAGACCCGGTCCAGACCGATCAGGTAGTCGTCCACCGCCCGCTCCACCGGAGTAGTGGCATTCTTGCCGATGTTGATCCCCAGTACGCCCCGGAAGCGTGCGGCCTTGACCCGCTCGATCAGCGCATCCACGCCCGCATTGTTGAAACCCATGCGGTTGATGATGGCGTCGGCCTGCTCCAGGCGGAACAGCCGCGGCTTGGGATTGCCTGGCTGCGGCCGCGGCGTCACGGTACCGATCTCGATGAAGCCGAAACCCAGGCCGGCGAAGCCGTCGATGGCGGCGCCGTTCTTGTCGAGTCCGGCGGCCAGGCCCACAGGATTGGGAAACTCCAGGCCCATGACCTGGACCGGCAGCCGACCCGGCCGCCGGCCGAGCCCGGTCAGGCCCAGACGACCCGCGGCACCGATCAGGTCAAGCGCCAGATCGTGCGATCCTTCGGGAGACATTTTGAAGAGCAGAGGACGGAGCGCGTCGTACATGGCGGACTCACAGGCGATTCGGAAAGCGCGCATTATACAGGCTTGCCACCGGCCATACGTCGCTCGCTCCGGAGGCGAACGGTCACTCGCACAAAAGATCCTACCTTTCGGGAATCATTTGACGATAGCGCGGTCTTTGCCACGCTAGACTCGGTCGTGCAGTTCCTATCCGCCCTGGAGACCTCATGAGCAACAGTGCCAACCTCCTGGGCAGCCCCTGGTCTTCGCTGGCCTTGCATCTGCATCCCTCCCTGGCCAGCCGCCGGATCCAGCGTTGCCTGGAACGCCTGGCCGACGCCTTCGTCCCCTTGCCCGCGCCTACCGACAGCCTTTGGTGGGATGAAGGCCATCCGCTGCACCTGCTGCTCGGCCTGCCCCGCGCCGCCTTGTCCGGGCCGACCCAGGAGATCAAGGGCCACGCCCATGCCCTGCTCAGTCAGCTGGTGGTCGCCGATACGCTGCAGGCCGCCGCCCTCGACCTGCGTGCCATCGATGGCCTCTGCCAGCGCCTCGGCGACAGCACGCTCGATACGGCGATACAGCTGGAGGAACTGGCCGCCCTGCCCGCAGCGCGCGAGCAGGTGCGGATCATCGGCTATCGGGATTTCCAGGCGGCGCTCTATCGCACCTTGCCGAACCTGTCTGCGGAACAGCCCCTGCGTCTGCGCCAGGCCAGCTGGCGGGGTACCCGACTGTTCCTGGAAAACGATACGGCCACCACCCTCGCCTTCGCCAGCATCATCGCCTACGCCCGCATCCGCGGGATCGCCGTGGAGGTGCCGGCGCAGATCCAGTGCCTGCGCCTGGATCCGGCTGCCATCGACCGCCTGCAGGAGGCTTTCGCAGTCTATGCCCTGCCCAATGCGGTCTGGAACCACCCTGATTTCATCCAGGTGCTGCTGGGCCTGAAGCTCGACTATGCGCGCCTGCCACTGCCCGCCCCGGGCCAGGATCTGGAGTGGTTGCTGCTGCCCAGCGAGGTGGCGAGCACCCGGGTCCTCAGCGAGATTCTCGAACGCCTGGGCGCTGCCGAGGTGATCGGCCACCTGCAGGCGCTCTAGAAACCGCTCAGGGGGCGGCTACCGCCGGCGCATGTCGCTGCCCCGCCGCCAGAAAGACCTCGAAGGCCAGCCGCTGGCCGGCCAGCATCGCCGGATGCAGGCGCGCATCGCTGCCCGCCTCATCCAGACGCTGCAGAAAGCCTGGCCAGGCGCCCTTGGGCGGCACGTGGCCCAGATAGGCCCGGGCGTCGCGCACCGCCTCGTCGGCACTCTCGCCGGCATGGCGATCCAGCATTCGCGACCCCAGCCGAGACCCTTCGAGGACATAGGCCACCCCCCAGCACTCGCCTTCGTCGAGCAGGCGCTCGAGGACGACGGGTTCGGGCTGCTCTGCGTCCAGGCGCTGCAGATCCTCTGCCAGCACCCCGGTGCGGCGGCGCTCCGCCCAGTCGGGCAGCAGGCGCTGGATGCCGGAGCGCTCCAGCAGGTCTTCCAGACCGATCAGGGCCTGGGCATGGGCCTGCAGAAAGGCGGTGTAATGCAGCCGGGTCTGCAGCGCATAGCGGCCAAAGGTCGCATCGACCTGCTCGTGCAGGGCACCGCCCTCGGCGCGCAACATTTCACGGATGGAGGACACGCAAATACCTCAAGTTGGCGCCGGCCTTCAGAGCGGCGAAGGCTGGGGCTTCTCGCCGCGCAGGGCGGCCTGCAGCCGGGCTGCCAGGTCGGCCTCGCGAAAGGGCTTGGGAACGATGAAGGATTGTTCGGGATCGAGTTCGCCCAGTTCGGCATAGCCGGTGATGAAGACCACCGGCAACTGCGGCAGCCGCTTGCGCACCTGTCGGGCCAGTTCGGCACCGTTCATGCCGGGCATGGCGAAATCCGCCAGCAGCAGATCGATCTGGGGATCGCGCTCCAGAGCACTCAGGGCGGCGAAGCCATTGCTGGCCTCCACCACCTGATAGCCGAGATCGGCCAGCAGCGCGGCGGTCACGTTGCGTACCGCGTGGTCGTCGTCGACCAGCAGGATGCGGCGCTCGGCAGCCTGCTCGTCGCGCCCCAGGGCCGGCAGCCCGATCGGATCCTGGGCATCCTCCGCCTCGGTACGCGGCAGATAGACCAGCACCGTGGTGCCACTGCCCATCTCCGTCTCGATGCGGACCCCGCCACCGGACTGCTTGGCGAAGCCGAACACCTGGGCCAGGCCCAGACCGGAGCCCTTGCCCACCTCCTTGGTGGTGAAGAAGGGTTCGAAGGCCTTGGCCAGCACCTCTTCGCTCATCCCGGTGCCGGAATCCTGCACCGCCAGCAGCACGTATTCGCCCGGCTCGGGCTCTTCCGGACGCTGGGGCGGCTCGCTGATGGTCTGGTTGGAGGTACTCAGGCGCAGGGTGCCGCCGACCGCCATGGCATCCCGGGCATTGATCGCCAGGTTGAGGATGATGAGTTCGATCTGGGTCGGGTCGACCAGGGCGTGCCAGCAATCGGCGCGCAGGTGGGTCTCGATCCAGACGCTGCCGCCCATGGTACTGCGCAGCAGCTCCAGCATGCCCTCGACGGTTTCGTTGAGCTTGACCGGCTTGGGCGCCAGTCGCTGGCGACGGGAAAAGGCCAGCAGCTGGGCGGTGAGCTTAGCGCCCCGCTCGCCCGCTTCGCGGATGTTCTGCACCCGCCCCTGGGTCTTGTCGCTGGCCGCCAGGCGCGTCAGGTCGCGCTCAAGGAAGCTGGCGCTGCTGAGCACCACGGTGAGCAGGTTGTTGAAGTCATGGGCCACGCCCGCCGTGAGCTGACCCACGGCTTCCAGCCGCTGCATCTGCTGCAGGGTCGCCTCGACCCGCTCGCGCTCGTCAATCTGCTCGCGCAGCTGGCGGTTCGCTGCCGCCAGCTCTTCCATCGCCAGGACTTCCGAGGAGATGTCGCGCCCGGAGCAATAGGTCATGCCGGCATCCGGTACCGCCGTCCAGGAAATCCAGCGATAGCTGCCGTCACGATGGCGGATGCGGTTGACGAAGCGCTGGCTGGTCGCGCCGGTGGCCAACTGCTTGAGTTCGTTGTCGGTGATGAAGCGCTCGTCGGGATGCACCAGCGCCAGCAGCGAGGAGTCCAGCAACTCCACCCGCGACCAGCCCAGGTTTTCTTCCCAGGCCGGGTTGAGCGCCACCAGGGTGCCATCGGGCTTGCACACCAGCAGCAGATCGCGAGTGAGGTCCCAGGTCCGATCGCGCTCCCGGGTACGCTCTTCAACGCGCTCGCCAAGACTGACGTTGAGCCGCTCGAGCTTTTCCGCGGCATCGCGCTGCTGGGTGATGTCGAGCATCACGCCCAAAAAGCGGGTGCAGACGCCGGCGTCGAAGAAGGGCTGGCCGCGGGTCTCGACCCAGCGCTGGGCGCCGTTGTCCAGACGAATGCGGTATTCGCTGCGGTAGTCGTCGTCGCGCTCATCGGCGCTCGCCTGGCGGACCGTATGCAGAAAGCGCTCGAGGCCATCGCTGCCGCACAGCCGTTCGAAAACCTCGAGATCGACCACCGCATCGGCTGGCAGGCCGAACATGGCCTTGCAGCGCTCATCCCAGATCAGGGTACGACTGGCCGGCAGATATTCCCACATGCCCAGGCGGGAGGCGTCCATCGCCAGGCGGGATCTGACCTCCAGGCTGTGCAGGGCCTCTTCGGCGCGGCGCCGCTCGCGGCGCTCGTGCACCACCAGCAGCGCCCGCTCGACGGCCTTGGCCAGGAGTTCCATGCTCTGCTTGAGCACATAGTCGTTGGCACCCAGGCGCATCATCTCCACGGCGTGCACCTCACCGAAGATGCCAGAGACGAAGATGAAGGGCGTTTCCGGTGCCAGCGCCCGCGCCACGCGCAGCGCCTCGGCGCCGGAGAAGCCCGGCAGGATGATGTCGGAAAGGATGATGTCGTAGGTCTGCTGGCTCAGGGCCAGGGTGAGACCGGTACGCTCGTAGACGATCTTGGATTGCAGCTCGAAGCCGTGCCTTTCCAGCTCGATCAGGATCAGCTCGGCGTCGAGCTTGCTGTCCTCTACCAGGAGGATCTTGATCTGTTTCGAGAGGGGCATAAACGGACGTCGGCCTTGGATCTGTTCGCTCAGGGGAGCCGGGTCGCGCATATCTGCCGGTCGCGGATGACTGGATACGGATGCACTTATCTTCACTCGCTAACGGCCAATGCGCCTGGCGACACGGCGCGATCCTGGCGGCGGCTCGTTGAGTACGGCCCAGAACACGCCGAGGTCACTGATCGCGGCAACGAAATCACGGAATTCGACCGGCTTGACCACGTAGGCGTTCACGCCCAGTTCGTAGGCCTTTTCCAGATCGGGCTCCTCCCGCGACGACGTCAGCATGACCACGGGGATGCTGCACAGCTCCGGGGTACCACGCACCAGGTCCAGCACCTCGAGGCCATCGACCTTGGGCAGCTTGAGATCCAGCAGCATCACGGCGGGATTGCCCGGCTCGCGATCGGCATAGGGCTCGCGGCGCAACAGGTAATCGACCGCTTCGGCGCCGTCACGCAGGACCACGACATCGTTGGCCAACTGGCTGCGCTCCAGAGCCACCAGGGTAAGCTCCAGATCGTGCGGATTGTCTTCGACCAGCACAATGGGTTTGAGCATGAATAGAACTACCTTTTGTGTACCGGCGACGGTCGTTGTTTGGGAAGGGCGAAATAGAAGGTCGCGCCCTCGCCGATGGCACCCTCGGCCCAGACGCGACCGTCATGGCGCTCGATGATGCGTCTGACACTGGCCAGACCGATGCCGACCCCTTCGAACTCATCGGCATGGTGCAGGCGCTGGAAGACGCCAAACAGCTTGCCTACATAATCCATGTTGAAACCGACGCCGTTGTCCCGGACAAAGATGATGTCCTCGGAATCGCTCGGCAAGGTGCCGATCTCGATCACTGCCGGCTCTTCGTAGCGACTGTATTTGATGGCATTGGCCAGCAGATTGCGCAAGGCGAGATGGACGAAGGCGGCATCGGCGATGACGACAGGCAGGGGGCCGATGTGCCACTCCACCTGCCGCTCGGCATAGTCCGGCGCCATCTCTTCGCGGATGGCTTCCACCAGGGCGGTGAGATTGACGTCGGAATAGCGGATCGCGGCCCGCCCCATCTGCGAGAAGCTCAGCAGGTTGTCGACCAGGCTGCCGGCGAAGCGCGCCGACGAACCGATGTTCTCCAGGAAGCGCCGCCCCCGGTCCGACAGCTTGCCGCCCTCGATGTCGCCCAGCAGCTCGGCATAGCCGGCGATGTGGCGTAGCGGCGCCCGCAGGTCGTGGGACACGCTGTAGGAGAAGGCCGCCAGTTCCTTGTTGCTGCGCTGCAGCTCCTCGGCCAGCTCGGCCATCTCCTCGGCCTTGCGCAGGACGATCCCGCGCACCGCGTTGCGCAATTCGATGGCGCTTTCCAGCTCCAGCGGCGACCAGGGGAGCGACAGCCCCCGTACCGTCTCCTGCCAGAGCACGAAGCTCTGTCGGGGCGACAGGCGCCCGTCGCTGCCTTCCTGCTTGGTCGGCCGGCCGGCCCAGTTGACCACCTGCACCAGTTCGCTGCGGAACCAGATCAGGTAGTGGGAATGCAATTCGGAAATAGGGACGGCGAGCACCCCGGCCGCATGCTGGGCCAGCTGGGGGAGCTCGGCGATGTCCTTGGCCAGGTTGTCGGTGACGAAGTGGTCCTTGACGTTGACCGACAGCCACTCGACCAGGCTGTCCACCACCTCGCGCGGCGGTACCTGGCCGATTAGCTCGGTCCCGTCGGAGGAGATGATGGCGGCGCCCTGCGCCCGGGCGAAATCCAGAAAGACCTGCGGCAGCTCCAATAGTCCCTGGCAGACGCTGTCGCGGTCGGCCATGGTCGAGAGCATCTGCACCATGGATTGGCGCAGCGCCAGCCGGCGATCGGATTCCGCATGGGTCTCGGCGGCATCGATCTGCAGCGACAGCACCCGGCCGAACAGCTCGCAGGCGGTACGCGTCTGGAAGGACACCCGCTGGGGTTGACGGTCGTGGCAGAGCACCAGGCCCCAGAGGCGATCACCGACCACGATGGAGATGGACATGGACGCCAGGGTGCCCATGTTCCTCATGTACTGCAGGTGCACCGGCGACACGCTGCGCAGCTGCGCGAAGCTGAGATCCAGCGGCTGCCCGGTCAGCGGATTGGTCTGCGGCTGCAACGGCGAGGGCTGGTAGTAGGCGTTGCCGATCACCCGGATGCGGTTGGCCAGGTACAGGCGACGCGCCTGGGCGGGAATGTCCGAAGCGGGAAATCTCAGGCCCAGATAGCTGGGTACCCCGGGATCGCACTCCTCGGCCAGCACCTGCCCATGACCGTCCTCGTCGAAGCGATAGATCATGGTGTGGTCGAAACCGGAAATACGCTTGGCTTCGCGTACCGCGAGCTTGGCGATGGCGTCGACGGTTTCGGCCTGATGCAGCTGTTCGATGAACACCCGCACCATGGGATAGAGGGTATTGAGGCCAAGGCGGCTGTCCACCGGCGCCTCGAATTCGACGATCAGCACCCCGCCGAAGCGGTGCATGAACAGCGCGAAGGTCTGCTGCCGCGGCCCCAGGGTCACATCACCCTGATAGATGGGGTTCTGCTCTTCCTGGGTCAGAGCACCGAGCATGGCCGGCAGATCCCGTTCCGGCAGCAATTCGCCGAGGGTGCGACCCAGCACCTCCTCCACGGCGACCCCGAGGTACTCGCGGACGTTGGCACTGGCCTGGACGATGCGCAGATCCGGCTCTTCCACGGCGAACAGGAAGCCATGTTCCTGGATACTGCCGGGAATATGGATCGGCTCGTTGGCGCAATCGGCCAGAGCGTCGGGCTGCGTCTTGGAGGGTGACTCGAGCGCCAAACCGGGAACCTCATGTGATCGGAAAGAAGCGCAGGGAAAGCGGTGCGCCGAAACGGAAACAAAGGTCATTCAGACTATCAGACCCTGGGCAGGAGGCGAAGCGAAACGGCGCGCAGCCTGAACAGCGACATGCGCGGCGACACTCTCTCGCCGCGGGTTGGAATCTTCTCCGTCGGCCTTCGGTCGGAGCTGGTTTAGCCCCAGGATCCTGCCCATGTCCTTGCGCCGCGCCCTCCCCCTGGCCGCCCTGCTACTGAGTCCGCTCAGTCAGGCCGAGCCCCTCTACGGCGAACGTCTCGAAGGCTTCGACTACGACTATTCGGTCAAGACCTTCAGCTTCGACTCCCAGCGCCAACCGTTGGAAATGGCCTATCTCGACGTCGCGCCGAGCGGAAAACCGAACGGCCGGACCCTGGCGCTGTTGCACGGCAAGAACTTCTGCGCCGGCACCTGGGCGCAGAGCATCCAGGTGCTGAGCGCTGCCGGCTATCGGATCGTGGCCCCGGACCAGATCGGTTTCTGCAAATCCAGCAAGCCAGCCCACTATCAGTACAGCTTCCAGCAACTGGCCGCCAATACCCGGGCGCTGCTCGACCACCTGGGCATCGCCCGGGCGACCCTGATCGGCCATTCGACCGGCGGCATGCTCGCGACCCGCTACGCCCTGCTCTATCCCGAGGCCACCGAACAGCTGGTGCTGGTCAACCCCATTGGCCTCGAGGACTGGAAGGCCCTGGGCGTACCCTATCGCAGCGTCGACCAGTGGTACGCCCGGGAGCTGAAGACCTCCGCCGACGGCATCCGCGACTACGAGCGCAGCACCTACTACGCCGGCCAGTGGTCCCCGGCCTACGAACGCTGGGTGACGATGCTCGCCGGTCTCAACAACGGCCCCGGCAAGGAAAGGGTCGCGTGGAATTCGGCGCTGATCTACGACATGATCTAGAGCCAGCCGGTGGTCTACGAATTCGCCCGGTTGCGCGTGCCCACCCTGCTCATGATCGGCCAGCGTGATACCACCGCCATCGGCAAGGACGCCGCGCCGGCCG
Organism: Pseudomonas sp. JUb52; assembly: GCF_004341115.1. NCBI lineage: Bacteria > Pseudomonadati > Pseudomonadota > Gammaproteobacteria > Pseudomonadales > Pseudomonadaceae > Pseudomonas > Pseudomonas sp. JUb52. Next base: position 116,321 of record NZ_SLYS01000003.1, read on the forward strand.
CCATCAAGGCGCAGCTGGGTCACTATCCCGAACTGGGCAAGGCAGCGGCGCGGCGCATCCCCCGGGCGACCCTGGTGGAATTCGAGGACCTGGGCCACGCGCCCCAGATGCAGGCGCCGGAGCGCTTTCACCAGGCCCTGCTGCAGGGCCTGAGCGCCCTCAAGGCACCCTCGACACAACCCCAGCCTTGATCGAATCCGGACTATGAAAAAGGCGGCGCACCCGAGGGTACGCCGCCTTTTTCATGCCCTATCAGACGACGCTGCCCACGAACGCCATTCATGGGCAGCGCCTGCTTCAGGCGCTGCTGCTGGCCAGATCCGCCAGTTCACGACTGGCGACGCTGTACATCGCATAGTCCTGACCGCTGGCATTGCGCAGATCCACCAGCAGCCCCCGCCAGCGCTCCACGGCCGCTCGATGGCGCTCCAGCCACAGCGAGAGCCGCGCTTCCGGATCGCTCGGCGCCTCGCTCAGGTTGAGCATGGCGATGGTGATGGTGCGCTGCTGCACATCCACCTCGTCGCGGAAGGCCTCGCGCGCCAGGGCCTGCCAGGCATTGGCCACCGGCAGCTGGTTGAGCTGCTGCTGGTACCAGGCCAGGTCCAGTACATCACCCGCGGCGAACCAGGTGGCCGCCACTTCCAGTGGATCCTGGGCGGTGACCTCCGCCGCCTGGATCACCGGCAGCAGGGTATAGATGTGGTTGGTCCCGGCGACGACCCGCGCCAGCAGTTCGGGCACGCCCGCCTCGGTATAGGCGCGGAAGCGCTCTTCCCAGTCCTGGCGCGGCTCGCCCTGCAGCAGTTCGTCCAGGCGCACCCCCAGGGCGGCGATGCGCGGCCCGAAGAAGGCCGCCACGGCGCCGGCATCCAGGCCGCTGCGATGGCTGCGCAGGAACCAGCGGGTCGCCCGCCGGCCCAGCCGCATCAACTCGCTCATCAGGCGCAGTTGCAACTCCGCGGGCACCTGATGATCCAGGGCTTCCACCTGACGCCACCAGTGCGGCAGATGCAGGACGTCGCGCATCACCACATAGGCGCGGGCGACATCGGCCGCGCTCATGCCAGTGGATTCGCACAGGCGCTGCACGAAGGTAATGCCCATGTGGTTGATCAGGTCGTTGGCGATCTGGTTGGCGACGATCTCGCGCTTGAGGCGATGGCGCGCCATGGCCTCGGGGAACTGCTCGGTCAGGCGCTGCGGGAAGGCACCCTGCATGTCCCGGGCGAGGTAGTCGTCGTCCGGCACCGAAGAGGCCAGCAACTGCTCCTTGAGATCGATCTTGCTGTAGGAAATCAGCACCGACAGCTCGGCCCGGGTCAGTCCCTGTTCCTTGGCCGCGCGCTCGGCGAGCACCTCGTCGCTGGGCAGGAATTCGAGGGTGCGATCCAGCTTGCCACGTCCTTCCAGGTCGACGATCAGCCGCTGGTACTCGGCCAGGTGCGTCCGCGCCCGGTATTCCGCCAGCGACAGGGCACCGGTCTGCATGTAGTTGTTGGCGACCACCAGTTCGCCGACCTCGTCGGTCATCTCGCCCATCAGGGTGTTGCGCTGCTTGACGGTCATGTCGCCGGCGGAGACCACGTCGCCCAGCAGGATCTTGATGTTGACCTCGTGGTCGGAGCAGTCCACGCCGCCGGCGTTGTCGATGAAGTCGGTGTTGCAGGCGCCGCCGTGCAGACCGAATTCCACCCGCGCCAGCTGACTCATGCCCAGGTTGCCACCCTCGCCAATGACCTTGGCACGCAGGTCGCAGCCGTCCACGCGCAGGGCGTCGTTGGCCTTGTCGCCGATATCGGCGTGGCTTTCGAAGCTGGCCTTGACGTAGGTGCCGATGCCGCCGTTCCAGATCAGATCCACCGGCGCCTTGAGCAGGGCGTTGATCAGCTCGTTGGGCGTCAGGTGATCGGCCTGCAGATCGAAGCGCGCCTTCATCTCCGGGCTGATCGCGATGCGCTTGGCACTGCGCGGGAAGATGCCACCACCCTGGGAGATCAGGCTGGCGTCATAGTCGGTCCAGCTCGACCGCGGCAGGTTGAACAGCCGTTCGCGCTCGACATAGCTGCGCTCGGCGTCCGGATTGGGATCGATGAAGATGTGCAGGTGGTTGAAGGCCGCCACCAGCTCCAGGCTGCGCGAACGCAGCAGGCCGTTGCCGAAGACGTCGCCGGCCATGTCGCCGATGCCCACCACGGTGACCGGATCGGTCTGGACGTCGATGCCACGCTCACGGAAGTGGCGCTGCACGCTGACCCAGGCGCCTCGCGAGGTGATGCCCATCTTCTTGTGGTCATAACCCGCCGAGCCACCGGAGGCGAAGGCGTCATCGAGCCAGAAGCCGTAGTCCTGGGCGATGCCGTTGGCGATGTCGGAGAAGGTCGCGGTGCCCTTGTCGGCCGCCACCACCAGATAGGGGTCGTCGCCGTCGTAGCGCACCACGGCAGCCGGCGGGACCACTTCACCGTCCTTGAGGTTGTCGGTGATGTCCAGCAGACCGCTGATGAAGATGCGGTAGCAGGCGATGGCCTCGGCCTGGATGTCGTCGCGGGAACCGCCGGTGGGCAGACGCCGCGGCACGAAGCCGCCCTTGGCGCCCACGGGGACGATCACCGAGTTCTTGACCTGTTGCGCCTTGACCAGGCCCAGCACCTCGGTGCGATAGTCTTCCTCGCGATCCGACCAGCGCAGGCCGCCGCGGGCGACGTTGCCGAATCTCAGGTGCACCCCTTCCACGCGGGGGCTGTAGACGAAGATCTCGTAGCGCGGCACCGGCCGTGGCAACTCGGGAATGGCCTTGGGATCGAGCTTGAAGCTGAAGTAGGCCTTGGGCTTGCCGGCAGCGTCGGTCTGGAAGACGTTGGTTCTCAGGGTCGCCTTGATCAGGTCCAGATAGCGCCGCAGGATGCGGTCCTCGTTGAGCACCGCGACATCGTCGAGGGCGCTGAGGATGGCCTGCTCCAGGCGCTGCTGCTTGTCGTCCAGGTCTTCGCTGGTCATGCGCCGCGCCAGGTAGAACTTCATGCGGAACAGCCGCACCAGTTCCCGGGCGATGTCGACGTGGGCGTTGAGGGTGGCGGCGATGTAGCCGATGTCGAAGCCGATGCGGATCTGCTTGAGGTAACGCGCATAGGCGCGCAGCACCGCGACGTCCCGCCAGGGCAGCCCGGCGGTCAGCACCAGGCGATTGAAGCTGTCGTTTTCCGCCTGCCCGTCCACCACCTGGACGAAGGCGTCCTGGAAGGTGTCGTTGAGTTGCTGCAGATCCAGCTCCAGGCCGGCCACGGTGGTGAAGGCGAAGTCATGGATCCAGTAGCGGCGGCCATTGCGATGGCGCAGCTCATAGGGGAATTCGCCGAGCACGCGCAGACCGAGGTTTTCCAGGATCGGCAGGACGTCTGACAGCGCCAGGGGCGTGTCGGCGTGATAGAGCTTGCAGTGCAGGATGTTGTCGCCGGTCTGGGTCAGCGGCTGGTAGAAGCCCATGGCCAGACGGCGCTCGTCGTTCAGCGCCAGCAGGTGACGCATGTCCACCACGGCCAGGTGCGGTGCGAAGCGCTCCCGATAGCCAGCCGGGAAGCCCAGCGGATAGTCGGCGAGGATGGAGGTGCCCTGGGCTTCGCCGAAGCTGTCCACCATCAGGCTGGCGAAGTCGTCCTTCCAGCTGCGGCAGGCCTGCACCATTTCCTGTTCCAGGCGCGCCGGATCGACATCCTGCGGCTGCAGGGGATCGACGCGCAGGATGAACTGCACCCGCGCCAGCACGGACTCGGAGAAGAAGGTCCAGAATTCGCAGTCGGTGCCATGCAGGCGATCCATGAGGATCTGCTGCATGCGCTGGCGAACTTCGGTGGAATAGATGTCGCGCGGCACATAGGCCAGGCAATAGAAGAACTGGCCATAGGGATCGCGGCGCAGGAAGACGCGCACCTTGCTGCGCTCCTGGATCTGCACGATGGCCATGGAGGTGCTGAACAGATCGTCCACCGGGGTCTGGAACAGATCGTCCCGTGGCAGGCCTTCGAGGACTTGGGCCAGTTCCTTGCCCAGGTGGGCGCTGCTGTCGAAGTCGGCCCGGCGGCGCACCTCGTCGACCTTGCGGCGGATATAGGGAATCTCGCGCACGCTGTCGTTGTAGACGCTGGAGGTATAGAGGCCCATGAAGCGGTGCTCGCGCACCACCCGGCCACTGGCGTCCACTTCGCGCAGGGAAACGAAATCGGGATAGGCCGGGCGATGCACCCGGCTCGGGTCGGCCGCCTTGGCGAAGGACAGCAGCACCGGTTCACGCAGATAGCGCAGCGGTTCACCGGACAAGGTGATCTCGGCGGTCTCGGGGCGACCGCGCAGGCGCCGCGACAGGCCGAGCAGGGAGTCCGGCACATAGCGTTGCACCGCGGTCTCGCCGTCGCCTTCGACGATGAATTCCTCGTAGCCGAGGAAGGTGAATCTGTCGTTGCGCAGCCAGTCGAGGAAGGCCTTGACCTCGGCCAGTTCGCCCTCCTCCACCCCAGCCGGACGCCGATCCAACCAGGTCAGCAGCTCGGCGACCTTGGCCTTCATGGCCGCAAAGTCGCCGACGGTCAGGCGCACCTCACCGAGAATCTCCTGCAGCGCCGCCTCCAGGGCGCGCAACTCGCTGGTTGCGGCACAGCGGTCGATCTCGAGGAACATCAGGGCTTCGCGGGTCACCCCTTCGCCCTGCTGCCCCTTGGGCAGCAACTCGAGCAGGCGACCCTGGGCATCCCGGCGCACGCTGAGGACACTGTTCTGCAGGGTATGGACGCTGTAGCCCTGACGATTGAGCTCCATGCGCACCGAGTCGACCAGGAAAGGCGAATCGGCGTGCAGCACCTCGACTACGGTGTGGCTCGATTGCCAGCCGTGTCGTTCGTAATCCGGATTGAAGACCTGGACCCGCGGCTCGGACGGATCGAAGACATCCAGCAGACGCCAGGCCGACAGCACGCAGCCGACCAGATCGGAGAGCCGACGCTGAGTGAGTTCTTCCAGCGGGACGATGCCGAAGAACTGGGCGGTGAAGCGCTCCAGCTGTTCGAGGGTATCCCCTTCGACATGGGCCGCGAGGACATTCTTGAGTTGTTGTTGGAAATCCGCTTGGCTGGCAGCGGTGAAAAACGCCATAACCGTACTCCGTCCTGAAGGTGCTGTGGGCTTCGCTCCGCAGAGGACAGGCCTCTCCCGGAGCGAGTTCCACAGGGGACGAGGCCGGACTGCACCAAAAAAGTGCAAAGATGCAGTGCGGCTAGAGTAGCCAACAAAGACAGCTATGCACGTACGTCAGGGCGACAACAAGATTCAGCTGCGGAACGGATCTCAATAGTGCGGTGGCGGCGCCTCGTCCGGCAGACCACCGCCACCCGAACTCTGCAGCTCGGCCTGGCGCTCGGCCAGGACGCGAATCTGGGCCGCGCAGCGATCCAGAGCCCGCTGCTGCTCGACGATGATGTCGTTGAGGGTCTGAATGGTGTCGTCCTGGAAGGCCTGGCGCATTTCCAGGTCGGCGATACGGTCTTCAAGGGTCATGCCTGTGTCTCCTCTTCGAGCAGCACCCGCCAGCGTTCCGCAGCGGCATGGCCGGCTTCCGCGGTATGGGGCTCGCGTGGCGAGTGCCCCCATACCGGGCCGGGCCAGGCCGGATCGCCCTCCTGCCGCAGCAGGATATGCAGGTGCAATTGCCTGACGACGTTGCCCAGAGCACCGATGTTCAATTTTAGATCCGGCTGCGCGTGGCGCAACACTTGGGCAACAAGTGTCACCTCTCGCCACAGTTGTGCCTGGTCCTGAGGTGACAGGTCGAGGATCTCGGTAACACTTTCGCGCCGGGGTACCAGCACCAGCCAGTCATAGCGCCTGTCGTTCAGCAGCAATACCTGGCAGAGCGTCAAGGACGCGACTTCCAGGGTATCTCCGGCCAGCCGTGGGTCTATCTGGAACATCTCATCTCCTGCCAACACCTGTCGGCACTAAAAGTGTGCACAGCTTTGTGCAAGTGAAACCTTTGGTGTCACAAAGGTGCAACCAACCCTTCCGAAACTGCCCATTGCCCGGGAAGCGGAGCAGCGATAGACAGGCGGGCTCAGGGGTTGAGCGTTTGTGCACGCTTTTTGCTATCACGATCCGGGTACGACGATCGGATGGGAACTCTTAAAGAGCTTTCTTAAGAGTCACGGTTAATCCGCTCATCACACGCAAAATTTTGATGAAGCCTATCGCCCCTCCGAGAGAGGTGCTATATGTGCCGCCATTAGAACAAACAGCCACGGCTGACACGATGGCTGACTTTCAACCCAAAGGAGCATTTCTGATGCAAGCGATGAAGTGGAGCATTCTCGCCCTGGCCGTAGCCGCAGGGACCACTCAACTGGCTTTTGCCGACCAGCAGTCCGAATCCAAGGGCTTTGTCGAAGACAGCAAGCTGAACCTGTTGAACCGCAACTATTACTTCAACCGGGATCGTAATGGCGGTGCTAATGATCGTCGCGACTGGAGCCATGGCTTCCTGCTGAACTACGCGTCGGGCTTCACTCAGGGCACCGTGGGTGTCGGCGTGGATGCCTTCGGCTATCTCGGCATCAAGCTCGATGGCGGCAAGGGTTATGCCGGCACCGGCAACCTGCCGATCGGCAACGATGGCCGCCCGAACGACGAGTACTCCACCGCTGGCGCCGCAGTCAAGCTGCGCATCTCCAACACCGTGCTGAAGTACGGCAACCTGCAGCCGACCTCGCCCGTGTTCGCCGTGGGCGGCAGCCGCCTGTTCCCGCAGACCGCTACCGGCTTCATGCTGACCAGCGAAGAAATCCAGAACCTGTTCCTGGAAGCCGGCCACTTCACAGCCGGTCGCGACAACATCAACACCTACCACGACGGCAATCTAGGTGCTCAACTGGCAGGCGTAACCACCAGCTCTGGTGACTACGCAGGCGGCAAGTACAAGTTCAACGACCAACTGAGCGCCTCGCTGTACTACGGTCGCCTGGAAGACCTGTGGAACCAGTACTACGCGAACGTCAACTTCGTTCAGCCGCTGAGCGCCAATCAGTCGCTGACCTTCGACGCCAACTACTACTACACCAAGGACACTGGCAGCGCCAAGCTGGGTGACATCAGCAACAACACCTTCTCGCTGGCAGCTGCCTATAGCATCGACGCCCACACCTTCACCCTGGGCTTCCAGAAGGTCAACGGTGATACCCCGTTCGATTACGTCGGTGCAGGCGGCAAAGGCGATGCCCTTGGCAGCGGCGGCGACAGCATCTTCCTGGCCAACTCCATCCAGTTCTCCGACTTCAACGCACCGGGCGAGAAGTCCTGGCAGGCTCGCTACGACCTGAACATGGCCACCCTGGGTGTACCCGGCTTGAGCTTCATGACTCGTTATGTTCGCGGCACTGGCATCGATGCACCAAACGCCAATACTGCATACGCCGGCTTCTATCAAGACGGCGATAAAGAACACGAGACCAACCTCGAAGCCAAGTACGTTCTGCAGAGCGGCCCGGCCAAGGACCTGTCCTTCCGCATTCGCCAGACCTGGCACCGCGGTGATGCCAGCACCGGTACTGGCGGTAGCGGTAACGTCAACGAGTTCCGCCTGATCACCGAGTACCCGCTGAGCATCCTGTAAGGGACAGCGCACTCGCACGATCCAGCAGCCCGGCATTCGCCGGGCTGTTCTTTTCCGGCCTCCGGTCGGCGCCACCCGCGTCCCTGTACGCCCTGCCCCACCCCGCCGTACAATGCTGGTCCCGTCTCGATGCCGACAGACCGCCTAGCCATGCGTACCAGCCAGTTCCTGCTGTCCACCCTCAAAGAAACCCCTTCCGATGCCGTGGTGATCAGCCACCAGCTGCTGCTGCGTGCCGGCATGATCCGCAAGCTGGCCTCGGGTCTCTACACCTGGCTGCCGCTGGGCCTGCGCGTGCTGCGCAAGGTGGAAGCCGTGGTGCGCGAGGAAATGAACGCCACCGGCGCCCTGGAAGTGCTGATGCCGGCGATCCAGCCCGCCGAGCTGTGGCAGGAATCCGGTCGCTGGGAGCAGTACGGTCCCGAGCTGCTGCGCCTGAAGGACCGTCATCAGCGCGATTTCTGCGTGGGCCCGACCCACGAGGAAGTCATCACTGACCTGATGCGCAACGAGCTGAACAGCTACAAGCAGCTGCCGATCAACCTGTACCAGATCCAGACCAAGTTCCGCGACGAGATCCGCCCGCGTTTCGGCCTGATGCGCGGCCGCGAGTTCGTGATGAAGGATGCCTATTCCTTCCACCTGAACCAGGCGTCGCTGCAGGAAACCTACGACGCCATGTACCAGGCGTATTGCAACGTCTTCAGCCGCCTGGGTCTGAATTTCCGTCCGGTGCAGGCCGACAACGGCTCCATCGGCGGCAGCGGTTCCCACGAATTCCATGTGCTGGCCGGCTCCGGTGAAGACGACATCGCCTTCAGCGACAGCTCCGACTACGCCGCCAACATCGAGAAGGCCGAGGCCCTGCCGCGGGAAACCGCGCGCGGCGCCGCCACCGAGGAATTGCGTCTGGTCGACACCCCCGACACCAAGACCATCGCCGATCTGGTGGAGAAATTCGGTCTGGCCATCGAGAAGACCGTGAAGACCCTGGTCGTGCGTGGCGCCGAGGAAGGCACCCTGGTCGCGCTGGTGGTGCGTGGCGATCACGAACTCAACGAGATCAAGGCGGCCAACCTGCCGGAAGTCGCCAGCCCCCTGGTGTTCGCCACCGAGCCGGAAATCCGCGCCGCCATCGGCGCCAGCCCTGGCTCCCTGGGCCCGATGAATCTGTCGATCCCCTGCATCGTCGATCGCTCGGTCGCCCTGATGAGCGATTTCGGTATCGGCGCCAACCAGGAAGACAAGCACTACTTCGGCGTGAACTGGGAGCGTGATCTGCCGCTGCCCCAGGTCGCCGATCTGCGCAACGTGGTGGCCGGCGACCCGAGCCCCGATGGCCAGGGCACCCTGGTGATCAAGCGCGGCATCGAGGTGGGCCACATCTTCCAGCTGGGCACCAAGTACAGCGAGGCGATGAAGCTGTCGGTACTGGGCGAGGAAGGCAAACCCACCACCCTGACCATGGGCTGCTACGGCATCGGGGTGTCCCGCGTGGTCGCCGCCGCCATCGAGCAGAACCATGACGAGCGCGGTATCCGCTGGCCGGCTGCCCTGGCGCCCTTCCAGATCGCCCTAGTGCCGATGAAGTACGAAAACGCCGCGGTGAAGGAGGCGACCGATCGCCTCTATGGCGAACTGAAGGCCGCCGGCTTCGATGTGCTGCTGGACGACCGTGACAAGAAGACCAGCCCTGGCGTGAAGTTCGCCGACATGGAGCTGATCGGCATTCCCCATCGCCTGGTGGTGGGTGAGCGCGGTCTCAACGAAGGCCTGGTCGAATACAAGGGCCGCACCGAGAGCGACAGCCAGAACGTCGCCCTTGCCGAGATCGTAGGCTTCCTCAAGGCCCGCTGAGGGCTACCGCTCCAGGTCAGGCGTCCGCGCGCCTGACCTGGAAGTCGGTCAGGCCGGTGCAGGCCACCTCCTCCAGCTCCACCCCGGTCACCTCGGCCGCTGCCGGTCCCTGCCAGAGCCAGAGTTCCAGCTGGGCAAGGGCTTCGATCGAACCTTCCAGGTGGCATTCCACCCGGCCATCCGCCAGGTTCCGCACCCAGCCGGTGACGCCCAGTCGCCGCGCCTCCTGCCGCGTGCTCTCGCGATAGTAGACGCCCTGGACGCGGCCACTGATCAGGCCATGACGTGCCGATTTTGCGATCATCGTGGGGCTCCTCGCTCTTCCAGTACCGGCCCGACCTTGAGCCACTGGGCCACGCTCCCGGCGAGCAGTTCATGACGCTGTGCCTGTAGCCGCGTGAAGGCGTCCTGCAGCTGTGGATACCAGTCACCGGGAAAGCGTTCGGCGGGCGGCCAGCAATCCGGCGCAGGCGGTGCCCAAGGTGCGCGATCCAGCAGATCCAGCAGCGCATAGCCATGCAGGTCGCGGCAGAGCACCCAGTGGCCGCTGTCGTTCTGGCACACCAGGCGTTCCTGCTGCAGGAACGCCAGCACCGCATGCCATTCATGCTCCGGCAGCTTCCAGCCGGCCTGGTGCAGCCGCCCCAGGTGCAGACTGGAACCGCTCTGCTGCCTTTCCAGAAAGGCCCGTAGCACGGCGAGCAGGATGAAGAAGGCCGGCAAGGGCGCGCTGCGCCAGTGATGGGTGGTGGACAGGCTGCAGACCACCTCCGCGCCGAGCAGCACGATCAGCCAGCAGACATAGATCCACACCAGGAACAGCGGCACCGTGGCAAAGGCGCCATAGATCAGCTGGTAGCCGGGGAAATAGAAGACATAGAGGCCGAACAGACTCTTGGCCGCCTCGAACAGCACCCCGGTCAGGGCTCCGCCGATCAGCGCATGGCGCAGCGGTACCCGGGTGTTGGGCACGGCGGCGTACATCAGGGTGAAGGCGGCGATGCTGAACAGCAGCGGCGTGACCTTGAGCAGCGCCTGGGCGCCCGACATGCCGTAGGAGCCGAACACCAGGGCCACCGAGGCCAGGTAGGTGCTCATGGCGAAGCCGGCGCCCAGCAGCAGGGGCCCCAGGCTGAGCACCGCCCAGTAGAGCAGGAAGCTGGAGACCCCGCGCCGCGGAATGCGTACCCGCCAGATGTCGTTGAAGGTCTTTTCCACCGTCACCAGCATGAAGAAGGACGTCACTGCCAGGAGGGCCACGCCCAGCCAGGTCAGGTGCCGCGCCTGCTCGATGAAGTTGCGCAGGTACTCTTCCAGGGTCGCCCCGGTGGAGGGCACGAAATTGCGGAAGATGAAGGCCTGGATCTGCACTTCCGTGCCCTGGAAGGCGGGTATCGCCGAGAGCATGGCGAAGGTCACGGTCATCACCGGGACCACCGCGAACAGGGTGGTATAGGTCAGGGCCGCGGCATTGTTGGGGGCGCGGTCTTCGATGAAGCGGTCGGCGAGGTAGCGAACGAAGGACAGCAGTTCACGCAAGCGGGCCGGCATTGGCGGTTCCTCGAAAGGCACGGTCAAGGGCTGGCGCGGCAGTCCTCGCCAACCCGCTACAATGGGCATCTTACCTTCTATGGATCAGCCCATGAGTGAAATCGTCCTCTATCACAATCCGCGCTGCTCGAAATCGCGGGCGGCCCTGGAGCTGCTGCAAAGCCGCGAGCTAGCCGTGTCCGTGGTGCCCTACCTGGAAACGCCGCCGGACGCCGCCACCCTGCGCGCGCTGCTCGCCAAGCTGGGCCTGGAGGCGCGCCAGTTGCTGCGCACCGGCGAGGACGCCTATCGCGAATTGAACCTCGCCGATCCGGCGCTGGACGACGCAGCCCTGATCGCGGCCATGGCCGCCCATCCCAAGCTGATCGAAAGACCCATCGCCGTGCGCGGCGAACGCGCCGTCGTCGGTCGTCCCCCCGAGCGTGTCCTGGAGATCCTGCAATGACCCCCGAAGCCTATGTCCTGGTGCTCTACTACAGCCGCCATGGCGCCACCGCCGAGATGGCCCGCCAGGTCGCCCGCGGGGTGGAGATGGGCGGCATGGCCGCGCGCCTGCGCACTGTGCCGGCGGTCTCCGCCGAGTGCGCCGCCGTCGCCCCGGCGGTACCCGAGCAGGGCGCGGTCTACGCCACCCTCGACGACCTGCGCGATTGCGCGGCCCTGGCCCTGGGCAGTCCGACGCGCTACGGCAACATGGCCGCCGCCATGAAGTACTTTCTCGACGGCACCAACAGCCTCTGGCTGACCGGCGCCCTGGTGGACAAGCCCGCTGGCGTCTTCACCTCCACCGCCAGTCTGCATGGCGGCCAGGAGAGCACCCTGCTGTCCATGGCCCTGCCGCTGCTGCACCACGGCATGCTCATCACCGGCCTGCCCTACAGCGAGAGCGCCCTGCTGGAAACCAAGGGGGGCGGTACGCCCTATGGGCCGAGTCATTTCGCCGGGGCGGATGGCAAGCGCGCGCTGGACGAGCAGGAGACGGCGCTGTGCCGGGCCCTGGGCAAGCGCCTGGCGACCCTGGCGGGTCGCCTGCAGCAATAGCGGGAGCCGGCGCGGCTACCAGCCCATGATTTCCTTGACGAAGGGAATGGTGAGCTTGCGTCGCGCCTGCAGCGACGCCTGATCCAGGCGTTCGAGCATGTCGAACAGGGCGTCCATGCTGCGGGTGTTGCGCGAGAGGATGAAGCGACCGACCTCGTCGGTCAGGTGCAGGCCGCGGCGGGAGGCACGCAGTTGCAGGGCGCGCAGCTTGTCTTCGTCGGACAGCGGGCGCAACTGGAAGACCAGCGCCAGGGTCAGGCGCGACTTGAGATCGGCCAGCTGCACCGGCAATTGCCGCGGCGAGGCGGTGCTGGAGATCAGCAGTCGCTTGCCGGCATCGCGCAGGCGATTGAACAGATGGAAGAGCGCCTCTTCCCAGCGCCGCTGCCCGGCCAGGGCGTCGAGATCGTCGAGGCAGACCAGCTCGCACTGTTCGAGGTTGTCGAACAGCTCGACGCCGTAGTCGGCCAGTTCGCCCATGGGCAGGTAGATGGCACGCTCGCCCAGTTCTTCCAGGCGGTGACAGGCGGCCTGCATCAGGTGGCTGCGGCCGGCACCCGCGCCGCCCCAGAGATAGATCAGGCTTTCCGTCCAGCCGGCGTCGGCATCGCAGAGACGCTCGACATAGCCGAGCGCCGCGGCATTGGCGCCAGGGTAGTAGTTGACGAAGGTGGCGTCGTCACGCAGACGAATGCCCAGGGGCAGCTGTAAAGGCATCATGCCGGCTCGAACGGCTCTTGGCAGTTTCGCGAGGGCGCCAAGTCTAACCAAATCCCGGGCCCCTCGCAGCAGCCGCTTCAGTCTTGGGTGCCAGCCCTCACGGCCAGCGGAAATACAGGGTGGTCCGCGCCGGTTGCGCGGCCGACGCCGGCGGGGCCGCGGGCGGGGTGGGGGCGGCCGTGGCATCCACGGGTGCAGCCGGGGTCGCCGGTGCCGGAGCGGCCGGCGCCGCGGCGGACTGCAGACCGGCAAGACCAAGTTGCGCCTGCAACTGGTCCGGATTGGCGGTGAGGTCGTAGGTCAGCTGGGTGCCGTCGACCTTGACCAGCCGGCTCGACAGGGGCTCCAGTACCTTCTGCAGCTGGGCATAGCGTTCGAAGTTGGAATTGTCGGCCACCAGGGTCAGCGGCTGGGTCGTGCCCGGGCGGGAGACGAATTTCTTCGACAGGCGCGCGGCAACGTCCTGCAGCACCGCAGCGGCCAGGGCATCCTGATCGGCGGCCTGACTGCTGCCCTGCTCGGCGGCACCGTTGTTCCACAGGCGCCACTGGGCCTGCCAGCCATTGCCCTGGGGTTTGGCGTGGACGGCCAGCAGGGCATTGGCGCCGTAGCGCTCGGAGGCCTGGCGCAGGGCGGTCGGATCGCTGGCGTCGATGTTGGCGGCGGTGCCGGCCAGCTGTTCGTTGAGGTCGGCCAGCGGCAGGCGGATCGGCAGACCGGCGCGCTGGGCGCCGCGCTGGACTCCGGTGCTGGCGGGCTGGCCGTCACCGACCAGGGTCGCCCCGCTGTCGGCGTCGTTGAGCCACCAGATCATCACCACCGGACGATTGGCGCCCCATACCGAGAGACCCGCCTGACCCAGGGCCCGCTCGGTGGCAGCCGGATCGAAGTTGACCACCAGCACCTCCGGCGGACCGGCGTCGTAGCCGTACTGGCTGATCAGGGATTCGGGCGCCGCCAGGGCGCTGGCCAGCGCCGGGGTCTGACCGGCCTGGGGGTTGCCGGTCAGGCGCCCGGCCAGGACCTGCAGGGCACGCTTGAGGGCGGCATTGCGCTCGTCCGGCTGTTGCGAGGTCACCGGCTCGCGGACCTGGTAGAGGTTGTCCACCACCTCGGCGCGGGCGAGCGGACTCAGGACCAGCAGCGAAGCGAGCAACGGAAGGACGAGACGGCGCATGGCGATTCCATAGAAGGGGCAAGGGGCATACCTTAAAAGCCGCCTGATCCGCGAGCAAGGGCACTGGGTCGCGGGCTGCGCAGAAGGTAGCGGCGGAGACTACCCGCCCGGCGAACGGGCAGGCGATCTGGCTCAGACCACGGCAGGCTGGCCGGGTGCCATCGCCGCCCGGACCGGAGGCCGCGGCGGGCCGCGTGCTTTGGCACGGCTTCTGGTAAAATCGCCCGCCTCATTGCCGGCTGGCGCCAGCCGGCTCGTTTCGCCATTAGCCAAAGGCCAGGATTCATGAGCAAACAACCCCAGCTGAGCTACAAGGACGCCGGTGTAGACATCGACGCCGGTGAGGCTCTGGTAGAACGCATCAAGGGCGTCGCCAAGCGCACCGCCCGCCCGGAAGTCATGGGCGGCCTGGGGGGCTTCGGTGCCCTGTGCGAGATCCCGGCAGGCTATCGCCAGCCGGTACTGGTCTCCGGCACCGACGGTGTCGGCACCAAGCTGCGCCTGGCCATGAACCTGGCCAAGCACGACAGCATCGGCATCGACCTGGTCGCCATGTGCGTCAACGACCTGGTGGTCTGCGGCGCCGAGCCGCTGTTCTTCCTCGACTACTACGCCACCGGCAAGCTCAACGTCGACGTCGCCGCCCAGGTGGTGACCGGCATCGGCACCGGCTGCGAACAGGCCGGCTGCTCCCTGGTGGGCGGCGAGACCGCCGAGATGCCCGGCATGTACGAAGGCGAAGACTACGACCTGGCCGGCTTCTGCGTCGGCGTGGTGGAGAAGTCCGAGATCATCGACGGTTCCAAGGTGGCTACCGGCGACGCCCTGATCGCCCTGCCCTCCTCCGGTCCGCACTCCAACGGCTATTCGCTGATCCGCAAGATCATCGAGGTGGCCGGTGCCGACATCGAGAACATCCAGCTCGACGGCCAGCCGCTGACCGAGTTGCTGATGGCGCCCACCCGCATCTACGTCAAGCCGCTGCTCAAGCTGATCAAGGACACCGGCGCGGTCAAGGCCATGGCCCACATCACCGGCGGCGGTCTGCTGGACAACATCCCGCGCGTGCTGCCCGAGGGTGCCCAGGCGGTGCTCGACGTGGCCAGCTGGCAGCGTCCGGCGGTGTTCGACTGGCTGCAGCAGCAGGGCAACGTCGACGAGACCGAGATGCACCGCGTGCTGAACTGCGGCGTGGGCATGGTCATCTGCGTGGCCCAGGAGCAGGTCGAAGCCGCTCTGCAGGTGCTGCGTGCCGAGGGTGAGCAGCCCTGGGTCATCGGCCGCATCGAACAGGCCGCCGAAGGCGCCGACCAGGTCGTGCTGAACAATCTGAAACAGCACGGATGAGTCAAGCCGACTGCGCCGTGGTGGTGCTCATCTCCGGCCACGGCAGCAACCTGCAAGCCCTGATCGACGCCGCGACGCCGCCCGTGCGGATCGCGGCGGTGATCGCCAACCGCGCCGAGGCCTATGGCCTGGAGCGGGCCCGGCAGGCCGGGATCGCCACCCAGGTGATCGATCACCGCGAGCATGCCGATCGCGAAGGCTTCGATGCGGCCCTGGCGGCCGCCATCGACGCCCAGGGCGCCGATCTGGTGGTGCTGGCCGGCTTCATGCGCATCCTCACGCCCGCCTTCGTGCGGCGCTACCAGGGTCGCCTGCTCAATATCCATCCTTCGCTGCTGCCCCTATACAAGGGCTTGCACACCCACCAGCGCGCCCTCGATGCCGGCGATGCCTGGCACGGGTGCAGCGTGCACTTCGTCACCGAAGAGCTGGATGGCGGTCCGGTCGTGCTGCAGTCGCGGGTGCCGGTACGTTCCGAAGATACGGCGGAGAGCCTCGCGACACGGGTACACGCCGCCGAGCACCTCCTTTATCCTGTGGCCGTGCGGTTGTTCGCCGAAGGCCGTCTGCGGCTGGGTACCCTGGGTGCCGAGCTCGACGGCGAGGCGCTGCCGCCTACCGGGGCCGAGTTGCCGTCGCTGACGGCCACGGCCTCCCCTTCCTGATCCAAGGAGAAACTGATGCGACGTCTGTTGTTCCTATTGGCCACCCTCTGCAGCGCCTCGGCCTTCGCCTTCGACCTGCAGCCGTTCACGGCCAGCTACACCGCCGACTGGAAGCAGATGCCGGTCAGCGGCTCGGCCGAGCGCTCGCTCGAGAAGGAAGCCGATGGCCGCTGGGAGCTGAAGTTCGAAGCCTCCATGCTGGTCGCCGGCCTCAACGAATCCAGCACCTTCCGCCGCGAAGGCGAGGCCTTTCTGCCGGATACCTACCAGTACAAGCGCAGCGGCCTGGGCAAGAGCCGCGAAAGCGAGCTGACCTTCGACTGGGCCGGCAAGAAGGTCACCGGCAAGGACAAGGATGATCCGGTCAGCCTGACCCTGGATCGCGGTCTGCTGGACAAGTCCACCTACCAGCTCAAGCTGCAGCAGGACGTGGCCGACGGCAAGAAGAGCATGAGCTACCAGATCGTCGACGGCGACAGCATCGACACCTATGACTTCCGCGTCATCGGCCCGGAGCGCATCCGCACCCCGCTGGGCCTGCTCGACACCATCAAGGTCGAGCGCGTGCGCGACCCGACCAAGAGCAGCCGCAAGACCGAGCTGTGGTTCGCCAAGGACTGGGACTATCTGCTGGTGCGTCTCTACCAGCAGGAGAGCGACGGCAAGGAATACCAGACCAGCCTCAAGGAAGGCACGGTCAACGGGCGCACGGTGAAGGGCGCCAACTGATCCAGGCACTGGCAAAGACGCCCTCTTCGGAGGGCGTTTTCTTTTATGCGCCCACGCAGGTGTGATGGCTGCCCCTGGTGACAGGCGAGTGGGTATCCAGCAGCCTTCTTCAGGCAGTGTGCCTCTTCTCCTATCGCGGCCATGGGCCGCTCCTACAAATTCCGTAAAGGTGTAGGAGCGGCCCATGGCCGCGATACCAACGCCGCGAGACGACAACCACAAGCGCGACAGATTGTCGCAGAAGTTGTAACGACTTGTTGCCGAGATACGCCTTGGTCCGGAAGCGAAACGCTCTAGTATGGGTTTTCAAGCCCTGCCGTAGCGCGGGCTCGACCAAGGAGATGCAGCATGACCATTACCGTAACCGAACGTGACGAAGACCATATGTCCCGCGAAGCCCGTGGCCTGGGCATGCATCTGTGGGACGTGAAGCAGGAAGGGGAACTGGTCGGCGTCTACCAGAGCGAAGCCGCTGCCCTGGAATACAAGGAGCAGATCGAACACGAAGGCGCGTCGCACGCCGAGTGAGTCGAAGGATCTTTTTACCGACTGCCTGAAAAAGGCCCGCCTCTTGGAGGCGGGCCTTTTTCGTTTCAGGGAGTAGCGACGGGTTGGGGTAGGTTGGGTTGAGCGGAGTGAAGTCCAGCGTCACCTGGTCCAGCGGTGTGTTTGGTTCCCCTCACCCCAACCCTCTCCCAAAGGGAGAGGGGCTGGTTCAGCGCGGGGAGCTCCATTGTCGGAGCCCAACAAGCTCCGGTCAGTGCACCAGCTCGTCGGCGAATACCTTGTCCAGGGTGATGGGCAGATCGCGGACCCGCTTGCCGGTGGCGTGGAAGATGGCGTTGGCAATGGCTGCCGCCACCCCGACGATGCCGATCTCGCCGATGCCCTTGGCGCCGAGCGGATTGACGATCTCGTCGTGTTCGTCGACGAAGATCACCTCCAGCTGCTGGATGTCGGCCTGCACCGGGAAGTGGTATTCCGCCAGGCTGTGGTTCATCCAGCGACCTTCGGAAGTGTCCATCATCCCCTCTTCCTGCAGGCCCATGCCGATGCCCCAGACGATGCCGCCGGCCACCTGGTTCTCGCCGGTCTTGAGGTTCAGTATGCGACCCGCGGCCACGGCGGTGACCACGCGACTGACCTGGACGCTGCCGAAGTCTTCGTCGACCTTGACCTCGACGAACACCGCCGAGTGGGTACCGGTGGCGTAGTCGTCGCGCCCCTCCGCCGGTTCGGCGCTGGCCAGGGTTTCCATGGACGGCGAACCCGAGGCCTTGAGGATGGCGGTGAAGTCGACGCGCTGGGCCGGGTCGGTCTTGAGGCTGATGCCGCCATCGGCGAACACCACCTGCTCCAGCTCCGCCTTGGCCAGTGGCGAGTCATCCATTTCCTTGGCCGCATCCAGCAGTTGCTGGCGCAACTGGTCGCAGGCCAGCTTGACGGCGGTACCCACCGAGGACACGGTGAAGGAACCGCCCTCCAGGGGTGCCTTGGGCAGGGTGGAATCGCCCAACTTGAAGGTGACCTTGTCCAGCGGCAGGCCGAGGTTCTCGGCGGCGATCTGGGTCATCACCGTGTAGGTGCCGGTGCCGATGTCGGAGGTGGCACTGGCCACCACCAGGCTGCCGTCGATGTTCATCACCGCCTTGGCGGTGGCGGGTTGCTGCATGGCTTCCCAGACCCCGGTGGCCATGCCCCAGCCCACCAGCTGGTTGCCGTCGCGCATGGAGCGTGGCGCCATACTGCGTCGCTCCCAGCCGAACCGCTCGGCCGCCTGGCGATAGCACGCCAGCAATTCCTTGCTGGAATAGGGCTTGCCCTTGGCCGGATCGGTGTCGGTGAAATTGCGGATGCGCAATTCCAGCGGATCTATGTCGGCAGCATAGGCCAGTTCGTCCATGGCGCTTTCCAGCGCATAGACGCCCAGCACCGCGCCCGGGGCGCGCATGTCCAGCGGGGTGTAGACGTCCAGCGCGGCCAGTTGATAGGCCAGCTTGACGTTGGGGCAGGCATAGAGCGACGCCGACCAGACCAGCACCATTTCGGTGAAGTCCTCGAAGCGCGAGGTGATGCCCAGGGCGCTGTGATCGATGGCCTGCAGCTTGCCGTCGCTGTCGCAGGCCAGCTTGAGCTGCTGGTAGGTCTCGGGGCGATAGCCGAAGGTGAACATCTGCTGGCGGGTCAGGGTCACCCGCACCGAGCGCTTGAGCTGCAGCGCGGCCATGGTCGCCAGCACCAGCTGGTACTGGGGACGCAGACCGGAGCCGAAGGCCCCACCAACGAAGGGCGAGATGACCTTCACGTCGCCCTCGCCCAGGCCGAAGATGTTGCTGACGAACTGGGCGCTGTTCTGCACGCCCTGGGTCTTGTCATGCACCGTCAGCTTGCCGTCCTTGTGGTAGACGACGGTGGAGGCATGCATCTCCATGGGGTTGTGGAATTCCGCCGCGGAGTGGTACTCGGCCTCGATACGGACGGACGCCGCGGCCCAGGCCGCCGGGGCGTCGCCGCGATTGTCCGGCAATTCCATGGGCGCTTCGTGGGCCTGGCTGCGGGCCTGGGCCAGGTCGGTGGCGTGGTCTTCCTCGCTGTACTGGGCACGGATCAGCGAGGCGGCGTGGCGCGCGGCCTCGAAGGTCTCGGCCACCACCAGGGCGATGGGCTGGCCGCTGTAGAGGATGCGATCGTTGTACAGCGGCCGGAAAGGCTTGCCGTCGGCCGCGTCCATGTCGGTGTAGCTCTCGTCGTAGCTGGCCATCTTGGGTCGGTTGAGATGGCTGAGCACCTCGAGCACACCCGGCTGGGCCAGGGCTTCGCTGACGTCCAGGCCAAGCAGGCGGCCCTTGGTGATGGTGGCGTTGACCACGAAGCCGAAGGCCAGATCAGGAACGCTGAATTCGCCGGCATAGAGCGCCTGACCGGTGACCTTGAGCGGACCGTCGACGCGGGGAACGGCTTTTTGCAGATGGACGACGGTCATTGCAGGGTACCTCCGGCGGCTTCGGTAAGGGCACGCACTATGGCGCGCCGGGCCAGTTCGATCTTGAAGCTGTTGTGGGCGAAGCCCTGGGCGCCCTGCAGCAGGCGATCGGCCAAGTGGCCAAAGGCCGCCTTGTCCGCCACCCGCCCGGCCAGCGCCTGCTCGGCTTCTGGCAGGCGCCAGGGTTTGTGGGCCACGCCGCCCAGGGCGACGCGGACCTGCTTGATGCGCTCGCCGTCCAATTCCAGCGCGGCTGCCACCGAGACCAGGGCGAAGGCATAGGAGGCGCGGTCGCGAATCTTCAGGTAGGCGCTGTTGGCCGCCAGGCTGTTGGCCGGCAGGGTCACAGCGGTGATGAGTTCATCGGCGGCGAGGTTGGTATCGCGCTCGGGGGTGTCGCCGGGCAGTCGATGGAAGTCGGCGAAGTCGATGACGCGCTCGCCACTCGGACCGCTCACCTCGACCCGGGCTTCCAGCGCGGCCAGGGCGACGCACATGTCCGAGGGATGGGTGGCGATGCACTGCTCGCTGTGGCCGAGGATGGCGTGGATGCGATTCTGCCCCTCGCGCGCGCCGCAGCCGGAGCCGGGCTCACGCTTGTTGCAGGGGGTGCCCACGTCGTAGAAGTAGTAGCAGCGGGTACGCTGCAGCAGGTTGCCGCCGGTGGAGGCCATGTTGCGCAGTTGCGGCGAGGCGCCGGCGAGGATGGCCTTGGCCAGCAGCGGATAGCGCCGCTGTACCTCGGGGTGATAGGCGACCTCGGCGTTCTTGACCAGGGCACCGATGCGCAGCCCGCCTTCGGCGGTGGTCTCGACCTCGCGCAGGGGTAGGCCGTTGACGTCGATCAGCTGCTCGGGGCGCTCGACGTTTTCCTTCATCAGATCCAGCAGGTTGGTCCCACCGGCGATGAAGTGGGTCTGGGGCCCGTGCTGGCGGATGGCGTCAGGCACGGCGTTGGGCTTGGCGTAACCGAAGCGGTTCATTCGCGGCCCTCCCCTTGCTGGCAGTCCGGGCGGGCGCGCTCGATGGCGGCGCGGATGTTGCGGTAGGCCCCGCAGCGGCAAAGGTTGCCGCTCATCTGCTCGGCCACCTCGGCTTCGCTGTGGGCGTGGCCTTCCTTGAGCATGCCGATGGCCGAACAAATCTGCCCAGGGGTGCAGTAGCCACACTGGAAGGCGTCCTCGGCGACGAAGGCGGCCTGCATGGGGTGCAGTTGGTCGCCCTGGGCGAGGCCTTCGATGGTGGTGACTTCGGCCCCGTCCTGCATGACCGCCAGGGCCAGGCAACTATTGATGCGGGTGCCGTTGACCAGCACGGTACAGGCGCCGCACTGGCCGTGATCGCAACCCTTCTTGGTGCCGGTGAGATCGAGGTGGTCACGCAAGAGGTCAAGCAGCGTGGTCCAGGGCTCCACGGCCAGCTGCAGCTGCTTGCCGTTGAGGGTCAGGGCGATGGTATGGGACTCGGGTTCGGCCAGAGGCTGGAGCTGGCGCGCGGGGGTGGTGTTCATGGCGGACCTCACGGTTAAAGCCGCGGGGTGCAGATTGCCCCCGTGGTCGGAATCAGGCGGTGGCAGCGAAAGGCCACCTCAGGTAAGGGACTGCGCCCGACCGGAAGCGGTTCAGCACCCCTGCCCAGCGGTATTCAACGTCACGTTGAAGACTGTTCAGCGGAGCGTTGGAAAGGCCGTGCCAGAGGCTTTCACCCTGAGCAGGACACATCCGGTATGGCGCTCCGCTGCACCAGCGGCCCAGTGGCCTGAACCCCAGCGGCACAGGGGCAGTCATCAGAACTCCCGTGATGTGCCCCCAACGATGAGAATCCGACCATGGCTTCCGACTCCGATGCACGCTGGCGCCTGTCCCGGCGTCAGTTCCTCGGCACCTCCGCGGTGCTGGTGGCAACCAGCGCCATACCCGGCTACGCCTTCGCCCAGGCCAGCGGTGGCGCGCCCCTGACGCCCCAGGCCATCGCCGCCCGCCTGCCGCAACTGCTGCCGCTGACCCTGCAGATCAATGGCGAGGCGCGCCGGCTCCGGGTCGACAGCCGCACCACCCTGCTCGATGCGCTGCGCGAGAACCTGCACCTCACCGGCACCAAGAAGGGCTGTGACCATGGCCAGTGCGGCGCCTGCACGGTGCTGGTGAACGGCCAGCGCATCAACAGCTGCCTGAGCCTGGCGGCCATGCACGAAGGCGACACCATCACCACCATCGAGGGCCTGGGCGACGCCGAGCGCCTGCATCCCATGCAGGCGGCCTTCCTGGCCAAGGACGGTTTCCAGTGCGGCTATTGCACCCCGGGGCAGATCTGCTCGGCGGTGGCCCTGCTGGACGAGGTCAAGGCCGGCATGCCCAGTCACGTCTCGACGCGCCTCAACGGGCCTATGCGGCTGAGCGAGGAAGAGATCCGCGAGCGCATGAGCGGCAATCTCTGCCGCTGCAGTGCCTATCCCAACATCGTCGCGGCCATCCAGATGGCGGGGGGCCAGGCATGAGGGTCTTCGACTATCAGCGCGTGCAGACCGAAGCCGATGCCAGCCGCCAGGGTGCGCGGGCCGGCAGTCGCTTCATCGCCGGCGGTACCAATCTGCTGGACCTGATGAAGCTGGAGATCGAGACCCCCAGCCAGGTGCTGGACATCAATCGCCTGCAGCTGGATCAGATCAGCCCCACCGCGGATGGCGGCCTGCGCATCGGTACCCTGGTGCGCAACTCCACCCTGGCCGCCGATGCCCGGGTGCGCGAACGCTATCCGGTGCTCTCCCGCGCGCTGCTGGCCGGTGCCTCGGCGCAGTTACGCAACAAGGCCACCACCGGCGGCAACCTCCTGCAGCGCACCCGCTGCTCCTACTTCTACAACACCGCCATGCCTTGCAACAAACGCCAGCCCGGCAGTGGTTGCGCGGCCCTGGGCGGCTTCAATCGCATGAACGCGGTGATCGGCGCCAGCGATCAGTGCATCGCCGTGCACCCCTCCGACATGGCGGTGGCCATGCGGGTGCTGGACGCCACGGTAGAGACCCGCGACGCCAATGGCCGCACCCGGCGCATCCCCCTCGCCGACTTCCATCGCCTGCCCGGGGACACCCCGCAGATCGAGACGGTGCTGCAACCTGGCGAACTCATCACCGCGGTGACCCTGCCGCCGCCACCGCCCGGCATCCAGGTCTATCGCAAGGTGCGCGACCGTGCCTCCTATGCCTTCGCCCTGGTGTCCATGGCCGCCATCGTCGAGCTGGACGGCCCGCGCATCCGCAGCGGTCGGGCGGCCTTCGGCGGCCTGGCGCACAAGCCCTGGCGGGTGGCGGCGGCCGACCAGGCCTTTGCCGGCCAGGCCGTGGACAGTGACCTGGCTGCCGTGGGCGATGCCCTGCTCGCCGGTGCCCGTGGCTATGGCCACAACGACTTCAAGCTCGAGCTGACCCGCCGCATCCTGCGCGCCGGCGTGGCCGACGCTCGCCAACAGGCCTGAGGACAGCAGCATGGAAATGAATGAACCCGCCGGCCGCAACCTGATCGACGAAAATCGCGGCGGCCTGATCGGCAAGCCCATCGACCGCGTCGACGGCCTGCTCAAGGTCACCGGCCAGGCGCCCTACAGCTTCGAATTCCGCAACGATCGCGTGGCCTACGGCTTCATCGTCGGGGCCACCATCGCTAAGGGCCGCATCAGCCGGCTGGACACCTCGGCCGCAGAGGGCGCGCCGGGCGTGCTCAGCGTGCTGACCTATCGCAACGCGCCGCGCCAGGCCGCCCGCGAGCCGGAGAACAGCGGTCGCTTCACCCGGCCCAAGCCCTACCTCGACAGCGACCAGGTGCGCTATTTCGGCGAGCCGGTGGCCTTCGTGGTGGCCGAGACCTTCGAGGAGGCGCGCCTGGCGGCGGCCTTGGTGGAGATCGACTACGCGGCCGAACCGGGCGTCTTCGACCTCGCCGCCAACCTCGGCCAGGCGGTCAAGCCGCCGGATGCCGATCAGCCCACCGATACCGCCTCGGGCGATGTCGACGCCGCCTTTGCCCGGGCGCCGATCAAGCTCGACGAGCGCTATACCACGCCATACCACATCCATGCGCAGATGGAGCCCCACGCCAGCCTCGCCCAGTGGGACGGCGACCGGGTGACCATTTATTGCTCCACCCAGTTCGTCGAGCAGGCGCAGAGTTGCGTGGCCAATACCCTGCAGCTGCCCAAGGAAAACGTGCGCATCGTGGCGCGCTATATCGGTGGCGGCTTCGGTGGCAAGTTGCCGATCTATGCCGACGCCCTGATCGGCGCCATGGCCGCTCGCGCCATCGGCCGGCCGGTCAAGGTCACCCTTACCCGCCAGCAGATGTTCCAGATCACCGATCACCGATCGGCCACCATCCAGCGCATCCGCCTGGGCGCCGACCGCGAGGGCCGTATCCAGGCGATGGCCCATGAAGGCTGGTCCCACTCCGCCCGCGGCCTCACCTACTACGAACCCACCGGCCTGTCTTCGCGCACCCTCTATGCTGGCGACGACCGCCTGGTGGCGCACCGCATGGTCGAGCTGGATCTGCCCGAGTCCGGCTCCTGCCGGGCGCCCGGCGAAGCCGTGGGCATGCTCGCCAGCGAAAGCGCCATGGACGAGCTGGCGGTCATGCTCGATCTCGATCCCATCGAGCTGCGCATCCGCAACGAGCCCAGCCAGGATCCGGAAAAGCACATCCCCTTCTCTTCCCGCAAGCTGGTGGAGTGCATGCAGGACGGCGCCCGCCGCTTCGGCTGGAGCCAGCGCAAGGCCACGCCCGGCCAGGTGCGCGACGGCGACTGGCTGATCGGCATGGGCATGGCGGCAGCCAGCCGCGCCAACATGCTCAGGCCGTCCCAGGCTGGGGTGCGCCTGGAAGCCGATGGCACGGCCACGGTCAAGACCTCCATGACCGACATCGGCACCGGGACCTACACCATCCTGGCGCAGATCGCCGGCGAGTCGCTCGGCTTGCCGGTGGAGCGGGTCAAGGTGCTGCTGGGCGACAGCGACGACCCGGCCGGGGCCGGCTCCGGCGGTTCCTTTGGCGCCGCCAGTTCCGGTTCCTCGGTCTATGTCGCCTGCGAGAATCTACGGCTGAAAGCGGCAGAGGCGGCAGGTCTGGATCCGGCCAGTGCCCGTTTCGTCGGCGGCCGGCTGATCGCCGACAATGGCAGTCGCGACCTCGCCGAACTGGCGCGCCAGCACGATCTCCAGGCCATCGGCGAGATCAAGCCGGGCCAGACCCTCAAGGACTATTCCCAGCAGGGCTACGGCGCCTTCTTCGCCGAGGTGGGGGTGCACGCCCTCACCGGCGAGATCCGCCTGCGGCGCATGCTCGGGGTGTTCGCCGCGGGCCGCATCCTCAACGAGAAGACCGCCCATTCGCAGATGCTTGGCGGGATGATCTGGGGCGTGGGCAGCGCCTTGCACGAAGACGGGGTGATCGACGTTCGCCACGGGCACTTCGTCAACCATGACCTGGCCGACTACCACTACCCCTGCCACCTGGACATTCCCGCCATCGAAGCCCATTTCCTGCCGGAAGTGGACGACAAGGCCAATCCGCTGAAGATCAAGGGCGTCGGCGAACTGGGGATCTGCGGCGCCGGGGCCGCGCTCACCAACGCCGTCTACAACGCCTGCGGGGTGCGCATCCGTGACTATCCGCTTACGGTGGACAAGGTGCTGGCCGGGCTGAAGACGGCATGACGGCGGGCGGCGCGGTTCAGCGCGCCGCCTTGCCCCCTGCGCGAGTCGCCAGTAGCACCCCTCCGATGGCGATCACCATGGCCACCCAGGCCAGCGGCGGCAGGGTCTCGCCGAGCAGCAACCAGGCGCTCAGGGCGGCGCCCGGCGGCACGCAGAAGAACAGCGCACTGACCCGCGCCGCCTCGCCGGCGCGGATCATCCACACCAGCAGGCTGATGGCCAGCAGCGAGTTGGCCAGCACCAGGTAGGCCAGGGCGCCGATGAAGGCCGGCGCCCAGTGCACCGGATTGTGCTCGAACAGCAGCGCCACCGGCGCGCAGCAGACCAGGCCGACGCTGTACTGCACCAGGTTGTTGGTGACCGGATGCTGAGCCACGCCCAGGCGCTTTTCGTAGAGCACGGCGCTGGTCATGCCCAGCAGCGCGCCGACCGCCAGGAAGATGCCCGGGACGGACTCCACGGCCACGCTGGCCCGGGCCAGGATCACCCCGATGGCGCCGAGCAGCCCCAGGGCCAGCCCCAGCCACTGCAGCGGCGTCACCCGCTCGCCCACCAGCAGGGGTGCGCCGAGGGCCACCAGGATCGGCTGCAGCGAAGCGACCATGGCCACGACGTTGGCCGAGGCGCCCAGCACCAGGGCGCCATAGCTCATGCCGAAATAGACGCCCTGGATCAGAAAGCCCACCACGGCGAGATTCGCCCATTCCCGCCGCGTTCGTGGCAGCGGGGGACGCAGGACCAGAAAAGCCACCAGCAGCACGCTGAAGGCCAGCGCATAGCGCATGGCCAGCAGGGTGAAGGGCGGCGCATAGGCCAGGCCCACCTTGGACACGGCGAAGCCGGCGGACCACAGGGCCAGGAACACCAGGGGAATGAGGCGCAGCAACCAGGGACTCAGCGAGGTGGACGACATCGGATGCTCAGGGCCAGGCGAGTCAGCGGGACGCGACTCGCGAGCGGGAAGGATAGCTGACAATCAGCAGCCCGCTGAGCACCAGGGCCGCGCCGGCGAGAAATCCCGGTCCCGGGGTCTCGCCCAGCAGCCAGACGCCCATCAGCACACCGAACAGCGGCGTCAGCAGGGTCAGCACGCCCAGGGGCGCCGCGCGATAGCGACTGAGCAGCACGAACCAGCCCAGCAGGCTGATGCCGGCGACGATGAACACCTGAAAGGCCAGGCTCGACCAGGCCAGGGAATCCAGCCCGGCCAGATCCAGGCGCTTGCCGAGCGGCAGGTCCAGCGCCAGCAGCACCACCCCGGTCACCCCGAGTTGATAGAACAGGGTGCGCAGCGGCGGCGCCTCGGCCAGGGCACTGCGGCGGATCAGCACCGTGGTGGCGCCCCAGGCCGCGCCGCCGGCCAGGCCGATCAGATCGCCCTGCCAGCTGGTGCCGCCGCTCGGCTTGCCGATCAGGAAGGCGCAGACCACCCCGCTGGCCGCCAGCAGCATGCCCAGCCACTGCCGCGCCGACAGCCGCTCCCCGGGCACCAGCCAGTGCAGACCGCAGGCGGCGAACAGCGGCGCCGTGTAGATGAACACCACCATGTGCGCGGCGCTGGTGTATTTCAGGCCGACCGCCATGCAGAGGAATTCCAGGGCGAACAGCGACCCGGCGAGCAGCCCGGGAATCAGCGTCTGGTCGCGACCCAGGCAGCGGATGCCGCGCCAGCGCGCCAGGCCATAGAGCAGCCCGGCCGCCAGCAGCGAGCGCCAGCCGATCTGCAGCAGGGGATCCACCTGCTCGGCGATGGCCTTGATCGCCGTCTGCTGCAGACCCCAGACCAGGCAGAGCACCAGCATGACCAACACAGCGGGGAGATCCAGCTCCTTGCGCATGAGCGTCGCTCCAGGAAAAAGTGAGCCTGCATGGTGAAGGTGGCTGAACAGGTCGGACAAACGATGTTTAATGGGCGTCAGGCTCAGGAAAACTAAGGCTTCGTGTGACGACCGCCCTCCCCCTCAATGCCCTGCGCGCCTTTGCCGCCGCCGCGCGACACCAGCACTTCGCCAAGGCCGCGGACGAGCTGCACGTCACCGCGGGCGCCATCAGCCGGCAGATCCGCCTGCTCGAGGAAGAGCTGGGGCAGCCGCTGTTCGAGCGCCTGGCGCAGGGGGTGCGCCTCACCGTCCAGGGGCGCGCCCTGGCGGCGGAGATCGCGCCACATCTCGACGGCCTGACCCGCGCCGTCGCCCGGGCGCGGGTCAAGAGCAGCGTCCTGACCGTCAGTGCGCCGCCCACCTTTGGCCAGGAATGGCTGCTGCCGCGCCTGGAAGACTTCCAGCGTCAGCATCCGGATATCGAGGTCTTTCTCGATGCCTCCTCCGCCATCGTGCCGCTGGGTACCGAGGGCGGTGCCCAGGCGGCGATCCGCTATGGCCGGGGCGACTGGCAGGACGGCGAGACGCGCCTGCTGCTGCGCGAATGGATCTTTCCGGTGTGCAGCCCGACGCTGATCCCGGCGCCACTGGCAGAACCCGCCGCCTTGCTGGCCTATCCGCTGCTGCATGCCGAATGGCCCGGCGGCTGGCGTTCGGGCCGGCCCAGCAGCCGTTTCAACGCCTGGCAGGACTGGTTCGCCAGCCAGCAGGTACCCCTGGGCGAGAGTCTGCGCGGTCCGCGCTATTCGCTGAGTGGCATGGCCCTGCAACAGGCCGCGGCCGGCAAGGGCGTGGCCCTCGGCGGCTGCGTGCTGGCCCAGCGCCTGCTGGCCAGCGGCGCCCTGGTCCGCCCGCTGCCGGATCGGTTCAACCAGCTGTCTACCCAGGCCTACTTCCTGGTCTTGCCCAAGGGCCCGGTGGAAGCGCCGGTACAGCGCTGGATCGACTGGCTGCTGGTGCAGATCCGCCAATTCCGCGAGACCCAGGGCGAGCCGCAGGAGACCGGCGGCGCCTGGTGAGAGCTGCGCTTTTACGGCAGTCTAGGCGGTCCGCCCCTGCAATAGTCAACCTGCATGAACACCTGTCGCCTGTCCGCCCTGCTCGCCCTGCTGCTCTCGACCGCCGCCCTGGCCGCCGAGCAGCCCCCGGCCGACTGCGATCGCCAGGGTAGCGAGGCGCAGCTGGCGGCCTGCGCCGCCGGGGATCTGGCCCTGGCCGAAGCCCGGCTGGCCGACGTCTACGGCCGCCGCCTGGCCGCGCTCTCCGCTGCGCAACGACCCGCCTTCGAACACCTGCAACAGCTCTGGCAAAGCAACCGCGCCCCCCGCTGCGCTGACGCGACGCGCGGTTTCCAGGGCGCCATGCAGCAGCTGCAGTATCTGAGTTGTCTGAAGTCGGTGACCCTGCTGCGGCTGGACGATCTGCAACGGCAACTCCCGCGGCGCGACTGACGTTTCGTCGCCACCGCTGCTGTCCGGCGCCGGAACTCACTATCATAGCGCCCCGCTGTTGGAGTTCGAGATGTACGAGCGTTACCTGCCCCTGCTGGTCCCGGCCGGACTGCTGCTTCTGGGGGCTTTGTGGTGGTGGCAGCGCCGGCGCCAGGCCGCCTTTCCCTATCGCCAGGTCGAAGCCCTCTTCACCCCCGCCGAACAGGCCTTTCTCGCGGTGCTCGACGAAGCCGTGGGCGACGACTACCGGGTGTTCGGCAAGGTGCGCATCGCCGATGTGGTCCAGACGCTGCCGCTGCGCGATCGCCGCCGCTATCTGATCGCGCAGAATCGCATCAACTGCAAGCACTTCGACTTCGCCATCTGCCGCCGCGACGACCTCGCCGTACACGCCGTGGTCGAACTCAACGACAGGTCGCACCTGCAGCGCCATCGCCAGCAGCGCGACCGCTTCGTCCGCGCGGTGTGCGAGGCCGCCCAGTTGCGCCTGGTGGAGATCCCGGCGGCGGCGCGCTATTCCGCCACCGCCGTGCGCGACGCCGTGTTCGGCGGGCGCCGTCCGCGCCAGCGAACCGCAGCGCCCAGCCAGCCCCTGGCGCCGGAATGCCCGGAATGCCAGGCGCCCATGGTCCGCCGTCGCGCACGCAGCGGTCGTCACCAGGGCCGGGAATTCTGGGCCTGCTCGAACTATCCGGATTGTCGCGGCCTGCTCGACATCGACGACTGACCAAGGGACCCCTGCCATGCGCTATCCCACCACCCCGGACGGACGCTACTTCGTGGTCAGGGGCCGGCTCTGGCGCTGCACCGACCCCAGCCTGCCCGCCGACCGCCGCGACCTGCTGACCCATGAACTGATGGATGCGCGCCGCCAGGTGGGCCTGGCCAAGCGCCAGGGTGACGAAGCCGCCCTGCGCAGCGCACGCGCCGCGGTGGACGCCGCCAAGCACGCCCTGGGCGAGCGCGGACCGGTCTGGTGGACCGATGGCGCGCCCGACTACAACCGGCGGATGGCCAGGAACACCCCCTATGCCGACTGGTACCGGCAGCTGGATGCCGAGGCTTCCTGACCCGCTCCGTGCGGCGTAAGGTGAACGGCCGACTCCTCTTGCGAGCACCGCTCTTGCGTATCCGTCCCGCCTTCGTCACCGATCTCGCCGCCGTCTGCCGGTTGGCCGAGCAACTCGCCGAGCAGCATCACCGGCAGGCCCCGGCGACCTTCGCCGAACCCTCCGGCGGCTGGCGCGACCAGGACTACTGGGCCGCCCAGCTGGAGCCGGAAGACGGGGTGCTGTTTGTCGCTGAAGCCGGTGACGAACTGGTCGGCTTCGTTACCGCGCGCCTGTCCGACACCCGCTCGATTTCCTTTCTGCAGCCGCTGATCCTCTGCCGGATCGGCACCCTGGTAGTGTCGGCCTGCCACCGACGGCTGGGCGTGGGTGCCCGGCTGCTGGACGCCGTGGAAGCCTGGGCACGGGACAACGACGTCGACGAATTGCGCCTGGAGGTCATGGAATTCAACGAGGGCGCCCAGGCCTTCTATGCCCGTCAGGATTTCCGGGGACAGTCGCGGATATTGGCCAAGGCGTTGCGGTAAGGCTGGCTGCCCCGCGATCGCGGTTATGACGGCCCGCGGAGCTGATGGATGCCAGAAGATGGATTATTCGTTGTCGGAGCAAAACCTTATCGCGGCCATGGGCCGCTCCTACAGAAGCGTCAATCCCCGTAGGAGCGGCCCATGGCCGCGATAAGCAAAGTCATACCGTTCTGGCTGCATCGACGGACCGCCGTGGTCACGATCGACCCAAGCGAAAGCCCTACACACTCTCCCGGCTCACCAACTCGAATCCCAGATCCACGCAGGTCGGTTGGCGGCGGCCGTCGAGCAGCCCCAGCAGGAGGGTCGCGGCCTGGCGCCCTACCGCGGCGCGGGGGGTCTGGATGGAGGTCAGCCGGGGGACCGTGTGCGCCGAGCCGGGCAGGTCGTTGAAGCCCAGCACCGAGATCCGCTCGGGGATGGCGATGCCCAGCCGCTGCGCCTCGAACAGCGCGCCCTGGGCGAGGTCGTCGTTGCAAAAGAACAGGCCGTCGACATCCGGGCGGCGGGCCAGCAGTTCGCGAAACTGTCGGGCGCCCAGCCCCACGGACGACGGCTGCGGATCCAGCACATCCAGACTCGGGTCATAGCAGCCCGCCTCGCGCAGCACCTCGCGAAAGCCCTCCCCTCGGGCCAGCGCCCGCGGGTCGAGCTGGGCAGCGACATAGCCCAGGCAGGTGCGTCCGGCCGCCAGCAGATGCCGCGCCGCGGCGGCCCCGGCGGCGCGCTGGGAAAAGCCGACGCTGGGCGCCGCACCGGCTGGATCCAGCTCCATCATGTGCACCCGCGGCACCCCGCTGGCCGCCAGCAGCTGGCGCGCGGCGTCGGTGCGGTCGAAGCCGGTCAGCAGCAGTCCCCGGGGCTGATAGGCCAGGTAGTTGCGGATCAGCTTTTCCTCTTCCTCGGGATCGTAGTGGTAGTTGCCGATCAGCACCTCCAGGCCACGGGGACGCAGGACCTCGTGGATGGCCTCGAGGGGCTCGATGAACAGGTGGTTGGACAGCGAGGGCACCAGCACCACCACCGAATGCCCCTGGGCCGAGGCCAGGGCACGGGCGGCCGGATTGGTGACATAGCCAAGGCGCGCGGCGGCCTCCTGCACGCGGGTGACCAGTTCGGGCGCCACGGTAGCGACACCGCGCAGGGCCCTCGAGGCCGTGATGGGGGAAACACCGGCCTGCAGCGCCACCTCGGTGAGGGTGGGCCGACCGGAACTACGAGAACCCGTTCGATTCATTGTTATGGTTTCAGGCTTGTCAGAGACGGAGAACGCGCCTAAGGTAGCGCTGTCTCAGCAGACACTACAAGCCTGACGTGGCCTTCCGCACCGCGTCGGCATTCGGCCTAACAAGATCGACAAGAACTGGAAGCCGCTGCCTTTTTCGCTTTTCGGGGTAGCGCTGTCTCCAGACCGGAGGTGACGATGAACACTCCCATTCCCGCGCTGGTGGTCATGGGCGTCGCAGGCTGCGGCAAGAGCAGCGTCGGCGCGGCCATCGCCGAGCAGGACGGTGGCCGCCTGATCGAAGGCGACGCCTTCCACCCCGCCGCCAACATCGCCAAGATGAGTGCCGGCATCCCCCTCGACGACGGGGATCGCGCCGGCTGGCTGACCCGCCTCGGTGAAGAACTGGCCGCTGCCGTGGCCGCGGGCGAACGCCCGGTGCTCACCTGCTCCGCACTCAAGCGCCGCTATCGCGACCAGCTGCGTCAGGCCGTGCCCGGTCTCGGCTTCGTCTTTCTCGAACTGACCCGCGAGACCGCCGCCCAGCGCGTGGCCAATCGCCCGGGGCACTTCATGCCCGCCAGCCTGATCGACAGCCAGTTCGCCACCCTCGAAGCACCCCACGGTGAACCGGCTACGCTGGTAGTGGACGCACGCGACACCCTGCCCGCCATCGGCACCCAGGTGTCGGCCTGGTGGAACACCTCGGCTCGCCTGGCCCAGCCGGCCTGACGAGACAGCGCTACCCAATCCAACCACCCGCAACGCCCACAACAACAATAGGAGAGGCGCCATGTTCGGCATGGACCACAACAGCTTCCTTCTGCTCGACGCCGCGGTCACCATCGTCGGCCTGGTGCTCCTGATCACCAAGTTCAAGGTCCATCCCTTCATCGCCCTGACCATCGCCTCGGGCTTTCTCGGCCTGACCTCCGGCATGCCGGTGGAAAAGGTCATGAAATCCTTCCAGGACGGCTTCGGCGGCGTGCTCGGCTTCGTCGGCATCCTGCTGGGCCTCGGCACCATGCTCGGCAAGCTGATGGCCGATTCCGGCGGCGCCGACCAGATCGCCCAGACGCTGATCCGCGCCTTCGGTATCAAGCGCGTGCACTGGGCAATGATGTTCGCCGCCTTCCTGGTGGGCATCCCGCTGTTCTTCGAGATCGGCTTCGTGCTGCTGGCGCCCCTGGTGTTCATCGTCGCCCGCCGTACCGGCTTGTCGCTGGTCAAGCTGGGCATCCCGCTGCTGGCCGGCCTGTCCGCCGTGCACGGCCTGGTGCCGCCGCACCCGGGTCCGCTGCTGGCGGTCGGGGTGTTCGGTGCCGACATCGGTAAGACCATCTTCTATGGTCTGATCGTCGGCCTGCCCACCGCCATGATCGCCGGTCCCATCTTTGGCGCCTGGATCTCCAAGCGCATCCCCGGTTCGGCCAATCCCGAGCTGGTCGCCCAGATCGCCCAGGAGACCGACAACCGCAACCTGCCGGGCTTCGGCATCACCGTCTTCACCGTGCTGCTGCCGGTGATCCTGATGCTGCTCAAGGCCTTCGCCGACATCTTCTTTGCCGCCGACAACCATTTCCGCATCTGGATGGACTTCATCGGCCACCCCATCACCGCCCTGCTCGCCGCCCTGCTGCTGAGCTTCTACAGCTTCGGCACCGCCTGCGGCTTCTCTCGCGAGAAGATCGTCAAGCTGCTCGACCAGAGCCTGGCGCCGGTGGCGGCCATCGTGCTGATCGTCGGCGCCGGCGGTGGCTTCAAGCAGATGCTGGTGGCCAGCGGCGTGGGTGAGGTGATCGGCAATCTGGCGGTGCAGACGCAGATCTCGCCGATCCTGCTGACCTGGCTGGTGGCAGCGGTGATCCGCGTGGCCACCGGTTCCGCCACCGTGGCAACCATCACCGGCGCCGGCATCGTCGCCCCCGTGGTGGCGCTGATCCCCGGGGTGAACAAGGAGCTGCTGGTGCTGGCCGCCGGCGCCGGTTCGGTGATCCTCTCCCACGTCAACGACGCCGGCTTCTGGCTGGTGAAGCAGTACTTCAACATGACCGTGGCCGAGACCTTCAAGACCTGGTCGATGATGGAAACCATCCTCTCGGTGGTGGCCCTGGCCTTCATCATGCTGCTGTCGCTGTTCGTCTGATCCGCTAGACCGGGACGGCCCCTGGCCGTCCCGCCTCCACCACGAAGCTCGCCCGGGTGCCGCGCCTGGCATCCGGGCGCGTTCGGTCACTGATGGTGCGCAGATCCACCTGCAGCCGCTCCCGCGTCAGCTCCAGGGCCAGATAGCCACGCTCCCGGCTGTCGAAGAAACGCACTTGGGGATTCTCCGGCAACATCGCCTGGAAGCGTCGGTAATCCGGTCCGTCCGAGGTGATGGAGGTGCCGACGAACTCGCTCGCCACCACCGGGCTCCGCTCGTCCTCCGGATCGCGGTGCAGATCCGTCACCCAGAAGGAATGGATGTCCCCGCCCAGGGTCACCGGATTGGCCAGGCGACTTGCGGCCATGGCCGCCAGCAGGCGCTCGCGGGTGGCCGGATAGCCGTCCCAGCCATCGGTCCAGCGCGCCGGATCGCCATCCGGCAGGCGCTGCCGCAGGGGTGCCAGCAGCAGGTCCTGGGCAATGAGGTTCCACTGCGTACCGTTATGACGAAAGCCGTCCAGCAGCCAATCCTCCTGCGCCCGCCCCAACATGCTGCGCGTGGTATCACGCAGGCCCGGGCAATCCGGATGGACCAACTGGCCACCGCGGGTCCTGGCCGTCGCGCAGGCCGGTTCGCTGCGGTATTGCCGGCCATCGAGCAGGTGGATCTCCGCCAGATCGCCAAAGCGCCACCGGTCATAGAGGCGCAGCGCGCTGCCCTGGGTGCGCCAGGCGCGCAGCGGGGCGTGTTCGCGAAAGGCCTGGTAGGCCGCCCGCCGTCGCGCGGCGAAGGCGGCCAGACTGACCTGGGGATCCGCCGACCAGGGACCGGAATAGTCGTTCTGCGCCTCATGGTCATCCCAGGTCAGCACGCTGGTGACATTGGCGTGCAGGTACTGCAGATCGGGATCGGTGCGGTACAGGGCATGGCGTCGCCGATAGCTGGCCAGGTCGCGGGCCTCCGGCAGGCCGTGGCGGCGGACCGCTGGCAGCAGCAGCAGCACATTGGACTCATAGATGTAGTCGCCAAGGAACAGCGCCAGGTCCGGCTGCTCCTCGGCCATGTGCCGATAGGCACTGAAGAAGCCCTTCTCATAGTGGGAGCAGGAGGCCGCCACCAGCTTGAGTCCCTGCGGCGCACTGGCCGGCGGAGGCAGCGTGACGGCGCGACCGATGCGACTCTGATGCCCCAGGGCAGTGAAGCGGTACCAGTAGGGTCGCCCCGGCAGCAGACCCACCAGGGTGATGGACACGCTGAAGGCCGCCTGGGGCTGCGCCTGGACCGTACCGCGATGTATCACCTGGCACAGCCCCGGATCCGGGGCGACCTCCCATTGCACCTCGACCGGGGCATGCAGACCGCCCAGGCCATCCTCGGCCAGGGGATCCGGCGCCAGACGGGTCCAGATGACGAAGCCATCGGCAGCGGGGTCGCCACTGGCGACGCCCAGGGTGAAGGGATCCGGCTGCGGCTCACGCGCACTGCACCCGGCGAACCAAGGCGCGCTCAGACCCAGGCCGAGCAGGCCCAGCGCTTGACGTCGAGAGGGATTCATCCAGGCCTCCGCGAAAAGAGGCCAGGGTGACTCAGGCAAATGACAGCGCTATGTCGCCCGGCTCACGCCAGCGGCAATTCTTCCAGGATCATCACCTGGGGCGCCTCAGTGAGCAGACCGTCGAGATCGCTCAGCAGCTGCTTGAAGTGCGCGGTCTGCTCGTGCTCGGCCAGGGCCTCGCGGCTGGCCCAGCGCTCGATAAAGACATAGCGACCCTCGTGGCTCGGATCGCGGTGCGGGGTATAGAAATGGCAGGCGGCCTCGGCGCGGGAAGGGGCGACGATGGCGCGTAGGGCGTTTTCGACGGCTGCGGCCTGGCCGGGCTTGGCCTGCAGGATGGCGACGACGCGAATTTCACTGGTCATGCAAAAAACTCCGAAAAGGGTGCCTCAGCATGCCGCCTGGACACCCCGAATACCACCGGGGTCGAGAATCGGCCCCCGGCTATGGTGGATCACTGCTTGGCTTTGACGATCTTGTCGATCACCGCATTGCTGCGCTTGATCAGTACATAGTCGGAACCGATCTTGACCCACTGGCTGTCTTCGCCCGGCTGCTCCAGACCATGCTTCTTGAAGTCCTTGATCACGTACTCGTCACGGATGTACTTGCGCGGCGCCCGGCCACCCTCTTCGAGCTCAAAGGTAGGATGATCAGGGTCGTGGGTGACGGCTTCGTCGCTCTGATTGGCGTCCTTCTTGTTGACCTTGTTCTGGTACTGCGAGCTGGTGGGCTCCGAAGCCGCCTTGTCGGCAGCCGGCTTGACCGGGGTCATGGCCTCGGGCGCGGCCTGGACGTGCAGCGCGCCGGTCAGGACGACGGTGCCCAGGGCCAGAGAGAGCAGCGATTGCTTGATCATGGGGGTGTTTCTCCTCTGCGTTCGAGGTTTTGACCCCGCGCTCGAGGGAAAAGCTCCACGAATACCTGCAGCCACGCCGTTGGCCTTACAACCGTTCGTCCTGCTCGACCTTCACCAGAGTCAGCACCGGGGGCAACTGGCGTGAGCGCTTGGTGGAGAAGGGGTCCAGCGAGCAGCTCAGGCGATAGGACTGCTGGCTGAGGCGTGAGGCCTCCTGACGCAGGGTCACGAAGTTAAGGAGATAACGCTGATGCTGGCGCTTGGCCTGGCTACCGCGTTCGAGCAGGCGCCGGGCTTCCGCCATGGCCATGATGTGGCTATCGATCACGTCCTTCATACAACAGCTTCCTCATGGCGATGACGATTATCGAACCTGTCCACTCCCGACTTTAGCAGCCTGTTCGAGAGACGGTGGCAAATCCTTTGACTTTTTATCGGCAAGCCAGGGCTGGCGCGCCTTGCAGCACCTCAGGCAGAGTAGCCCACCCCCTTGGTCTGAGGCGCTTACCCCATGGAACGCTGGAAGATTCTCGCCGGCCTGGTGAGCTTTACTTTTTCATGGAAAACCTCGACGCCACCGTGATCGCCACGGCCCTGCCGCAGATGGCGGCGTCTTTCGGCCGTGATCCGGTGGACCTCAACCTGGGCATCACCGCCTATCTGCTGGCCATTGCCGTAGGCATCCCGGTCAGCGGCTGGATCGCCGAGCGCTTCGGTCCACGACCGGTCTTTACCCTGGCTATTGGCGTCTTCACCCTGGCCTCGCTGCTGTGCGGGATGGCCCTCTCCCTCGAGCAATTCATCGCCGCGCGCCTCCTCCAGGGGCTCGGCGGCGCGCTGATGGTCCCGGTCGGGCGACTGGTGGTGCTGCAGGTCACCGAAAAGCACGAACTGGTGCGCGCCATCGCCCTCATCACCTGGCCGGGCCTGGTCGCCCCCGTGCTGGGCCCGCCCCTGGGCGGCCTGATCACCACCTATGCCGATTGGCGCTGGATCTTCTATCTCAATCTGCCGCTGGGGTCGATCGCCCTGCTGCTGGCCTGGCGCCTGGTGCCCGCCGGCCTGCCGACCCAGCGTCATCCGCTGGACTGGCGCGGCTTCCTGCTGCTGGGCGGGGCCTGCGTCGCCTTCATGTGGGGCGTCGAACGGCTCGGCCAGAACCATGGCAGCCTGGGCAGCAACCTGGCCTGGATGGGGATAGGACTGATCCTCGGCACCAAGGCGGTGCGCCACATGACCGGCATCGAACGCCCACTGATCGATTTTGGCACACTGCAAATTCCCACCTACCGCGCCGCCATCCTCGGTGGCGGCCTGTTCCGTGTCACCATCGCCACCGCGCCCTTTCTGCTGCCCCTGATGTTCCAGCTGGCCTTTGGCCTGGACGCCTTCCAGGCCGGCCTGCTGCTCCTGGCGCTGTTCGCCGGCAACCTGGCGGCCAAGCCCTTCACCACCGCCGCCATGCGCCGCTTCGGCCTGCGCACCATCCTGACCATGAACGGCCTGCTCAGCGCGCTCAGCCTGCTAGCATGTGGCCTGCTCACCCCGGACTGGCCGCTGCCGCTGATCGTGCTGCTGCTGTTCGCCAGCGGCGTGTCCCGCTCGCTGCAATTCACCGCCAGCAATGCCCTGGCCTTCGCCGACATCCCGAAACCCCAGCTGAGCCATGCGTCCACCCTGTTCAACACCAATTTTCAGCTGGCCATGGGCTTGGGCGTGGCCATCGCCGCCCTGCTGCTGCGCGCCTCGATGGAGTGGCACGGCCACCTCGACCCGCAGTTGTCGGACTTCCGGCTAGCCTTTTGCATAGTGGCCGTGCTCGGCATCCTGAGCACCCTGGATGCCTTCCGCCTGGCCCGCAACGCAGGCGATTCGGTCAGCGGCCACACCGCGAAAAGCTGACCGACCGGACAGTGCTCGACCCGATGCCGATTTGGGGGTAAGTCTTAGTGCCTTACCCGTGTTAACCGACCTGTTATGATGCGCGCCGTTTTTTCCGATCAGACCGGCGCGCACGAGGCATCCCATGCTGGAAAGACTCTTCCAACTCAAGGCCCACAACACCTCTGTCCGCACCGAACTGCTGGCTGGGGTGACCACCTTCCTGGCCATGGCCTACATCCTGTTCGTCAACCCGAGCATCCTCGGCGCCACCGGCATGGACAAGGGCGCGATCTTCGTCGCCACCTGCCTGGCCGCCGCCATCGGCTCGGCGCTCATGGGACTCATCGCCAACTACCCCATCGCCCTCGCCCCCGGCATGGGCCTCAACGCCTTCTTCACCTACACCG
This sequence comes from Pseudomonas sp. JUb52, assembly GCF_004341115.1. NCBI lineage: Bacteria > Pseudomonadati > Pseudomonadota > Gammaproteobacteria > Pseudomonadales > Pseudomonadaceae > Pseudomonas > Pseudomonas sp. JUb52. The sequence goes on from NZ_SLYS01000003.1 coordinate 154,756, forward strand.
TGGTCCTGCACCTGGGCCATACCTGGCAGGTGGCCCTGGGCGCGGTGTTCCTCTCGGCGCTGATGTTCTTCCTGCTGTCGATCTTTCGCATCCGCGAATGGATCATCAACAGCATCCCGCTCCCGCTGCGCTCGGGTATCGCCGCCGGCATCGGCCTGTTCCTGGCGCTGATCGCCCTGCAGACCGCCGGCATCGTGGTGGGTAATCCGGCGACCCTGGTTGGCCTGGGCGACCTGTCCAAACCCGGTCCGCTGCTGGCCATCCTCGGCTTCTTCCTGATCGTCGTGCTCGAGGCGCGCAAGGTCACCGGCGCGGTGCTGATCGGCATCCTGGTGGTCACCGTGATCGCCATCGCCCTGGACGTCAGCGCCTTCGGCGGCCTGGTCTCCATGCCGCCGTCGCTGGCACCGACCTTCCTGCAGCTGGACATCCGGGGAGCCCTGGACGTCGGCCTGATCAGCGTCATCTTCGCCTTCCTGTTCGTCGACCTGTTCGACAACTCCGGCACCCTGATCGGCGTGGCCAAGCGCGCCGGCCTGATGGGCAAGGACGGTCATCTGCCGAAGATGGGCCGCGCCCTGATCGCCGACAGCTCCGCCGCCATGTTCGGCTCGCTGCTGGGCACCTCCACCACCACCAGCTACATCGAATCGGCCGCGGGCGTTTCCGCGGGGGGTCGTACCGGCCTCACCGCCGTGGTGGTCGCGGTGCTGTTCCTGCTGGCGCTGTTCTTCGCTCCCCTGGCCGGCAGCGTGCCGGCCTTCGCCACCGCCCCGGCGCTGTTCTTCATCGCCGTGCTGATGACCTCGGGCCTGGCCGAGATCGAGTGGGACGACCTGACCACCGCCGCCCCGGTGCTGGTCACCGCCCTGGCCATGCCGCTGACCTATTCCATCGCCAACGGCATCGCCTTCGGCTTCATCACCTGGACGGTCATCAAGCTGCTGTCCGGCCGTACCCGCGAGCTGAATTCGGCGCTGATCGTGCTGTCGATCCTGTTCGTGATCAAGCTGGGCTGGTTCAACGCCTGACCCTCCACCCTCGGGGCCCTGGTCCCGAGGGTTTCCCCGCCTTATCGTCTCTCCGGATCTACCATGTCCCAGCCTTCCTTCGCCCCCGCCGACTACCAGACCCAACTCGATGCCAAGGCCGGTCGCCTGCGCGACCTGCTGGCGCCCTTCCAGGCGCCCGAGCCGGAGGTCTTCGCATCGCCGCTGCAGCACTACCGGCTGCGCGCCGAATTCCGCCTGTGGCGGGAGAACGAAGAGCGCCACTACGCGATGTTCGCCCCGGGCGACAAGCACACGCCGATCCTCATCGAGGACTTCCCCATCGCCAGCCAGCGCATCAACGACCTGATGCCCCGGCTCAAGGCCGGCTGGCAGGCGGACGTGGCGCTGTCGTTCAAGCTGTTCCAAGTGGAATTCCTCACCACCCTGAGCAGCGATGCGCTGATCACCCTGGCCTACCACCGCCCGCTGGACGCCGCCTGGCAGGCCGCCGCCGAGCGCCTGGCCGCCGACCTCGGCGTCAGCCTGATCGGTCGCTCCCGCGGTCAGCGCCTGGTGATCGGGCGTGACCATGTGCTCGAAGAACTGGAGGTGGCCGGGAAGACCTATAGCTATCTGCAACCCGAGGGCGGCTTCACCCAGCCCAATGGCACCGTCAACCAGAAGATGCTGACCTGGGCCCATACCGCCCTGGGCGAGCGCGAGGACGATCTGCTGGAGCTCTATTGCGGCAACGGCAACTTCACCCTGCCGCTGGCCAGCCGGGTGCGCCAGGTGCTGGCCACCGAGGTGAGCAAGACCTCGGTCAACGCCGCCCTGCACAACCTGGCCAGCAATGGCGTGGACAACGTCAGCCTGGTGCGCCTCTCCGCCGAGGAACTGACCCAGGCACTGAACGAGGTCCGTCCCTTCCGGCGCCTGGCCGGCGTGGATCTCAAGAGCTACGACTTCGGCACCGTGTTCGTCGATCCGCCGCGCGCCGGCATGGATCCGGACACCTGCGAACTGACGCGCCGCTTCGAGCGCATCCTCTACATCTCCTGCAACCCGGAGACCCTGGCCGAGAACATCGCCCAGCTGCAGGACACCCACCGCATCACCCGCTGCGCCCTGTTCGACCAGTTCCCCTGGACGCACCACATGGAGAGTGGGGTGTTGCTGGAGCGGCGTTGAGCATCGAGCCAGCCCGCGTGGAAAAGGCTGCGCCGTTTTCCATCCTACGCCGGGGCTGGGCGCCCCTCTCCCTCGGTGAGAGAGCTGGGGTGAGGGAAGGCGTAAACCCGTAGGTTGGGTTGAGACGGCTCCACCGTCGAAGCCCAACAAGCCAAGCCATCCCTGTTGGGCTTCGCTGCGCTCAGCCCAACCTACAAGAGCCCGTGGTGACGCCCCCTCTCCCTCCGGGAGAGGGCTGGGGTGAAGGAGGCCCTACTCGTGAAATTCCGCCACCGTCTCGCGACGGCCATAGAGGAAGGCATCGGCCACATGGCGTAGCGGGGCCACGTCGACATCGGAGCGATTCGCGGCGACTAGCTCGGCGAAGCGCGCATAGAGACCGGCGTATTCCCTGTCCGGGCCCTGGTGGCTCAGTTGGCCGTCCAGGTACAGCTCGCTGCCGCCCTTGCTCAGGGTCAGGCGACCCGCATCGGTGTCGACGTGGATGTCCCAGGTCTGGGGACCGGTCTGCAGGAAGTCGAAGTCGGCGGCAATGGGCACCCCGGCGCTGTCGACGAAGGCCAGCTGCGCCGCCACCGGGGTCTGGCAGTTGCCGGGCACCTGCAGCGTCGCCTCCTTGAGGAAGAACGGCCGCGGCAGGATGGCGGTGACAATGGAAAGGGCATTGATGCCCGGATCGAAGACGCCCATGCCGCCCGGTTCCCAGATCCAGGCCTGACCCGGATGCCAGACGCGCACGTCTTCCCTCCACTCGATCCGCACCGCCTGGATGCGCTTGCCTTCCAACCACTCGCGCGCCGGCTGCACGCCCTGGGCATGGCGGGAATGCCAGGTGGCGAACAGCGAAAGGCCGGCCGCATCGGCCTGGCGCGCCAGGGCGTCCACCTCGCTCAGGGTCGCCCCCGGCGGTTTCTCCAGCATCACGTGCTTGCCCGCGGCCAGGGCCTCACGGGCCTGTTCGTAGCGCACCGCCGCGGGCGCGCAGAGCGACACGGCGTCGATCGCCGGACCGTCTTCGAGCAGGGCGCTCAGGCTGGGATAGTGGGCGACGCCGTCGAGCTGGGCATTGCGGCTGGCCACGGCGACCAGCTCGTAGTCGGGATTGGCGGCGAGCGCCGGCAGGTGCTGGTCACGGGCGATCTTGCCCAAACCGACGATGGCTATTCTTATCATGATCGTCCTCGGTAGACGGTAGGAGTCCGCCGCCTAGGATCGGGCAATCATCACACCAAAGCAACAGCTTCGCGGTCGGTCTGCAAGCTCTCGCGCAACTCCAGCCAGCTGCGCAGATTGGCCCCCTCGCGGCCCTTGCGCCACATCAGCCAGGTGGTGGCCCGGGCGAAGCGCGCCTGGATCGGATGCCGTTGCACCCGCGCGCGGCCGGGCAGGCTGTCGAGCATGGATTCCGGCATCAGCGCCACCCCGCCGGTGATCACGCAGGCCAGCATGCTGTGATAGGACTCGATCTCCATCACCGGTCCGCTGGGCACCCCGGCGGCGGCGTACCAGGTGTCCAGGTAGCGGCGATAGGAACAGCCGGCGCGAAAACCGAACACCGGGCGCCCCGCCACGTCGGCGGGCGAACGCACCGGACCGAGTTCCAGTCCGGTGATCAGCACCAGGCGCTCCTCGAACCAGGGCTGGCCTTCCAGCGCTGCATCGGGCGCTGGGCCGTCCACCAGGGCGGCGTCCAGGCGACCGGCCAGCAGGCCCTCGACCAGTTCGCCGCTGGGGCCGCTGTGCACCTGCAGATTCACCTTGGGATAGCGCTGGTGATAGCGCGCCAGCAGCCCCGGCAGGTGGATGGCCGCAGTGCTGAACATGGAGCCCAGCACGAAGGTACCGGCCGGCTCGCCGCCCTGCACCGCGCTGCACGCCTCGTCGGCCAGGGCGAACAGGCGATGGGCGTAGTCCAGCAGCCGGTGGCCGGCGGCCGTCAGGTGCAGCCGCTGGCGTTCGCGCAGGAACAGCTCCACCCCCAGTTTGTCTTCCAGCTGCCGCAGGCGCGTGGAGAGATTGGACGGCACCCGATTGAGCCGCTCGGCGGCCTTCACCAGGGATCCCTCCTCGGCCACCGCCTGGAAAATGCGTAGCTCTGCGAATTCCATGGATCGCAACCTTTCTCTTTAGCTGAACATCTATTTCTCTATTATTCGTTTTTATTGATTAACTTCAAGGCCTAGGCTGTACCTATCCGCTCGCTACTGGAGTCTTGCGATGACCGCCACCACCCGCCTGCTGGCCTGCCTGCTCGCCCTGGCCACCGCCATGGGCATCGGCCGCTTCGCCCTCACCCCCGCCCTGCCCCACCTGATCGCCGAAGGCCAGATCGACCTCACCGGGGCCAGCCTGCTGGCCGCGGCCAACTACCTGGGCTATCTGCTGGGCGCCCTGGATGTGCTCTTCGCCCGCCGCACCCATGCGCGACTGGTCGGCGGCCTCTGGCTCTGCGCCGCCCTGACCCTGGCGTCGCTGCTGGCCGATGGCCTGGCCGCCCAGGCCCTGCTGCGCTTCGGTACCGGCCTGGCGAGTGCCTGGGTACTGGTGATGGTGACCGGCCTGAGCCAGCCCCTGGCCGCCGAGGCCGGCCGGCCGCGCTTGGGCGCCCTGGTCTTTACCGGTCCCGGAGTGGGCATCCTGATCAGCGGGCTGATGGCCCTGGTCAGCAATCGCCTGGGCGGTGGCTCCAGCCAGCTGTGGCTGAGCTACGGCCTGCTCGCCAGCGTGGCGACCCTGGCGCTGCTGCCCCTGCTGCCACGGCGCGGTCCGGCCACCCCGCTAGCCACCGCCGCCGCGGCACCGGCCAAGCGTTCCCCGGCCTTCAACCGCCTGATCCTGGCCTATGGCCTGGTGGGCGTCGGCTACATCCTGCCGGCGACCTTTCTCTCGCAGATGGCCGCCAGCCGCTTCCATGGCCAGTGGCAGGCCGACCTCTTCTGGCCCGGCTACGGCCTGGCCGCGGCCCTGGGCGTGGTGCTGGTCAGCCTGAGACGCCCGGGCACCGATACCCGGCACTGGCTGATCGCGACCCTCTGGCTGCAGGCCGCGGGCGTACTGCTCTGCCTCCTGCCGGGCAGCCTGGCGCTGTTTCTCGGCGTGCTGCTCTGCGGCGGTCCCTTCCTCGCCTGCATGCAGCTGGTGATGCAATACGGCCGCGAGCTGGCGCCGGCCACGCCGCAACGCAACGCCGGGGTGCTCACCGCCAGCTTCGCCAGCGGCCAGTTGCTCGGTCCGCTGCTCGGCGCGGCCAGCAGCCATTTCGCCGGCGACCTGCAACCGGCCCTGGTGATCGCCGCGCTGGGCCTGCTGTTCGCCGGTCTGCAACTGCGCCGCGCCCGGGCGTCGCTACAGCGCTGCATCGCCTGAATCGTTTCCGCTGCGGCCATTCGTCACAGAAGTAAAACTGGGTGGTTCCTTGTTTTGAAATGTTTCGTCGTTCCTGAGTACAGTGATCGCCGCGCCTCATAGAGGAGGCGCCTCAGGCGCTCGCCATCCACCCTACAAGGAATACAACACTCATGATGAAGGCCTCCGATCTGGTCGTTCGCTGCTTGGAGAACGAGGGTGTGGAATACATCTTCGGCATTCCCGGCGAAGAGAACCTGGACCTGCTGGAATCCCTGCGTCGCTCTTCGCAGATCAAGCTGATCCTGACTCGCCACGAGCAGTCCGCCGGCTTCATGGCCGCCACCTACGGCCGCTTCACCGGCAAGACCGGTGTCTGCCTTTCCACCCTCGGTCCAGGTGCCACCAACCTGGTCACCGCCGGCGCCTACGCCTACCTGGGCGGCATGCCGATGCTGATGCTGACCGGCCAGAAGCCGATCAAGAAATCAAAACAGGGGCGTTTCCAGATTCTCGACGTGTGCCGCATGATGGCACCGCTCACCAAGTACACCCACCAGTTCGCCTCCGCCGACAACATCCCGTCGCGCATCCGCGAGGCCTTCCGCCTCGCCGAGGAAGAAAAGCCCGGCTCCGTGCACCTGGAACTGCCGGAAGACATCGCCGACGAGCACACCGAGAGCCTGCCGGTCCCGCCGAGCCTGAGCCGTCGTCCAGTCGCCGAAGCCAAGGCCATCGCCGCCGCCGTCTCCAAGCTGGAAAACGCCCGCAGCCCGGTGCTGGTGCTGGGCGCCGGCACCAACCGCAAGATGACCGCGCGCGTCCTGCGTCAGCTGATCGAGAAGACCGGCATCCCCTTCGTCACCACCCAGCTCGGCAAGGGCGTGGTCGACGAGCGCCATCCGCGCTTCCTGGGCAACGCCGCCCTCTCCGCCGGTGACTTCGTGCACCGCGCCCTGGAGTCCGCCGACCTCATCGTCAACATCGGCCACGATGTGATCGAGAAGCCGCCGTTCTTCATGACCCGTGGCGGTACCGAGGTCATCCACATCAACTTCCGCTCCGCCGAAGTCGATCCGGTGTACTTCCCCCAGGTCGAGGTGGTCGGCGACATCGCCAACGCCATCTGGGAGATCAAGGAGCGCATCGAGGTCCAGCCCACCTGGGACTTCGACCGCCTCCTGACCATCCGCGAAGCCAACGAGGCCCATGTCGCCGAAGGCGCCACCGACGACCGCTTCCCAGTCTATCCCCAGCGCCTGGTGGCCGATCTGCGCCACGTGCTGCCGTCCGACGGCATCGTCGCCCTGGACAACGGCATCTACAAGATCTGGTTCGCCCGCAACTATAAGGCCTACATGCCCAACACGGTGCTGCTGGACAACGCCCTGGCCACCATGGGCGCCGGTCTGCCGTCGGCCATGGCCGCGCGCCTGGTGCACCCCAACACCCCCATCGTGGCAGTGTGCGGTGACGGCGGCTTCATGATGAACAGCCAGGAGCTGGAAACCGCGGTGCGTCTGAAGATGAACCTGGTGGTCATCATCCTGCGCGACGACGGCTACGGCATGATCCGCTGGAAGCAGGCGCAGATGGGCTTCGAGGACTTCGGCCTGGACTACGGCAACCCGGACTTCGTCCGCTACGCCGAAAGCTATGGTGCCCACGGCCATCGCGTGGAAAGCGCGGCGGCCTTCGCGCCGCTGGTGCAGCACTGCCTGGACACCCCCGGCGTCCATGTCATCGACTGCCCGGTGGACTACTCCGAAAACGACCGCATCCTGCACCAGGACATCAAGGAGCGCAGCGCGGCGGTGTGATTGGGTAGGTTAGGTAGATAAAGGAACGCCCCGGCCATGAGGTCGGGGCGTTTTCATTTCAGCGGGAGCAAGCACCCAACCCGCTGGCCAGGTCGTCAGAGCTCTCATTTAGGTGGGGTGAGATTCTGCGTAGCGTGGAAAACGGCGCAGCCTTTTCCACCCTCGGGTGGCAACTCCCCTACTCCAGGCTGGCCTCCTCCAGCAACCACCGCTCGAAAAGCGCCAGCGTCGGATCGACGGCCTCCGCGGGACGGGTCACCAGCACATAGCGCTCGCGCAATTCCGGCATGGCCGGCCAGGGCGCCTGGAGGCGGCCGGTGGCCAGGTCTTCCTCGATGTAGCGCTGGGGCACCAGAGCCATGCCGAAACCGGCCTTGGCGGCCTCGATCAGCAGCGAATAGCGATCATAGGTAGGGCCGGTCGCCTCGGCACCCAAGGGCAGTCCGGTGAGCGCGGCATAACGACGCCAGCTGTGCGGACTCTCCCGCTTGTGCAACAACGGCAGACTGGCTGGCGGATGATCGGCCAGCCGCGGATGACAGACCGCGACCAGTTGCGCCTCGAACAGCCGTTGCACCCTCAGGCTCTGCCAGGCCGGATGCTCGTAGTTGATCGCGGCATGCAGTCCGCTGTCCTCCAAGGCGAAGGGCTGCGTCCGCTCGCGCAGGTTGACCTGGATCTCCGGATGGCGCTCGTGGAAGCGCGCCAGGAGGGGGATCAGCCAGCGACCGGCCAGGGTCGGGATGACGCCGATCTCCAGCGTCGTGGCGCCGCGGGCCTGGGCGATCAGTTGCTGGGTATGGCGCTCGATGTCGGCGAGCGCCGTGCGCATCTGCGCGGCATAGCCGGCACCGGCGGCGGAGAGCTCGACGCGATTGCCGATCCGATTGAACAGCCGGACACCCACCGCAGCCTCCAGCTTGGCGATCTGCCGGCTGATGGCGCCCTCGCTGAGCGCCAGCTCCTGCGCGGCCCTGGCAAAGCTGAGATGGCGGGCAGCCGCTTCCAGGGCCACCAGCGCCGTGGTGCTGGGCAGGCGTCTAGTCATCGGCGGTCATCCTTGGCGGCGGGGCGGCACAGGATGACGCCTGGGCAAGCTGCCTTGCAAAAAAATCCGTAACGCTCGCCGGCCAGCGCCTCCTAGCATGAGCGGACCTGAAGACCAAGGAAGCGCGAGCCATGATGACGAGGATGTCCACCTTGAACAGGGTCGACCGGGTTCTGCTGGGCATGGGCCTGGTGATTCCTGTCTGGTTGACGATCGGTGTAGGACTGACCGCCCTGGCCTATCCCGGCTATAGCCATGTCGACCACGCCCTGAGTCGGTTGGGCGCCATCGATGCGCCCACCCAGGGCTTTTCCGCCTGGATCAACAACCTGCCGCTCGGCGTGCTCTTCGTGCTGGTGGCCCTGGGCCTGGCCCGGCGCTTTCGCGGTTCGCGCCTGGCGCGCCTGAGTGCGGCCCTGATCCTGCTGCATGGCCTGGCGAGCTTCGCTACCGGCTTCTTTCCCTGCGATCAGGGCTGCGCCCCGGTGCAGCCCTCGCGCTCGCAAACGCTGCACAACCTGGCGGGCCTAGTGATGTTTCTGTCGCTGACCCTGGCCAGCGCACTCTGGGGCTGGCTTGGCAAGCGCCTGCTGGCCTCGCCGGGCTTTGCCTGCTTGTCGATCCTCTGCACCGCGCTGGCGCTGCTCACCGCGGCCCTGATGGCGGGAGCGGTCACCGACGGCCAGGGCTTCGGCCTCTACCAGCGCCTCAACTACGCCACGGGCGTCTGCTGGCTCGCGGTCCTGGCCTTGCTGGCCCGACACGAACGCGGGTAACCGGCGGCCAGCAGCAAGCGCCATTCCGGACGCCTCAGGCCTGTACGGTCAGGGCGACCAGCCGCGCCAACAGCGGCCGCACCAGCAGCACGCAGACGAACGCCGCAGGCATCGCCACCTGATATCGCCGAACGTTCGGCGCTGACCGGCAAGGTGCGCGCCTTCATCGACTTTCTCGAAGAAGCGTTGCAGACCCGCGACGGGACAGTGCCCGCTCACTGAACAGGCCTGCGTCGGCAGCGCTGCGGTCAGTGCCCCCGCCGTCGGTGACGAAGTAGGTAGCCCGGTCCAGGCCGCGTGGCAACTGCTCAGGGGTTCGGTTGATCAGGCCGATGTCCTTGGCGGCATCGTAGCCCAGGCGCCGTCTATTGCTCTCGGAGGACAGCAGGGCGGTGAGCTCCTCCGGTACCAGCTTAAGGCAGCCCTTGTAGATCTCACTGAACTTGAGGTTCGCCCGTTCCGCATCCTCGAAGGCCTGCCTGGCCTGGTCGGGCTTCATTTAGCCGTTGACGGCGATGGACGTCGCGGCCGGATGCAGTAGAAAGGTGGACAACGGCGCGGCATAGCGACCCTCGGTCGCGCAGTAGATCAGCGTGGCTGAAGAGTCCGTCGCGGCGGCATTGATGGTGTTGATATGCAGCGGATAGTGACGGATGAATTCGTAGGCGACATAGCCCGCCTCCAGGTCGCCACCATGACTGTTGAGATAGAGATTGACGTTCTTGACGGCGGGGTATTTGAAAGCGATGTCGCTCAGGGCGGCCAGCAGGGAGCTGACCGCTCGATCGCTGATGCCACTGTTGAAGTACACCGAGGCGGTGTCGGCAGTGGCCGCCCCGCCCTCCCCTCGGATGACGGTCATGTCGGCCGCAGCCTCCGTCAGCCAGCTCGCGGCCAGCAGCGCCAGGACGACCTTGTACAGCCGTGGCGCACGCGTCGAACGTCTCATCCCTGCTCGCTCCCTTCTCGGCATCAGGCCTGAAAAGGTAGATAGCGCGGCTTAAGGTCGGCTTAACCCGCCAGGGCGCATCGGCGTTCGGTGCTCTCAGTCCTTTTTCAGCAGCCCGGCCAGTCCGGCGAAGGGATTGTGGGTGGCCTGGGCCACCTTGGGCGAGCTCAGGGAACTGTCGCTGAAATATTGCTGATCGGTGTAGCGACTGTGCTCGTTGTCGTGGCAGTACAGGCACAGCAATTCCCAGTTGGAGCCGTCCTGGGGATTGTTGTCGTGGTTGTGGTCACGATGGTGCACGGTCAGCTCGCTCAGGCGCTTGCCGGAGAATTCGCGGGCGCAGCGACCGCAGACGTGGGGATACATCTTCAGCGCCTTGTCGCGGTAGCCGCGTTCGCGCTCGCGCTGGGTCTCGGCGAGGATTCGATCCAGCTTCGAGGTATCGGTGGCCATGCTGCGTCCTGAGGGGTCGTGTCGGGAGGCTCAGTATAGCCCGCGCCTGGCCCCGCGGGTGATCAGGCACGATTCCACTCAGGGCTTCGGCTGGGCGCCCCCCTCCTCCCCCTGGAATTCAGCGAAATACTGCTCCGCCATGGCCCGCAACGAGCGGCCGATGTTGGCGTATTCGTATTCGTTGAGGTTGGCGAGGGACACCCGGGCAGCCGGTTGCTGGGTGCCGAAGCCCTTGCCGGGGAGGAGTACGATGCCGGTCTCCCTGGCGATGCGGAACAGCAGGTCGCCACTGCTGAATTTGGCCTTCACCCAGGTGGCGAAGGCGTCGCCATGGAGCTTGCGCGCCAGGTCTTCCAGATCCAGCAGGGTGTAATAGTCGACGGCGTTGGGATCGTTCTCCGGGGCGACGCCCAGTTCGCGATAGAGAGCGGCTTCGCGGCGCCGCACCAGCTTCTTCAGCTCGGTCTTGTAGCCGTCGCTTTCGTCCATCAGGGCGAACAGCGCGAACAGCACCATCTGCACCTGCTGCGGCGTGGAGAGCCCGGCCGTATGGTTGAGCGCCACGGTGCGGCTGTCGGCGACGAGCCGATCGAGGAATTTGAGGCCGCGCACGTCCGGCAGCAGGCTGCCATAGCGGCGATCCAGGGAGGCCTTGGTCGCCTCGGGCAGTTCGGCCAGGGCCTGGTCGAAGATGCTGTCCTTGTGCGCGCCTATCACCCCCAGGCGCCAGCCGGTGGCACCGAAGTACTTGGAGAAGGAATACACCAGCAGGGTGTTGCGCGGGCAGGTGGCGAACAGCGAACGGAAGTCGTCGGCGAAGGTGCCGTAGACATCGTCGGTGAGGATGAAGAGGTCCGGACGCGCCTCGGCGACGAGGCGGGCGACGGTGGCCAGGCTGCGGTCGTCCATCTTCACCGAGGCCGGATTGCTGGGGTTGATGCAGAAGAAGATCTTGATCGTCGGATCGCGCAGCTTGTCGAGTTCGCTGTCCGGATACTGCCAGTTCGCCTGGGGATCGGCGTGGATGTGCACCTGCTCTAGACCGAATTCTTCCAGCTCCGGGATCTCGATGTAGGGGGTGAAGGCCGGCATGCCGATGGCCACCTTGTCGCCCCGCTTGACCAGGCCGTTCTGCTGCAGCGAATGGAAGATGTAGGTCATGGCGGCCGTGCCGCCCTCCACGGCGAAGAGGTCGACCGAGCCGGCGGGCACGTAGCCGCCGATCATCTCCTTGACGATGTAGTGGCTGACCACCTGCTCGGAGATCTTGAGCATGCGCGGCGGCACTGGGTAGTTGGCGCCGAGGATGCCCTCCACCATCTCGTGGAGAAAGGCCGAGGCCGACAGGCCCAGCTGGTCGCGCACATAGCTCAGGCTCTTGGCCAGGAACAGCACGCCGGGCTGGTCGCGGTGTTCGGCGGTATAGCGCTCGAAGCGCGCCTCGATGCCATCGATCTGCGGCAGGCCGCCGACCCCGTGGGGCATGTAGGAATAGGACAGTTCCGCCTCGCTGGTAGCGAACAGGCCGAGGCGGAAAAAGGCCCGCCGCGGCAGGGTCGCCAGGAAGTTGGGATTGCCGCGACCGGCGTTGAGCATCAGGCGGTTCTCGCTGCCCGAGGCGAGCTTGATCAGTTCGTCCTTGAGTTCGAACGGACTCAGTTTGGCGTACTGGGCGTAATCGTCTTGAACTTCGCTCATGACTTGTTTCCTTCGGTTAGGCGAAGGCCACGACCAGTGGCCCGAGCAGGGTGAGAAACACGTTGGCCAGGGCGTAAGTGACCGCGAAGGGCACCGTGGGGATCGAGTTGCCGGCCTTGTCCAGCACCTCGCCGAAAGCGGGGTTGGCGCTGCGCGCTCCGGCGACGGCCCCGGCGAACAGCGCCAGGTTGCGGTAGCGCAGCACATAGCGACCGACCAGGATGGTGATGACGATGGGCACCACGCAGACCACCACCCCGATGAGGAAGATGGAGAGGCCCTGGGTAGCGATGGTCTCCACCGCCTGGCGCCCGGACTGCAGCCCCACCACCGCCACGAAGCCGGCCAGGCCGAGGTCGCGCAACAGCGTCGAGGCCGGCAACGGCAGGTTGCCGCGGGTCAGGTGGCGACTGCGATACCAGCCAAAGACCAGGCCGGCGATCAGCGCCCCGCCCCCGCTGCCCAGGGTCAGGGGGATGGCGCCCAGGCGGATCACGACCAGGCCGATGAGCAGCCCGACGGCCAGGCCGAAGCCATGGAAGACGAAGTCGGTCTTGTCGCTGGGGACGATGATGGAGCCGACCTGCTGGGCGACCCGCTGGATGTCGTCCGGGGTGCCATAGAGGGTGACCAGGTCGCCTGCCTCGATGACGGTATCGGGCTCCAGCGCCAGGGGCCGCCCGGCGCGTTTCACGCCAACCACGTAGACGCCGTGGCGCAGGGCCTGGCTGGCGGCCTGGCGGATCTCGGCCACGCGGCGACCGACGAAGGTCGGGTTGTCGAGGCTGACGTCGCGCTGCACCACCACCACGTCCATGTCGGGCGAGGACTGCAACTCGGCGCCCAGGCACCCGGCGATGGCCACCACCCCGGCGCGCCGCCCCACCACCAGCACCACGTCGCCGGCTTCCAGCACCGTCGTCGGGGTCACCCCGACCAGAGCGCCGCCGCGCTTGATGCGCTCGATGGTGAGGGCCGCCTGGGGATCACCCTGGTCGCTGACCTCCAGCTGTGCCACGGTCTGGCCGGCCGCCTGGTCGATGCGATAGAGCCGTCCCACCAGCGGCGGGATGGCGGGCAACTCCCCCGGGCCATAGACCTTGGCCCCGGCCAGCAACTCGGCCTCGGCCTGGGTCGCATCGTCGCGGATGCTGCGCCGCATGAACCAGGGCAGCACATTGACGCACAGGATGATGGCGCCAAAGGAGCCGAAGATGTAGGTCACCGCATAGCCCACGGCGACGTTGCCCTGCAGTGCCTGGATCTGCTCCAGCGGCAAGTCGAGCTTGGCGATGGCAGCGCTGGCGGTGCCGATGATGGCGGACTGAGTCATGGAGCCGGCGGCGATCCCCGCGGCGATGCCCTTGTCGAGGCCGAATAGCCGGGCGCAGGCGATGATGGTCAGCAGGCCGCTGAGCGCCATCACCGCGGCCAGGACGATCTCGCGCAACGATTGCCGACCCAGGGAGCGAAAGAACTGCGGTCCGCTCTCGAAGCCTACGGCGTAGATGAACAGCGCGAAGAGCACCGACTTGATGCCGTTGTCGATGCTGATGCCGACCTGGCTGATGACCACCGCCACCAGCAGCGAGCCGGCGACCCCACCCAGCTGGAACTTGCCGAACTGGATGCTGCCGACCCAGTAACCGATGGCCAGGGACAGGAACAGGGCCAGTTCCGGTGCCTGATTCAAGATCTGCCGCAGGTATTCCATGGGAGCCGCCTTCAACCAGGGATTCGAGAGCGGAACGAAGTGAAGGGGGTCCGGGCTGGCCTTCGAACGGCCCGGCGAGCCACGGCTCCACCTGCTACGCCACCTGTGCCCTGCAGGAAACTCCTGACAGCGAGGGCGCCCCGCTGACGATAGTCTTGTCATATGAAGACCTATGTCGGCATGGCCCAAAGAACCTAAGCACAGCATTCTAGAGCTGTCAAAAGCGCAGCCACCGCGAAGCGGCGCCGCGAAGACAGACTTCGCGGGCGTGAAATCCGCTCCCCATGACGGGGCTCGGCAGGCCACCGGCAGCCCGCCGACACTGGCCTGGCAGGAAGGTCGAGCGCGCCAGCGCCTGGCGTTCTTCGGGTGGAACTCACCTGGCACCTGTGCCCGCCATTCATCGGGTACTTCGGCGCGGTTGGTCCGGGTTTCGGCTGATCCTTTCGCCCTCGGCTGCTGCCCTTGGCCGCGTCACCGGCTAGAGCTTCATGCCCACCGCCAGCCGGTTGAAGGCGTTCATCAGCGCCACGGCAAAGGTCAGATCGGCGATTTCCGCGTCGCTGAACTGCGCCTTGAGCGGTTCGTAGGCCGCATCGGGCGCGCCCTTGTCGGCGACGGCGGTGAGGGTCTCGGCCCATTCCAGGGCGGCGCGCTCGCGGGCATCGAACAGTTCGCTGATGCGCCAGCCGGCCAGACGATCCAGCTTGGCCTGGCTGACGCCCTGCTCGCGCAGGGTTTCGGCGTGCTTGCCCAGGCAGAAGGCGCAGCCGTTGATCTGGGAGATGCGCAGGTAGATGAGCTCCACCAGTTCCAGGCCGAGGGAGCTCTGCGCCAGGGCCTGGCCCGTGGCGATCAGGCCCTGATAGGCGGCGGGCGAGAGGGTGGAAAACGGCAGTCGTAGTTGGCTCATGGTTCACTCCAGAGTGGTGGTGGCAGGATTGGCGAGATGGCGGAAGGGCACCTCGCGGGAGAGTTGTTCACGGGCGCTCGCCAGGGTGTCGGCCACCTCAGCCGGGTCGCCGACCAGGCCCTCCAGATAGCTGAAGTGCAGGTCGAACAGCCCGAGCGTGCCCAGGGCATGGCGCACGTAGGAGGTCAGGAAATCCGGCTGCCATGCGCGTGGCCCGCGGTGATGACCGCCCGAACTGACCAGCAGATAGACCGGCCGGTCGGCCAGCAGCCCGCGCTTGCCCTCGGCGGTGGACTCGAAGGTGCGGCCGATGCGCAGCACGAAGTCCAGCCACAGCTTGAGCGCCGCCGGCAGGGTGAAGTTGTGCAACGGCGTATTGATCAGCAGCAGGTCACTGGCCTCCAGCTCGCCGATGAGGGTTTCGGACAGGGCGAATACCGGCGCCTCCGGTGGCGTCCACCGGGTCAGGGCCTCGGCATAGTCGGCGCTCAGCGGTGGCAGCGGCGCGGTAGCCAGATCCCGCTCCAGTACCTGCAGGCGGGGATAGCCCTGGCGCAGGGCAGCCAGGAGTTCGCCGGCCAGCCGATGCCCGTGGGAGGCGGCCGGGCGCGGACTGGCGTTGAGGTAGAGGGCGGTCTTCATGCCGGCACCTCTCCGCTCAGGCGCTCGGCGAAATGCAGGCCACGGGCGAGCAGGCCCTGACGGAAGTAGAAGCGTTGGGCCAGGGGCATATGCAGGCCGGTATCCAGTATCAGATGGGAGCAGCCGCGCTCCAGGGCCTCGCTACGGACCGCTGCCAGCAGGCGGGCCCCCAGGCCATCGCGCTGGCGAGCCGGCGCCACCACCAGATCGTCCACATAGAGGAAAAGACCGTAGAGCAGATTTTCCAGTTCGCGGTAACCGGCCAGGCCGACCACCTCGCCCTCCTCCAGGGCGGCCAGCAGCCGATAACCCTGGGCCGCCTGGCGCTGAAGTTGCGCCTGGTAGCGCTCGGCGTCGGCGAGATGGGGGCGCAGAACCTGCATCAGCGGCAGACTGGCCTGGCACAGGGGATGATCGGGCGGCAGTGGCTGGAAGGTCAGGGCCATGGTGAGGGTCTCCAGGAAAGATGCCGCCACTCTAGGCCGCCAATGGCCTAGGCTATAGAGCCAAGAAAGCTACAAACGACCAGGCCATGACCCTGAACGCCGCCCTCGACAGCCGCCTTGCCCTGCCGCTCTATCGCCAGCTCTACCAGCGCTTCCGCCAGGCATTGGACGAAGGCCAGCTGCGGCCCGGTGACCGGGTCCCGGCGGTGCGCGCCCTGGCGGCGGAGTTGAACGTGGCCCGGGGCACGGTGGAGATGGCCTACCAGCAGCTGATCGCCGAAGGCTTTCTGCTGCCGCGCGGTCCGGCCGGGACCATCGTCTCGCCGCAGTGGAGTCGCCCGACCGCTCCACCAGCGGCCGTACCCTCCGTGCCGACCGCCTCGGCAACCCACGCCGGCGGCGTGCCGTTGCCGCTGCAGCTGGGTCTGCCGGCGCTGGACGCCTTCCCGCGCAAGCTCTGGACGCGCCTGGCCGCGCGGCAACTGCGCAGCCAGGGACTGGAGGGTCTGGTCTATCCCGATGCCCGGGGTCACGCCGGCTTGCGCGCCGCCCTCGCCACCTACCTCGGCCTGTCCCGCGGGATCGCCTGTCGTCCGGAACAGGTGTTCGTCTGCGCGGGCTATCGCGCCTGCCTGGATCTGATCGTGCAGACGCTGCTGGCGCCGGGTGCTGCCTGCTGGTTCGAGGAGCCCGGCTATTTCATCGCCCGCCGGGCATTGCAGGACGCCGGCCTGGAACTGGTGTCGGTTCCCGTGGACGCGGCGGGACTGGATGTCGCCGCCGGCCTCACCCGGGCGCCGAGCGCCCGTTGCGCCCTGGTCACCCCCAGTCACCAGAGCCCGCTGGGCGTGTCTCTCGCCCTGCCCCGGCGGCTGGCACTGCTGGACTGGGCGGGGCGGCAGAACGCCTGGATCATCGAGGACGACTACGACAGCGAATACCGCTACCAAAGCAAGCCGCTGCCCGCGCTCAAGAGTCTGGATGACGGAGGACGGGTGCTCTACACCGGTACCTTCAGCAAGGTGCTGTTTCCCGGCCTGCGCCTCGCCTACCTGGTGGTGCCACCCGAGCAGGTCGCCGCCTTCGGTCGCAGCGCCGACCGCTTGCACAACCATGCGCCCCTGCTGCTGCAGGGCACGGTGGCGAGCTTTCTCGAAGAAGGGCATTTCGCCCGCCATCTCAATCGCATGCGCACCCTCTACCGACAGCGCCGCCTGTGGCTGGCCGAGGCGCTGACGAGCGCGCTGGGCGACGCGGCGCGGATCGACCTGCAGGCCGGCGGCCTGCACCTGCTGGCACGCCTGACCCAGGGCGACGATCGCCGCTGGGCGGAGGCCGCCCAGGCCGACGGCCTGGCGGTCCAGGCCCTGTCGCGCTGGTATCTGGAGACGCCCAGTGCCCAGGGCCTGCTGCTGGGCTTCACCAATGTCGTCAGCGCGGCGGAAGCCGTAGCCCTGGCCCGGCGGCTGGCTCAGCTGGCGCCCTGACCGCTCGCTGTTCGTCTCGACCCTTCGCCCGTCCCGTCATCAGGGGCTGCCCCGAAGCGCAAAAATGTTTATTGCATCACATAAAACTTTTTCAGGTGCGACTGCTCAAAGACCAGGCTCGGAGGCTCTAGCCTACCACTCTTGGTCGGAAACAAAGCCTTTTTCGGCACCCACTCCGCAGGGAGCGGCGCGAGCGAAGTCACCCGCGATACCTGCACTACCAGGAGCCACGCTTCCCCGCCGTCCACGCAAGACACGGATCAGTCGCGTTTCCCTCCGCTCGTTCGCTGTGCTCCCAAAACGTTGCCCTCTGGGCGTGAGTCGACAACCTGGCGCGTGAGGCCTTCCCATGCTGCAACAGCTGACCATCGCGAACAAACTCAGACTCGGCTTCGGCGCCATTCTGGTCATCATCCTGGCGCTGATCCTGGCGGCCCGGCAGGGCTTCAACCAAGTCAATCTGGCGGTTCAGCAGAACATTCATTCCTACCACGTCCTGCAGGATTCGGACGCGGCCCTGCTGGCGCTGGTCAACATGGAGACCGGCATGCGCGGTTTCGCCCTGACCGGCAAGGAAGAGTTTCTCGAACCCCTGAACAGGGGTGAGCAGCGCTTCGCCGAGCAGTTGCAGGAGCTGACTCAGCTCACCCGCGACAACCCCGCCCAGCAGGCCGATCTGGCCCAGCTGGGCCAGGCCAAGCAGCAGTGGAATAGCGAGTCCGTCCAGCAGATCCTGGCGTTGCGCCGGCAGGTCAATGCCGGCACCCAGCCACTGGATGCCCTGACCGCCCGCATCGCCACCGCCCAGGACAAGGGCAGGATGGATGGCATGCGCGAGTTGCTGGCGCAGATCAAGACCCGTGAGAACGCCTTGCTGGACGGCCGGACCCAGTCGATGGCCGGCGCCAAGCAGCAGGCCATGGCGATCCTCATCAGTGGTGGCATCCTCGCCGCCCTGCTGGCGCTGGGTATCGCCTGGTCGCTGACCCGTACCATCGTGGGTCGGCTCACCCAGACCGTCGCCATCGCCCGCACCATCGCCGCCGGCCAGCTGGATTCGCCGATTCCCACTGGCGGACGCGATGAACTGGGCCAGCTGCTGGCCGCCTTCGGCCAGATGCAGGACAAGCTGCGCGGCATGATCCAGGGGATCAAGCAGGGCACCGACCAGTTGGTGGCCGCCTCCCACAGCATCTCGGCCAATTCCCAGCAGCTGTCCGCCGCTGCCCAGGAACAGTCCAGCGCCGCCTCCAGCATGGCGGCTACCGTGGAAGAGCTGACCGTGAGCATCAACCATGTCTCGGACAACGCCGGGGAAGCCCACGACCTCTCCAGCCAGTCGGGCCGACTGGCCCAGGACGGTGGCCAGACCATCCAGGCCTCGGTGGACAGCATGAGATCCATCGCCGGCACGGTGCAGTCCTCGGCCGCGCGCATCGGCGAACTGGGCGAGCATTCCGAGCGGGTCTCCTCCATCGTCAGCGTGATCAAGGGCATCGCCGACCAGACCAACCTGCTGGCGTTGAATGCCGCCATCGAGGCGGCGCGGGCCGGCGAACAGGGACGCGGCTTCGCCGTGGTGGCCGACGAGGTGCGCCAGCTGGCGCAACGCACCACCAATTCCACCCAGGAGATCGCCGCCATGATCGAGAAGATCCAGGCGGCGACCCAGGCCGCCATGAGCGACATGGAAGTGGGCGTGCGCCAGGTCAACGGCGGGGTCGACCTGGCCAACCAGGCGGGTGAGGCGGTGGTCAGTATCAACACCTCTTCGGACAAGGTGGTGCGGGTGGTCAACCAGATCTCCCTGGCCCTGCGCGAGCAGACCGCCGCCAGCCACGACGTCGCCCGTACCGTGGAGCGCCTGGCGAATATGGCCCAGCAGAACAGCGAAGCCATCGGCGAGACGGTACAGACCGCGGTGTCCCTCGACGCCCTGGCCAACGACCTGAATCGCCAGATCGGGCAGTTCCGCTGCTAGCGCCAGGCTCCCCCGCACCGCCTTTCCATCGATCCCGGCACCTGGCCGGGATCGCCTCGCCGAAACACCTCGCAACATTCTCTTGGCGCAACGGTCACACAGGCGTCTCCCTCAAGGCCTGCGTCCTGCATGAAAACCCCGCGTCCCGTCGATCGCCTGCCCCGCCTCAACCAGCTGCGCAATCTGAAAATGGCCCGCTCCGCCCACGCCTACGTCCGCGGCAGCACGGTGCAGTTCTACGAGTGGCTGCACAGCCAGCCCGGCCGCAACCTGCCCAATGGGCCGGCGGTATGGATCTGTGGCGACTGCCATGCCGGCAACCTGGGCCCCACCGGCGATCTGCACGGCTCCACCGACGTCAACATCCGCGACCTGGATCAGACCGTGGTCGGCAATCCGGCCCATGACCTGGTGCGCCTGGCGCTGTCGCTGGCCACGGCGGCGCGTGGCTCCGACCTGCCAGGGGTGACCACGGCGCGGATGCTCGAAGAGATGATGCGCGGCTACGAGGTGGCCTTCGAAGACGACCTCGAACGCGAGGTGCCGCGCCCCGCCCAGGTCAAGGCCGGAATGCGCAGCGCGGTGCAGCGCACCTGGAAGCACCTGGCCAAGGAGCGCATGGAAAACACCCGCCCCAAGCTGCCGCTGGGCAAGCACTTCTGGCAGCTGAGCAAGGACGAGCGCAAGGCCATCGCCGAGCTGTGCGAGACGCCGGGCATCCATGCCCTGGTGACCTCGCTCAAGGGCCGCAGCCACGACAGCCGCGTCGAACTGCTCGACAGCGCCTACTGGGTCAAGGGCTGCAGCTCCCTGGGGCTGCGCCGCTATGCCGTGCTGCTGGGCGTGGATGACGGCGACGACCAGGACTACTGCCTGATCGACGTCAAGCAGGCGGTGGCCGCCGCCGCCCCGCGCGTGGCCCATGCCACCATGCCCCGCGACAACGGCAAGCGCGTGGTGGAAGGCGCCCGCCAGCTCTCCCCGGCCCTGGGCAATCGCATGCTGGCGGTGCGTATGCTCGACCACTCCTTCTTCATCCGCGAATTGCTGCCCCAGGATCTCAAGCTGGAGCTGGACGAACTCAGCGCCCGCGAAGCCATGAGCGCCGCCGCCTACCTGGCCCGGGTGGTCGGCCGCGCCCACGCCCGGCAGATGGACCTGGCCACCCGCGTCGAGTGGATGAGCGACCTGCAGCGCAACCGTACCCGCACCCTGGATGCCCCCTCCTGGCTGTGGAGCAGCGTGGTGCAACTGGTAGGCGCTCACGAGATGGGTTACCTCGCCCACTGCCGCGCCTATGCCCTGGAGCATGCGCAGGACTGATCAGGTAGGGGCCAAATCTCCAGACTGGCACGCCACGTGGCCACTTGCGGAGCACTACTTGCGGTCCTTGTACCGTAAGTGATCCAGGAGAGTGGTAGTGAGACCTCTGGCACTCGCTACCACTCTTCCCCTCCTTTTGCCCGTCCTGCCAGTTTCTACGGCAGACAATGCCATGCCGCACTTAAACTTCCATTTTTTACAAGGAGGTTTCAGTGAAAAGGACGGTCATTCTCTTTGCTGCTTTGCTTAGCGGCTGCAGCATAAAACAGCAGGTGGCCCCGGCCGAGCTGTCCGGGGCGAGCTCTTCTGAGATCTGTACTATCCCTGCGGCAGGGCTAAGATCGGGCTTCAATACGACCTATGTCGATGCCCTGGAACGGAAAGGATTCAAGGTCAGGCCACTACCTGCTGGTTCGAACCCCGCCGAGTGCGACCTTTCCACCACCTATACCGGAACGTGGGGTTGGGATCTGGCGCTGTACATGAAGTTCGCGGATATCCGCGTGTTTCAGAATGGACGTCAAATTGGCCAGGCTATATACGACTCACGCTGGGGCTCGGGTCGACCGGACAAGTTCATCAACGCCGAAAACAAAATCAACCAGCTTGCAAACGAGTTGTTTCCCCGCGGTGCCGGCGAGCTCGTCCGCAAGTACCAGGCACCCGCTTCCATATCGGCGCCTAGCCTCTCGTCCAAGGAGGCCCGGATCCAGGCTCTTCAAGGTCAAGGGTTGTCTTATGAGGAATACTCGAGACGTTATCGGGAAATCATGGCCCAGTGATACTTCGTACTTTGTCATTGCTCATTCAGAAGGGCACCTTGAGTAGATGTCGGGCGGGCCGAAGGTAGTGACCATGAAACGCTGCTTTCGCTCGCCCATTCCCGCGCTCTTCGATGTCGCACGTTATCTGGACGCTGCGGTATCCGCACACCACGCGGGCTATGCAATGGACGCAGCAAGATTGTTCACGCTCGCTGACTGTCAGCTTTCGCGGCAATGGCTGGAGTCCATCTGGGGCCGAGCCAGCCCCTACGTGACGGTGACCAAGTTGCCGCCCTTACCTATCACGATGCCTGTCAAAGCCAGGATGCCCACCAACGCCCAGATCCGCAGCCTTCATGCGCGCGACGGCTTTCATTGCCGTTTCTGTGGACTACCCGTGATTCGCGCGGAAATTCGGAAGAAGGCGGTCGCGCTGTATCCCGAGGCCGTCAGCTGGGGCAGGACCAATGCCTCCCAGCATGCGGGCTTCCAGGCGTTATGGGCTCAGTACGATCATGTCGTGCCCCATTCCGCAGGCGGTACCAACGAGCTGGATAACCTAATCGTGACCTGTGCCGCCTGCAACTTCGGCAAGATGTCCTATCGTCTGGAGGAAATTGGCCTGCTGGACCCCAGAGAGTTTCCCATCGTGGTCAGCCATTGGGACGGACTGGAGCGATTCGAGGCTTTCCCGGAGCATAAATTCGAGCTGAACGGAGACTCTTACTAACTCGCAAGGTCCGATTCTGCACGTTCCTGAACAAGGCTGTACTTCGCCCATGCCCTCCTCCCCCCGTCCCGGTTTCGTCTCCGTCCGCGGTGCCCGCGAGCACAATCTGAAGAACGTCGACGTGGACATCCCTCGCGATGCCCTGGTGGTCTTTACCGGGGTGTCCGGCTCGGGCAAGTCGTCGCTGGCCTTCGGCACCCTCTACGCCGAGGCCCAGCGCCGCTACTTCGAATCCGTGGCGCCCTATGCGCGGCGACTGATCGACCAGGTCGGGGTACCCCAGGTGGAAGCCATCGAGGGTCTGCCGCCGGCGGTGGCCCTGCAGCAGCAGCGCGGCCAGCCCAGCAGTCGCTCGTCCATGGGCAGCGTGACCGGACTGTCCAGTCTGGTGCGGATGCTCTACTCCCGCGCCGGGCGCTATCCCGCCGACCAGCCGATGCTCTATGCCGAGGACTTCTCGCCCAACACGCCCCAGGGCGCCTGCCCCAAGTGTCACGGCCTGGGCCGGGTCTACGAGGTGACCGAGGCCTCCATGGTGCCGGACCCCGCGCTGACCATCCGCCAGCGCGCCATCGCCGCCTGGCCCACCGCCTGGGGCGGGCAGAATCTGAGGGATATCCTGGTGACCCTTGGCTATGACGTCGACGTCCCCTGGCGCGACCTGCCGCAACAGCAGCGCGACTGGATCCTCTTCACCGAGGAGCAGCCCACCGTCCCGGTCTATGCCGGCCTCACCCCCGAGCAGACCCGCGCCGCGCTCAAGCGCAAGGCCGAGCCCAGCTACCAGGGCACCTACACCGGGGCGCGGCGCCATGTGCTGCACACCTTCGCCAATTCCCAGAGCGCCAAGATGAAGCAGCGCGCGGCGCGCTTCATGATCGGCCAGACCTGCCCGCTGTGCCACGGCAAGCGGCTGACCCGGGCGGCGCTCTCGGTGACCTTTGCCGGCCTGGACATCGGCGAGCTGTCGCGGCTGCCGCTGGACGACCTCACCGTACTGCTGCGCCGGGTCGCGGCCGGCGATTTCGACGAGGCGAAGGATGCCCGCGTGCTGGACGCCAAGACCGGCAAGCAGGATCGCGCCCGGCGCAAGGCCGCTGGTGGCAGCGACCACGCCGGCGCACCGGACGTGCGCCGCACCCCCGATCTGTCCCCGGAGAAACGCCTGGCCGCCCAGCGCATGGCCAGCGAATTGCTGGAACGGCTGCAGACCCTGACCCGCCTGGGCCTCGGCTACCTGGCGCTGGAGCGCAGCACCACCACCCTCTCTTCCGGCGAGTTGCAGCGGCTGCGCCTGGCGACCCAGCTGGTGTCCCAGCTGTTCGGCGTGGTCTATGTGCTGGACGAACCCTCCGCCGGTCTGCATCCGGCCGATGGCGAATCCCTGCTGGAAGCCCTCGACGGCCTCAAGGCCCAGGGCAATTCGCTGTTCGTGGTGGAGCACGACCTGGCCACCATGAAGCGTGCCGACTGGCTGGTGGATGTCGGTCCCGCCGCTGGCGAAGGCGGTGGCCGGG
Source organism: Pseudomonas sp. JUb52 (assembly GCF_004341115.1). Classification (NCBI taxonomy): domain Bacteria; kingdom Pseudomonadati; phylum Pseudomonadota; class Gammaproteobacteria; order Pseudomonadales; family Pseudomonadaceae; genus Pseudomonas; species Pseudomonas sp. JUb52. The sequence goes on from NZ_SLYS01000003.1 coordinate 178,545, forward strand.
TGCTCTACAGCGGTCCGCCCGCCGGCCTGGCCGACATCGAGGAGTCGGTGACGGCGCGCTATCTATTCGCCGCGCCGCAGCGCGAGACCCGGCCGCCCCGCGAACCCCAGGGCTGGCTGCGCCTGGCCGGGGTCACCCGCAACAACCTCCAGGGCCTGGACGCCGCCTTTCCGCTGGGCTGCCTGACCGCGGTGACCGGTGTCTCCGGTTCGGGCAAATCCAGCCTGGTCAGCCAGGCGCTGCTGGAACTGGTGGGCGCCGAGCTGGGCCAGCGCGCCGCCGAGGACAGTGACGAGGCAACGGAGCTGGACGCCGATGCCCTGCCCGCCACCACCGGCCAGGTGGTCGACGGCCTCGGCGGCATCCGCCGGCTGGTGCCGGTGGACCAGAAGCCCATCGGCCGCACCCCACGCTCCAACCTCGCCACCTACACCGGGCTGTTCGACGGGGTGCGCAAGCTGTTCGCCGCCACCCCAGAAGCCCAGGAAAGAGGCTTCGATGCCGGGCGCTTTTCCTTCAACGTCGCCAAGGGCCGCTGCCCGACCTGCGAGGGCGAAGGCTTCGTCAGCGTCGAGCTGCTGTTCATGCCCAGCGTCTATGCCGCCTGCCCCACCTGCCAGGGAGCCCGCTACAACCCCGAAACCCTGGAGGTGCGCTGGCAGGGCAAGACCATAGCCGAGGTCCTTGGCCTGACGGTGGACGAGGCCCTGGCCTTCTTCGCCGAGGAAGTCCCGGTGGCGCGAGCCCTGCGGGTATTGGCCGACATCGGCCTGGGCTATCTGCGCCTGGGCCAGCCGGCCACCGAACTCTCCGGCGGCGAGGCCCAGCGCATCAAGCTGGCCACCGAGTTGCAGCGCACCAGCCGTGGCACCACCCTCTATGTGCTGGACGAACCCACCACCGGCCTGCACCCGGCCGACGTGGAGCGCCTGATGCGCCAGCTGCACGGCCTGGTCGACGAAGGCAATACGGTGGTGCTGGTGGAGCACAATCTGCAGGTGGTGGCCGGCAGCGACTGGCTGATCGACATCGGCCCCGGCGCCGGCACGGCCGGCGGTCGCATCGTCGCCAGCGGCACGCCCCGCGCGGTGGCGGACGATCCCGCCAGCCCCACGGCGCCCTATCTTCGCCCCCTGTTCGACTAGCTGGCCAGCGGTGCCAGGCTGCGGCGACAGGCCGCCAGCACCAGCAGGGAAGCCACCGCCGCCAGGGCACCGAACTGGAAGGTGGCGGCGGAGCCGAGAAAGTGCCAGAGCGCGCCGGCGATGCTGCTGGCCAGCAACAGGGCGATGCCACTGACCAGGTTGAACAGGCCGAAGGCGGTGCCGCGCAACTCGGCCGGGGCGGTGCGGGCGACCATGGCGGCAAGCAGCCCCTGGGTCATGCCCATGTGCAGGCCCCAGAGCACGATGCCCAGCGCCAGACCGCTCCAGCCGATGCTCAAGGCCAGGGCCAGGTCGGCCAGGATCAGCAGCATCAGCCCCCAGGCCAGCAGCGCGCGGTGACTGACCCGGTCGGATAGCGCGCCCAGCGGATAGGCCGACAGCGAGAACACCAGGTGCATGCCCACCATCACCAGCGGCACCAGCGCCAGGGGTACCCCCACCTGCTCGGCCTTGAGCACCAGGAAGGCTTCGCTGAAGCGCGCCAGGGTGAAGATGCCGCCGAGCAGCGCCACCTGCCAGAAGGCCGCCGGCAGCTTGCGCAGCTGGCTGCGGGTCAGTGGATTGGTGCGCGCCTGGACGATAGCCGCCTTGGGTTCGTCCAGGCCGAAAACCAGCAGGGCCACGGCGATGAAGGCCGGGATCACCGCCACCCAGAACACCGCGCGGAAATCGTTGGCCCAGAGCAGCATCAGCCCCACCGCCAGCAGCGGGCCGAGAAAGGCGCCAAAGGTGTCCAGCGACTGGCGCAGGCCATAGGCGGCGCCGCGGATCTCCGGCGGCGTCACATCGGCCACCAGGGCGTCGCGCGGCGCCCCGCGGATGCCCTTGCCGATGCGATCCATGAAGCGCGCGCCGAACACCAGACCGGCACCGCTGGCCAGGGCGAACAGCGGCTTGCTCAGGGCCCCCAGGCCATAGCCCAGCACCGCCAGGCCCTTGCGCTTGCCCAGGTAGTCGCTGAGTACGCCGGAAAAGATCTTGGTGATGAGCGCGGTCGCCTCGGCCACCCCTTCGAGAATGCCGATATAGAGCACGCTCAGGCCCAATCCGGTGGCCAGGAACAGCGGCAGCAGGCTGTGGATCATCTCCGAAGAGATGTCCATGAACATGCTCACTCCACCCAGAATCCAGACCCCTCGGGGTATCCGTCGCCAGCTCGCCGTCATCGTCACGCCCCTGTCCCCCTCGATCCCGTCCATCCCTGCCTGGCGGCAGGCAAACCGGTCGAAACTAGCATGACGATTGCCTGAGGCTCTACGGACGTGACATCCCCCGTTACACTGGGCGCCGCTCCTTTCCTCGAGGCCATCCCATGAAAACCCTGCTGGTCATCGGCATCGGCGCCGGCGATCCCGACTACCTCACCCTCCAGGCCATCGCCGCCCTCAATCGCGCCAGTACCTTCTTCCTGTTCGACAAGGGCACGGAAAAGGACAGCCTGATCCACCTGCGCGAAACCATCTGCGCCCGCCACATCCGCCAGGCGGACTATCGCTTCGTCACCGCGCCCATTCCCGAGCGTCGCCGCGAAGGCGACTACCGCCAGGCGGTGGACGACCTCAACGCCGCCAAGCAGGCGCTGATGGTGGAGATGATCGAGCAGGAACTGGCGGACGATGAATGCGGCGCCTTCCTGGTCTGGGGCGATCCGGCGCTGTACGACAGCACCCTGCGCATCCTGGCGGCGATCAAGCGCGAAGGCCGGCTGGACTTCGACTACGAGGTGATTCCCGGCATCTCCAGCGTCCAGGCCCTGGCCGCGCGCCACCGGGTGCCGCTCAATCGCATCGGCCAGGCCCTGGAGATCACCCCGGGCCGGCGCCTGGAGCGCTTCCCCGCGCACCTGGACAGCCTGGTGGTGATGCTCGACTCCCATGAGGCCTATCGCCGCCTGGACGAACCCGGCCTGTATATCTACTGGGGTGCCTATGTGGGTACGGCGGACGAGATCCTTATCGCCGGTCCGCTGCAGGAGGTGGCCGAGGAGATCCACCGGGTGCGCAGCGCCGCGCGTGAAGAGCACGGCTGGATCATGGACACCTATCTGCTCTGTCGGGGGCCGGCGGACGCCTGAGAGTTGTCCAGGCGTCGATCCAAGTGAAGGGTCTGCCAGGGCAAGGCCCTCTCCCGCGCGACGACCTGAAAGCCCTGGTCGAGCCAGAAGGCTTCGGCCCCGGGCAGAAAGGGATGGGTGTGCAGGTAGAGGCGCTCGACCGCGTCGCGCCGCGCCTGGGCCAGCAGCGCCCCGAACAGCCGTCGCGCCAGGCCCTGGCGCCGCTGCCGGGGCACCACGAACAGCCGCACCACTTCGACCACCCTTTCACCCGGATAGGCCAGCTGGGGAAAGCGTCGGTCGTAGGGTCGATAGGCGATGCTGCCGATCGGCTCTCCGGCGGCGCCCCGGGCGAGCAGCAGGCAGCCACGATCCGCACCATAGTGGTCGGCGAAGCGCTGTAGATCCCGGGGTACGGCGTTCGCCTCGACCCGGCTACCGAACAGCTCGCGATAGCTCGCCAGCAGAAAACCCAGCGTCTCGTCATCCGCCACGGTGAGCCGTTCGAGGGTGATGGGTGGCGCTTCGCTCATGGTCCTGTTCGTCTCTCCAACAGCGGCAGGGGCGCGACATTTCGGCGCAGGTTCGCGCCGGCCGGGCTGTGCGTGGCCCGCGACGATGATACAGTCCCTCGCCATGATAACCGTCCGTTCCCCGCGCGCTTCGCTCGCCTGGATGCTGCTCGCCTGCATCCTGCTGAACGGACTCGTCTGCGCCCTGGGCCATGGCCAGATGCTGGCGCGACTTACCTTGCCGGTCTCGTCTCCGCTGGCCCAGACGCACGAGCACCATCACGGCCTGCACGCCCAGACCGCCCAGGACGACATGGCCGGCATGCATGCGGGCCTGCCGGGCGGCAGCGGGACCACCCTCTCCCCCACGGGTGACTGCGTCTTCGCCGCCACCCTCTTCCTCGCCACGCTGGCCGCCGTCGTGCTGCAGTGGCTGCTGCGTCCCGGCGATCCTCATCGTCCTCGCTACCAGAGTGCCCTGCCGCCGCCGCCCCGCGCACGGCGCTCCACGCTCCATCCCCAGGCGCCCTGACACCCCGGCGACGAAAGACAGCTGTCCTCCTTTCTCGTAATCCTGCGCGTGGCCCCTCGCTGGCCGCGCGTCGCTCCGTGGTGAACGCTATGACTTCGCACCCCTCCACTCCGGCCGCCAAGACGCCGGGGCCGCTGCTGCAGCTGTTGGCGCGGCTGCATTTCCTCATTGGCCTGTTCGTCGGTCCCTTCCTGCTGGTGGCCGCCGCCAGCGGCCTGATCTATGCCCTCACGCCGCAACTCGAGGCCCACCTCTATGCCGAGGCCCTGCATACCCCCAGCCGCGGCAAGCCCCTGCCGCTGGCCGAGCAGATCCATATCGCCCAGGCCGCGGTAGGCCCCACCCTGACCCTGGGCGCGGTGCGCCCCGCGCCGGCCGAAGGCGACACCACCCGGGTGATGTTCAACGATCCGGCGCTGGGCGAGTCGACCCACCGGGCGCTGTTCATCGATCCGTTCACCGGCGCCATCCGCGGCGATCTGGCGGTCTATGGCACCAGCGGCATCCTGCCGCTGCGCACCACCATCGACCAGTTCCACCGCAGCCTGCTGCTCGGCGAACCTGGTCGCCTCTACAGCGAACTGGCCGCCTCCTGGCTGTGGGTCGCGGCCCTCGGCGGTCTGACCCTGTGGCTGGTGCGCCGCCGCCAGCGCCGCCCGGCCCGCGGCCTGCGCGGCCTGCATGCCAGCACCGGGGTCTGGCTGCTGGGTGGCCTGCTGTTCTTCTCCGCCACCGGTCTGACCTGGTCGCGCTTCGCCGGCGACAACATCGGCGTGCTGCGCGCCCACTACGGCTGGTCCACGCCGGGCGTGAAAACCGCCCTGGGCACCGCCCCCGCGCCGGCCATGACCCATGACGAGCACGCCGATCACCATGGCGCCATGCACATGGCCAAGGCACCGGCTCTGGATCCGGCCACCTTCGACGGGGTGCTGGCCAGCGCCCGCGCCGCCGGCATCGACGCCGGCAAGCTGGAGATCCGTCCGGGGCGCAGCGCCGACAAGGCCTGGACGGTGAGCGAGATCGACCGCCGCTGGCCGACCCAGGTGGACGCCGTCGCCGTCGACCCGACCAGCTTCAAGGTGGTCGATCAGGTGCGTTTCGCCCAGTACTCGCTGCCGGCCAAGCTGACCCGCTGGGGCATCGATGCCCACATGGGCGTGCTGTTCGGCCTGGCCAACCAGCTGGTGCTGGCGGTCATCGCCCTGGGCCTGCTGGTGATGACCGTCTGGGGCTATCTGCTCTGGTGGCGCCGTCGGCCCAGCCGCGATCCGGCACAACCCGGCCTGATCGCCCTCTGGCGCCAGCTGTCGCCCTTGCCGCGTCTGCTGGTCCCGGCGACGGCCCTGCTGCTCGGCCTGTGCCTGCCGGTGCTGGGCGGCAGCCTGCTGCTGTTCCTGATGGTAGACGCCCTGCTCGGCCTGCGTGGCCCAGCGCTGCGCACGGAGGCCGGTTCGGCCTGAGGCGGGGATGGGTGGTTGTTGGCCTTCGCCCTGACCTAGTCGGAGCGTGGAAAACCGCGCAGCGTTTTCCACCTGTGCCCACCCCGGACGCGTGGACAAGGCTGCGCCGTTGTCCACCCTACCCGCACGTAGCCTCCCGCCCACACCAACCACCCCCCTCTCCCTCCGGGAGAGGGCTGGGGTGAGGGCCCGCCCCAAATCGCAGTCGTAGCGTGGAAAACCGCGCAGCGTTTTCCACCTGTGCCCATCCCGAACGCGTGGACAAGGCTGCGCCGTTGTCCACCCTACCCGCACGTAGCCTCCCGCCCACACCAACCACCCCCTCTCCCTCCGGGAGAGGGCTGGGGTGAGGGCCCGCCCAACATCAGTCGTCACGCCAGGAACCGCCTCCCAGACCATCCATCGGCATACCTATCCGACGCTGGCGCACCCCAGCGAGACGCTTATAGTTATCGCAATCCCCATCCATCAAGGATCTGCCATGCCTCGCCTGTTGCACGTGATAGGTTCGCCCCGCCAGGATCGCTCCGCCTCGCTGGAAGTCGCCACTGCCTTCATCCAGGCCTGGCAGGGCAAACACCCCGATGCCGAGGTCGATACCCTCGACGTCTGGCAGTGCGACCTGCCGGAGTTCGACGGTCCCATCCTCGACGCCAAGTACGCCGGCATCCAGGGCGAGTCCCTCAGCGGCGAGCAGGAGCACGCCTGGAAAGTGGCCAAGACACTGGCACAGCGCTTCAAGGCCGCCGATGTACTGGTGTTCGGCGTGCCCTGCTGGAATTTCGGCATCCCCTACAAGCTCAAGCAGCTGTTCGACGTGGTCAGCCAGAAGGACCTGCTGTTCACCTTCGACGACCGCGGCCTCAACGGCCTGCTCGGCGGCCGCCAGGCCCTGGTGATCGCCGCCCGTGGTGTGGCCCTGGATCGTCAGGAGCACCAGGAATCCTATCTGCGCACCTGGTGCGAGATGGTCGGCATCGATCGGATGCACACCGTGGTGGTGGAAAAGACCCTGTTCGGGCCGGAAGTCGACCAGGCGTCGCGCGACCAGGCCAAACAGGACGCCGTGGCCCTGGTGAGCAAGCTCTGACCCCTGACTGCAGGGGCCACCCTCACCCCAACCCTCTCCCCGGGGGAGAGGGGGTAGATCGGCGCGGGCGGACGGGCGCGTAGTTTGGGTCGAGCACCGCGAGGACCTACCCCCTCCCCGCGCCAGGTCCCTCAGCGATGCCGGGTGGTCGAGCTCAGCTTGTACCTGTCGCCCGGATGCAGCAGCCGCACATAGCTGACCAGGTGCTCGTCCGACCAGGTGCGGCGGATCATCGACAGGCAGGCCGCGCCCTCGGCGATGTCCAGCCAGCGTGCGGTCTGGGCGGTGGCCAGCACCGCCTCGACGATATGTTCCACATCGCTGATCGGACAGCTGGCCACCAGCACCTCGTTGGGCGTCTGGCGGCTGAAGTCGCTTTCCAGGTAATGCGGCACCCAGCGCGGATTGACGTAGCGATCCTCCAGCTGGATGGGCAGGCCGTTCTCGCGGTGCACCAGGATGCTGTGAAACACCTGGCTGCCGATCCGCAGGCCCAGACGCAGGGCCACTTCATCGTCGGCGGCGATGGCCTCGCTGCGCAGCACCTCGTTGGAATAGACATGCCCTCGGGCGCGCACCTCGGCGGCGATGTTCATCACCTCGTGCAGCGAGGACTCGGCCTTGCGCTCGATGACAAAGGTCCCGAGCCCTGCCTGGCGCGTCAGGTAGCCCTGCTGCACCAGGCGGGTGATGGCCTTGTTGGCGGTCATGCGGCTGACCGCGAAATCCCGCGCCAGCTGCTCCTCGGTGGGGATCTGGTGATGCACCGGGTAGGCACCACCCTGGATGCGTTCGAGCAGAAAGTCCTCGATCACCTTGTAGCGCGGGGGTGTCGTGCTGCTCACGCGAACTCCAGGCCGGAAAATGGAAAGCCGATGATAACGCGCGGTCCGGCGTTCTGGCTGCCGGACCGCGTCCGCCTCAGAGACTGGGCAACAGCCGCGGCGTGACCAGCCCGTTCAGGCAACCACTGGCCAGCAGCGCGCTGGCCGCCTCGATGTCGGGGGCGAAGAAGCGGTCTTCCTGGTAGTAGGGCACCCTCTCGCGCAAGAGGCTGCGCGCTTTTTCCAGGCGTTCCGAACTCTTCAGGCCATGCCGGAAGTCCAGGCCCTGGCAGGCACCCAGCCACTCGATGGCCAGGATGCCGCGCACGTTCTCGGCCATAGCCCACAGTCGCTTGCCGGCATTGGGCGCCATGGACACATGGTCCTCCTGGTTGGCCGAGGTGGGCAGGCTGTCGACGCTGGCCGGATGCGCCAGGGCCTTGTTGTCGCTGGCCAGGGCCGCGGCGGTGACCTGGGCGATCATGAAGCCGGAATTGACCCCGCCGTTCTCCACCAGGAAGGGCGGCAGCTGGGACATGTGCCGATCCATCATCAGCGAGATGCGCCGCTCCGAGAGGGCGCCGATCTCGGCCAGGGCCAGGGCCAGGTTGTCAGCGGCCATGGCCACCGGCTCGGCGTGGAAGTTGCCGCCGGAGATGACGTCGCCCTCTTCCGCGAACACCAGCGGGTTGTCGGACACGGCGTTGGCTTCCACCTCCAGCACCTCGGCGGCCTGGCGCAACTGGGTCAGGCAGGCGCCCATCACCTGGGGCTGGCAGCGCAGCGAATAGGGATCCTGGACCTTGTCACAATTGGCGTGGGAGCGGGACACCTCGCTGCTGTCAGTGAGCAGCTCGCGATAGGCCGCGGCCACGTCGATCTGGCCACGCTGGCCCCGCGCGGCATGGATACGCGCATCGAAGGGCGCCCGAGAACCGAGCATGGCCTCGACGCTCAGGCCGCCGCAGACCGTGGCCGCGGCGAACAGGTCTTCACCCTCGAACAGCCCGCGCAAGGCGTAGGCGGTGGACACCTGGGTGCCATTGAGCAGCGCCAGGCCCTCCTTGGCCGCCAGGGTCATGGGTTCGAGGCCCGCGACCGCCAGCGCCTCGCGGGCCGGCAGCCACTGGCCCTGGTAGCGCGCCTTGCTCTCGCCGATCAGCACCAGCGACATGTGCGCCAGCGGCGCCAGGTCACCCGAGGCCCCCACAGAGCCCTTGAGCGGGATGTGCGGATAGACCTCGGCATTGATCAGGGCGATCAGCGCCTCGATGACCTGGCGGCGAATGGCGGAGAAACCGCGAGCCAGGCTGTTGACCTTGAGCAGCATGATCAGCCGCACCAGGTCATCATCCAGCGCCTCGCCCACGCCGGCGGCGTGGGACAGCACCAGGGAGCGCTGCAGCTTTTCCAGATCCGCCGGCGCGATCCGCGTCGAGGCCAGCAGGCCGAAGCCGGTGTTGATGCCATAGGCGGTCCGGCCTTCGGCCAGGATGCTTTCCACGCAGGCCACGCTGGCGTCGATGGCGGCATAAGCGGCGGGATCCAGCTCCATGCGTAGCGGCTGCAGATAGGCCTGGCGCAGCTGGGCCAGATCGAGGGTGCCGGGTTTCAGGATAAGGGTGTTCATCTAGGGCTCCAGAGCCGCGTCATCGGGACGCCGGCATTGATCAAGGGTATTCAGGCGGCGACCGGACGTGTGCTCTGCAGCGCGTGGCGCCGGGCAAGCAGGTAATAGAGGATCGCTGGCACCAGCAGGCCGATGATCCAGGAGATGTCCACGCCCCCCAGGTGTGCCACCAGCGGGCCGGTGTAGAGCTTGGTCGAGAGAAACGGCAGCTGGATCAGCACGCCGACGCCATAGGCGAGCAGGCCGGCAGAGTTCCAGCGGCCGTAACGTCCGTTTGGATCGGCCAGAGCCGCCAGGTCGTAGCGACCGTGATTGATGGCGTAGTAGTCCACCAGGTTGACCGCGCTCCAGGGCGTAAAGAAGGTCAGCAGGAAGAGGATGAAGGACTTGAAGGCACCGAGGAATTCTCGCTGGCCCAATAGCGCCACCAGGGTGGCGGCTCCGACGATGACAAGCACGAAGCCCAGGCGCTGCAGCCGCGAGACCTCCAGATGACCGCGAAAGCCGCTGATCACCGTGGCGATGCACATGAAGCTGCCATAGGAGTTGAGCGTGGAAATGGTGATCTTGCCGAAGGCGATGCTGAAGTACAGCAACGCTGCGGTCACGCCGTTGCCGCCAAGGCCGACGATGTAGGCCACCTCGCGCCCGGCGAACTGCCCGTTCGCCAGGGCTGCAGCCAGCACGCCGAGAATCATGGCTGCCTGGGCACCGAGTACCGAACCGGCCCCTACCGCGGCAAAGGTCTTCCAGCTGGAGGTTGCACTCGGTAGGTAGCGCGAATAGTCCGCCACATAGGGGCCATAGGCGATTTGCCACGAGGCGGCCAGAGACACGGCGAGCAGAAAAGATGCCCAGCTGAAATGGCGGATCTGCAGCAAGGCGCCCAGGTCACCGAGGCTGATCAGCCGGGCGAACAGATAGCAGAAGGCCAGGATGCCCAGCAGGCTGGCCAACCGACCGACCCAGTGGATCACGCGGTAGCCCAGCACCGTGGCCACCACGATGCAGGCAGCAAAGACCAGGATCCCGGCGCTGTCGCTGATGCCGACCAGTTGCGCGATCGCCTGGCCGGACAGCACGGTACCGGTGGCAGTGAAACCCAGGTACATCAGGCACACCAGGACGATGGGGATCGCCGCGCCATAGACGCCGAACTGTACCCGACTGGAAATCATCTGCGGCAGACCTAGCCGCGGGCCCTGAGCAGCATGCAACGCCATCACCCCGCCCCCCAGCAGTTGGCCGACCAACAGCCCGGTCAGCGACCAGAAGACGTCGCCCCCCAGCACCACGGCGAGGGCACCCGTGACGATGGCGGTGATCTGCAGATTGGCGCCCAGCCAGAGGGTGAACTGGCTGTAGAGCCGGCCGTGACGCTCGGCCTCGGGGATGAAATCGATCGAGCGGCGCTCGATCACAGGGGTACCGGTCCTTGCCATGGGTCGCGCTCCACCGCGCCGCAGGACGGCGCTCTTGTTGTTGTCGGGAACGGCGCGCCGGTGCTACCACCGGCGCCAGGTTGCTCAGCCCTTGAGCATGGGCAGATTCAGGCCCTGCTCGCGGGCGCAGTCGATGGCGATGTCATAGCCGGCGTCGGCGTGGCGCATCACCCCGGTGGCCGGGTCGTTGTGCAGCACCCGGGCGATACGGGCGGCGGCGGCGTCGGTGCCGTCGCAGACGATGACCATCCCGGAATGCTGGGAGAAGCCCATCCCTACCCCGCCGCCGTGGTGCAGCGAGACCCAGGTGGCGCCGCTGGCGGTGTTGAGCAGGGCGTTGAGCAGTGGCCAGTCGGAGACGGCATCGGAGCCGTCCTGCATGGCCTCGGTCTCGCGGTTGGGGCTGGATACCGAGCCGCTGTCCAGGTGGTCACGCCCGATGACGATGGGCGCCTTGAGTTCGCCGCTGCGCACCATCTCGTTGAAGGCCAGCCCCAGCTTGGCACGCAAGCCCAGGCCGACCCAGCAGATGCGCGCCGGCAAGCCCTGGAAGGCGATGCGCCCGCGGGCCATGTCCAGCCAGCGGTGCAGGTGGGCGTCATCGGGAATCAGTTCCTTGACCTTGGCGTCGGTGCGATGGATGTCCTCGGCATCGCCCGACAATGCGGCCCAGCGGAACGGACCGATGCCGCGGCAGAACAGCGGACGGATATAGGCCGGCACGAAGCCCGGGAAGGCGAAGGCATCGGCGACGCCGGCTTCCTGGGCCATCTGGCGGATGTTGTTACCGTAGTCGAAGGTGGGGACGCCCATCTTCTGGAAGTCCAGCATGGCCTGGACGTGCACGGCCATCGACTGCTTGGCCGCGGCGACCACGGCAGCCGGATCGGTTTGGGCGCGATCACGATACTGCTCCCAGCTCCAACCGGCCGGCAGGTAGCCATTGAGCGGATCGTGGGCGCTGGTCTGGTCGGTGACCATATCCGGGCGCACGCCGCGGCGGACCAGTTCCGGCAGAATCTCGGCGGCGTTGCCCAGCAGGGCGACGGACACCGCGGCACCGGCGGCGGTGTGCCGGGCGATGCGTGCCAGGGCGTCGTCCAGGTCGCTGGCCTGTTCGTCCACATAGCGGGTCTTGAGGCGGAAATCGATACGGCTCTGCTGGCACTCGATGTTCAGCGAACAGGCGCCGGCCAGGGTCGCGGCCAAGGGCTGGGCGCCGCCCATGCCGCCGAGACCGGCGGTCAGCACCCAGCGGCCGCGCAGGTCACCCTGGTAGTGCTGGCGCCCGGCCTCGACAAAGGTCTCGTAGGTGCCCTGCACGATGCCCTGGCTGCCGATGTAGATCCAGCTGCCGGCGGTCATCTGACCGTACATGGCCAGGCCCTTGGCATCCAGTTCGTTGAAGTGCTCCCAGCTGGCCCAGTGCGGCACCAGGTTGGAGTTGGCGATCAGCACCCGCGGGGCATCGGCGTGAGTCTTGAACACCCCGACCGGCTTGCCCGATTGCACCAGCAGGGTTTCGTCGTCACCCAGCGCCTTGAGGCTCTCGACGATCCTGTCGTAACACTCCCAGTTGCGCGCCGCGCGGCCGATGCCGCCGTAGACCACCAGCTCCTGGGGGTTTTCCGCGACCTCGGGATCGAGATTGTTCATCAGCATGCGCAGCGGTGCCTCGGTCAGCCAGCTCTTGGCATTGAGCTGGGTGCCGCGGGGGGCGCGAATCTCACCTTCACGAAAGCGGGTCATGGGATTTTCCTCTCTTGTTGTTCGCGGCAGGCCCTAGAGGTCCAGTGCCAGGGTATGGATCAGCCGCGCCGCGACCCGGGCCGTGCGGCCGTCCTGGTCGAGCGCGGGATTGAGTTCGGCCACGTCGGCCAGGCGCAACTTGCCGCTGGCCTTGAGCCGACGGATCAGCGGTTCCAACAGGGCGAGGCTGACGCCATGGGCGGCAGGCGCGCTGACCCCGGGCGCCTCGCCCGCGGGCAGCACATCCAGGTCGAAGGTGAGATAGAGGGCATCGCAGCCGGCGGCGAAGGCGTCCAGCTCGGCGCCGATGCGCTCCAGGCTGCCCTCGCGAATCTCGTGGTCTTCGCGGATCAACACGTCCAGCTCAGCGGCACGCCTGAGCAGGGTGCGGGTATTGGCGGCCAGGCTCAGGCCCAGGCAGGCATAGTGAAAGGGCCAGTCGTGGCGGGCACAATGAGCGGCGATCTGGGCGAAGGGCGTACCTGAGGTGGGTCCCCGAGTCGGATCGCGCAGGTCCAGGTGGGCATCGAAATTGACGATGCCGATGCGTGGCTTGGGTAGCGTCTTGGCCAGGTGCAGCGCCAGGCCCGACCAGCTGGCCCAGGCGACTTCGTGACCGCCGCCCAGCACCAGCGGCAGATGACCGCCGTCCAGCAGACCGCGCACGGCCCCGGCCAGGCGCGTCTGAGCGCCTTCCAGATCACCGTCGGCGCAGCGGATATCACCGGCGTCATAGGCCGGGCCCTGCCGCTGCCAGGCGACATTGGCCAGGGCCCGCCGCAGGGCGACGGGACCCTCGGCAGCGCCCACGCGACCCTGGTTGCGCCTTACCCCCTCGTCGCAGGCGAAACCCAGCAGCGCCATACCCGGCGCGCTGTCCACTGCCAGTTGCTGGATGCACTGGTGCCAGTGCAAGGCGTCGGCTTCCGGATCGGTACGACCGGTCCAGCATTCCAGGGTCTGGCGATCAGCGAACATGCTGCACCTCCCCGCCGAAGACGCGCTGCCGCAGGCGCCCCGGACGCACCTCATAGGCCAGCTCCGCCGGCTGACCGACGTCCCACAGGCAGAGATCCGCCACGGCGCCGACCTGGATGCGGCCCAGTTCCGGACGCCCCAGGGCCTGGGCCGCATGGGCGGTCATGCCGGCCAGGGCTTCGCGGGGGGTCAGGCGAAACAGGGTGCAGCCCAGGTGCGCGATCAGGGTCGGCAGATAGAGCGGCGAGGTGCCGGGATTGGCGTCACTGGCCAGGGCCATGGGCACCCCGTACCGACGGAGCAATTCCACCGGCGGATGCTGGGTTTCGCCCAGCATCAGGAAGGCGCCGGGCAAGAGCACGGCGACAGTACCGGCGGCGGCCAGGGCACGCACCCCGGCTTCGTCGAGATACTCCACGTGATCCGCCGACAAGGCGCCCAGCCGCGCGGCCATGGCGCTGCCACCCAGATTGGACAACTGCTCGGCATGGGCCTTGATCGGCAGACCGTGCTCGCGCGCCGCCAGGAATACCCGCTCGCACTGGGCCGGCGAAAAGGCGATGCCCTCGCAGAAGACGTCCACCGCATCGGCCAGGCCCTCGGCCACCGCGGCCGGGATCATCTCCCGACAGACCAGATCGACGTAGCCGTCGGCATCGCCCTGGAATTCCGGGGGTACGGCATGGGCACCCAGCAGCGTGGTGATCACCCGTACCGGTAGCGCCTCGCCCAGACGCCGAGCGACCCGCAACAGCTTGAGTTCGTCGGCCACCGTCAGGCCATAGCCGGACTTGATCTCCACGGTGGCGACGCCCTCGTCGATCAGCGCCTGCAAGCGCGTTCGGGCAACGGCGAAGAGTTCTGCCTCGCTGGCCGCCCGCGTCGCGCGCACCGTGCCGAGGATGCCACCACCGGCCCGGGCGATCTCGGCATAGCTCGTCCCTTCCAGCCGCTGCTCGAATTCCCCGGCACGCTGGCCGGCATGGACCAGATGGGTATGGCAATCCACCAGCCCGGGCGTCAGCACCCCGCCTTTCCCGGCCAGTTCGGCCCCCTCGCCCTGCGCGGCCTGGAAGTCGGCTTCCGGCCAGAGTCCGACAATGCGGCCAGCCTCCACCCGCACGGCCATGGGCGTGGGCCAGGTCTGGAGGCCATCGAACAGGGTGACATGGCGCCAGAGCAGCGCTTGGGTAGCGACGGACATGGTGACCTCTCCGGTTAATGTATATACATTTAATCCAGAGTCGATCCCTCGTCAAGCATTCCCGATATAGCTATCGTCTCAAAATAGCAGACAAGCGCCTCCGTTCATGGGCGGCCAATGTTAGGTAAAAGGTAGTTTATTTTGTATAGACAATAGCTTCAGTAGATATCTGGAAACCAGATGCCCGCCTGTTGGCATAGCCAGCTCGTAACTGGCCGCGACAACGGCTCAATCTTGAAAATCGCCACGATCAGTGCCGCTCTTGCCAGCAAGACCAGTAGAGGCGCGAAGCCGTAACGGCAGCGTCGGCTCCAGTCGTCCAGCCAATGAAGGCGCGTAAACACTGCCCAGGTCAGGGGAAGGCCGATCAGTAACAGATACATCCAAGCTTCTGGCGTCGCAGGTCGACCGATCCGGATGCCTAGGAGCAAGGCCAGGAGGACCGTTATGCAGAACAGGAAGGTATTGGGTCGTGCAGGGCCGAGCGGGATGTTCAGCCACTTGGGATCTTTCATCAATGGAGTCCTTTCCAAACCAGCACGCTACAGCGGCGTCACCGTCACCTCGACCACCGGATCGTGGTCGCCGCCGCCGAGGATCACCCCGCGTAGCGGCGAGACGTCGGTGAAGTCGCGGCCCCAGGCCAGGGTGATGTGCTCCAGATCCGGCAGGACATCGTTGGTGGGATCGAAGTCGACCCAGCCCAGCAGCGGGCAATGCACGCTGACCCAGGCGTGGGAGGCGTCGGCCCCGATCAGCCGCGGCTTGCCCGGCGGCGGCCGGGTCAGCAGATAGCCGCTGACATAGCGCGCCACCAGCCCCAGGGCGCGCAGGCAGGCCAGCATCAGGTGGGCGAAGTCCTGGCAGACGCCATGGCGATGCTCCAGCACCTCGCGTAGCGGCGTCGCCACCTGGGTGGCGGTGGCGTCGAAGCGGAATTCGCGGTGGATCTTTTCCATCAGCGCCCGGCAGCCCAGCAGCAGGGGGCGGCCCGGTGGGAAGCAGTCCTCGGCGAAGCGGGCGAAGATGCCGTCCACGGGCACCGCCGGGGATTCGAAGCGGAAGTGATGGACGTCCAGCGGCACCCGGGCAGCGGGATAGCGCAGGCCATCGCGCACCTGTTCCCAGGGGGGCGAATCCGCCAGCCCGAGACCGGCGCGGGAGTCCACTTCCACCTCCAGCTCGGTACCGACATAGAGTTCGTCGTGGGGCCGCTCGAAGGACAGCCGGGTCAGCGGATTGCCGAAGGCGTCCCAGGCGTCCTGGCGCTGGGTCGGCTGCGGCAGGATCACCAGTTGCCGGGACAGGCAGCGCTGCCAGGCGCAGTCGCGCGGCAACAGGTGCAGCAGCTGCTGCGACAGCGACACCGGCGCCTCGTAGCGATAGTGGGTGTCGTGCTGGATGCGGTAGCGAACCTGACTCATCACATGGATACCGTGCGCTGGCTGACGGCGTCGACATGGGCGAAGCAGCGATAGATGACCCGTTCGGACAGCTGGCTGCTGGCCTCGGCGATCTGTCGCAGCAGGCGCGCCAGGCCCTGCTGCACCTCGACCCGGCCGGCGTCGCCGAACAGGGTGTTCTCCAGGGTGCCGAGGTCGAAGCGGCGCAGGCGGTCGTAGGTATCGTGCAATGCCGGATCGCGGGGCAGGCCGTAATAGCGCTCCAGGTGCTCCACGGCGTTGATCAGCGCATGCAGCTGGAAGCGGATCGAATAGGGGTTGTGCTCGTGCAGCATCAGCAGGTCCAGCACCGGGATCAGCTGGGGCGCCGCCTGGTAGCGCGAGCGATAGGTGATGATGCTGTTGCCCAGCTCCAGCAGCCATTCCAGGCCCGCCGCATCCCAGGTGGCACCGCCTTCGAGGAAGTGCGCCAGGCTGCCGGCGAGGAATTGCACCCGTTCGATGCGCCGGCCGATCATCAGAAAGCGCCAGCTCTCGTCGTGGGTCATGTCGTCGAAGGTGAAGCCGGCCACCGCCGCCAGCGCCATCACCAGGCGGTTGAGACTCTGCAGCGCTTCGCCCGGCTCGCTGCTGACCTGGCCCAGGCCATGGGCCTCGCGCTCCACCTCGCGGATGGCGCGCCAGTTCTCCGGCGACAGCCGGCCGCGGACCTGGGCCGCAGCCCAGTGCAGCCGTTGCAGATTGGCGCCCAGGCCGCTGGGAAAGTCGCCCGGCCCCAGGGCGGCATGCAGCTGCTCCGCCAGCCGGCCGCCCGCGGGCAGCAATTCCAGGGCCGTGGCCAGATCGATGGCCGACTGCACCGCCGGCCCGCCGTCGTCGGCGTCCAGGTAGCGACTCAGGACGATCCGCAGCAGGCGCGCGGCATCCTCGCAGCGCTCGCTGTAGCGACCGTACCAGAACAGATTCTCGGCGGTGCGCGAGGGCAGGAAGGGGTCCTTGCGCACCAGGTCGCGCACCCCCAGCACCCGCGCCCCGGGCACCTCGGCGGCGCCGCGACTGCCGCCCAGCACCCAGGTGTCCTTGCTCGACCCGCCGCGCTGCATGGAAACCACCGCGGCGCCTTCATGAGCGACCCGGGTCAGCCCACCGGGCATCACCCAGTAGCCGTCTTCGCTGGCCACCGCATAGACGCGCATGCCGATGGCCCGCGACTGCAGACTGCTGCCCTGCCAGACCGGCGCCTGGGACAGCTGGATGCGTTCCTGGGCCACAAAGGCGTGGGGCGTGGCCAGGATGCGCGCGCGCAGTTCGGCCAGCCCCGCGGCATCCAGGGCCTTGCCGAACACCGGCTCGAAGCCCTGGGCCGGATAGGCCGGCTTGATCACCAGCTCCGCCAGCCGCGCCAGGGCCGCTTCGCGCACCGGCGTCTCGCCGCACCACCAGGTGGCGACGGAAGGCAGTGCCAGGGTCTCGCCCAGCAGGGCCTGGCAGACACCGGGCAGAAAGCCCAGCAGACCGGGCGACTCCAGCAAGCCGCTGCCCAGGGCATTGGCCATGATGACGTTGCCCTGGCGCACCGCTTCCAGCAGCCCGGGTACGCCCAGCGCCGAGTCGGTGCGCAATTCCAGCGGATCGCAGAAGTCGTCGTCCAGCCGGCGGAACACCGCATGGACGCGCCTCAGCCCGCTCAGGGTCTTGAGATAGAGGCAGGCGTCGCGCACCGTGAGGTCCTGGCCTTCCACCAGCGGAAAGCCCAGTTGCCGCGCCTGGTAGAGGTGCTCGAAGTAGGTCTCGTTGTAGCGCCCCGGTGTCAGCAGCACCGCCAGCGGCGCCTCCTCGCCGGTGTCCAGGCCGGCGCTCAGGGTGCGTTGCAACGCCTGGAAGTAGCCGTTGAGCGGCTGGACCTGCAGATCGCGGTGCAACTCGGGAAAGGCCCGCGCCACGATGTGGCGATTCTCCAGGGCATAGCCGGCGCCGGACGGCGCCTGGGTGCGATCGGCCAGCACCCACCAGCGACCATCGGGCGCCCGCGCCAGATCAACCGCATAGACGTGCAGCCAGGTATCGCCCGGCGGACGCAACCCCTGGCAGGCCCAGAGAAAGTTGTTGTGCCCGAACACCAGCTCCGGCGGCAACAGCCGCTCGTGCACCAGGCGCTGCTCGCCATAGAGATCGCCCAGCACCCGATTCAGCAGGCGCGCCCGCTGCGCCACGCCGGCGGCCAGGGGCGCCCACTCCTCCGCCGAGATCAGCTGCGGCAAGAGGTCCAGCGCCCAGGGCCGGTCGCTGCCCTTGGGATCGGCGTAGACGTTGTAGGTCACGCCGTTTTCCTGGATCTGCCGCGCGATCAGGGCCTGGCGCTGGTCGAGCTGGGCGGGCCGCAGCCCGGCCAGGTGCCCATAGAAGCGCCGCCAGGGCGGCCGCACGCCGCCCCGCGGACTCCAGAGTTCGTGGTAGCTGCCGGTCATGTCGCTGGCATTGCGGGAAGCGTTCGGGGGCATGGTCAAGGGACGGCTGACAGGGTACGGAAGCGGATTCGGACGGCGCGCAGCGGCGGGGGCGCCGCAACGCCCGCGCCCGTTTCGATGGTCACTAGGGTAGTGGTGTGGCTCGGGATGCGCCACCGCAAACGCGGGCCACCACGGCCAGCGGAGCGTCAGCGGTTGCCGGGACCGATCCCAGAGCCTTCGCCGGTCGTCCCAGGCGACGAACAACCCGGAACTCCAGGGTCTGGCCGCTCTACTAATTCGCTAGCAAGACGCCGGCGCTCCGCCGGCGTCCGACGCGGCCGCTCTCGCCAGGTATCAGCCCCCATGCGCAATTTTCTCGGAAGCTACAGTTCCAATCGTCAGCAACGCAACGCCCTGCGCGCCCTGCCCGTCCAGCGCAAGGTCGCCAACTGCACCTGCGGCCAGGCCATCTTCTTTCCCAACAGCGAATGCCTGGCCTGTGGCAACGCCCTGGGCTACGCCCCGGACCAGGGCACGCCGACGGCGCTGCTGCCGGGCGAAGGCGGTCTCTGGCAGTTGCCCGAGGCCAGCAGCGGCCTCTATCGCCGTTGCGCCAACCTGGACACGCCGGCCGCCTGCAACTGGCTGGTGCCGGCCGATTCCGCCAATGAATTCTGCGCGGCCTGCCAGCTCAACCACACCATTCCGGATCTGTCCTTCGAGGGCAACGGCGAGCGCTGGCGCAAGCTGGAGCTGGCCAAGCGGCAATTGGTCGCCCAGCTGCTGGGCCTGGGGCTGCAGGTGATCCCCCAGACCGTGGATGCCGAGCACGGACTCGCCTTCGACTTCCTCGCCCCCGACGCCACCGGCACCCCCACCACCGGGCATGCCAATGGCCTCATCACCCTGAACATCCTCGAAGCGGACGATGCCCACCGGGAAAAGGTCCGTGCCGACATGCACGAGCCCTATCGCACCCTGCTCGGGCATTTCCGTCATGAGGTCGGTCACTACTACTTCGATCGTCTGGTCGCCGGGACCGACTGGGAAGAGCCCTTCCGCGCCCTCTTCGGCGACGAGCGCGCCGACTATGGCGAAGCGCTCAAGCGCCACTATCAGCAGGGCGCGCCGGCAGGCTGGGAAAGCCAGTACGTCAGCGCCTACGCCACCATGCACCCCTGGGAGGACTGGGCGGAGACCTGGGCGCACTACCTGCACATGATGGACACCCTGGCCACCGCCGCCAGCCTGGGCATGAACGCCGGCAGCCTGCAGCTGGACTTCCAGCCCTTTACCCGCGAGGCGCTGTACGAGGCGGAAGACCGCAGCGACGACGAATTCCTCGGCTTCGCCAATGCCTGGATCGAACTGGCGGCCATGCTCAACGAATTGTCCCGCAGCATGGGCCAGCCGGATTTCTATCCCTTCGCCCTGCCCGCTCCGGTGATCGCCAAGCTGCACTTCATCCACAAGGTCATCCATTCGGCCCAGCCCAGCCTGCTGGAACAGGGCCTGGCCACGGACGACACGGCAGCCGGCGCCACCCTGGGCGCGACCCTGTGATCTTCGTCCTGCTCAGCCGAGCAGGACGATGCCCCAGACCACGGCGATGATGATCATGGCCACGAACTGCGCGGCACTGCCAAGATCCTTGGCGTTCTTCGACAGTTCGTGCCAGTCCAGGGAAATGCGATCCACCACCGCTTCGATGGCGGCGTTGAACAATTCGACCACCAGCGACAGCAGGCAGACCGCCACCAGCAGCGCCCGCTCGCCGCGACTCACGTCTAGCCAGAAGGCCAGGGGCACCAGCACCACGTTGAGCAGCACCAGCGAACGAAAGGCCGCTTCCTGGCGAAAGGCCGTGCGCAGGCCGGCCAGGGAATAGCCGGTGGCGTTGATGACCCGGCGCAGACCGGTCTTGCCTTTGTAGGGAGAGATCACGAAAAAGCTCCATCCAGCAGGGGCGAACCGCCGACGCGCGTGGACGGCAGGTGCGGAAAAGGGGAAAGCGGGCAGTCACGCCTACGCCGGGCGCCGCTGCCAGCGGACATCAGCCGGACGTGCTCTCCAGCTGCTGCAGCAGCAGGGCCGCCTGGGTGCGGGTGCGGACGCCGAGTTTACGAAAGATGGCCGTGGCATGGGCCTTGACCGTGGCTTCGGAGACATTCAGCTCGAAGGCGATCTGCTTGTTGAGCAGTCCCTCGCAGAGCATGGTGAGCACCCGGAATTGCTGTGGCGTGAGACTGGCGAGGCCGGCGCTGGCGGCCTTGGCCTCCTCACTCAGGGCGGCGGCGCCTTCCACCTGGGGTGGCCACCAGGTATCGCCATCCAGCACCTGACTGACCGCCTGTTGCAGGGTGCTCAGATCGCTGGACTTGGGAATGAAGCCACTGGCGCCGAATTCCCGGGCGCGCTGCACCACGGCGGGTTCTTCCTGGGCCGAGATCATCACCACCGGCACCTGGGGATACTGGCCGCGCAAGAGGACCAGTCCGGAAAAGCCATAGGCGCCGGGCATGTTGAGATCGAGCAGGACCAGATCCCAGTCGGTGCGCTCGGCCAGGCAGGCCTGGAGTTCGGCGATGTCGGCCACCTCGGTGAGCCGCGCCTGGGCACCCAGACCAAGGGTCAGGGCCTGCTGCAGCGCGCTGCGAAACAGCGGATGATCGTCGGCGATCAGGATCTGGTAGGCAGCCGCCATGGTGTAGCTTTCCTTGTTGTCGTGAGCGCCCCCATCGACCAGGAAGCTGGCGCACGGGCTGCACGCAAGCATGCCGAACGGCGCGGACGGGAGCAAGGCCGGGTGGCTCGCCGACGGTAGGCAAGGCCCTGCGGTTTGCGGCACAGTTGCCGTTTTGCCCAAGAGATGCCCCATGCCCAGCGCCGCCCTGCGTGCCGATCTGCTCATGCTGCTCACCGCCCTCATCTGGGGCAGCGCCTTCGTCGCCCAGACCGGCGGCATGGAGCACATCGGTCCCTTTCTCTACACCGGCCTGAGATTCGCCCTGGGCGCCCTCACCCTGGTTCCGCTGCTGCTGTTCCTGCGCCGCCGCGGCCGCCAGCAGCGCCTGACCCGCGACACCCTCAAGGGCGGCCTGCTGATGGGCCTGGTGCTGACCCTGGGCATCAATCTGCAGCAGGTGGGGCTGCTGTTCACCAGCGTGACCAACTCCGGCTTCATCACCGGTCTCTACGTCATCGTGGTGCCGCTGCTGGGGCTGCTGCTCGGCCAGCGCAGCCACCTGGGCACCTGGATCGGCGCCAGCCTGGCGGTGGTGGGCATGGGGCTGCTGAGCATCGGCGACAACTTCCAGGTGGCCTCGGGCGATCTGCTGCAACTGGCCGGCGCCCTGGCCTGGGGTGTTCATGTGCTGCTGGTGGGCCACTATTCCAGTCGCCACGACGCCACGGTGCTGTCGATCCTGCAATTCGGCGTCTGCGCCGTGCTCAGCCTCGCGCTGGCGCTGGCGTTCGAGCCGATCCAGTCGACGCGGATCGTCCTGGCCCTGCCCGAGCTGCTCTATGGCGGGGTGATCGCCGCCGGCATCGGCTACACCTTGCAGGTCTTCGCCCAACGCGGCGCCATCGCCTCCCATGCGGCGGTGATCTTTTCCCTGGAGGCGGTGTTCGCCGCCTTCTTTGGTGCCTGGCTGCTGGGCGAGGCCCTCAGCGGTCGTGGCTACCTGGGTTGCGTCCTGATGTTCGCCGGCATGCTCGCCGCCCAGCTCTGGCCGCGCCAGGCGCCGGTCGAGGTCAAGCCGGTCAACTAGCGCGCAGGGTCTTCAGTTGCTGGCTGGCCGGGCTGTCCGCCGCCAGCGGCAGGTGATGCTTGGCATCCAGGTAGCGCTCGCTGAAGACATCCAGATAGGCCTCAAGCAGGCGTCCGGCCGGTGCCTCACCGGCCAGTTCCAGGCACAGGGCGGCGACCTCGGCGGTGCACAGGTGCTCGCCGCGAGTGGAGCGCCGCAAGCGGTAGCGCGACAGCGCATTGGGCTGAAAGCTCAGCACCGGCAAGTGGTCCAGATAGGGACTCTTGCGAAACATCTTGCGCGCCTCGGTCCAGGTGGCATCCAGCAGCACGAACAGCGGGCGCTGACCGGGGGCCAGCGGCAGGCTCTCGACCACCCGCTCGGGCGCGGCGTATTCGCCGGGAAACACCAGCAGCGGCTGCCACTCGGGCTGCGCGAGCAATTCCGGCAGCGCCGGATCCACCGCCGTGCGACTCCAGCCGAAGGCGTGGGTGTCGGCCACCACGTCGGCGATCAGCCAGCCGGTGTTGCTCGGCTTGAGCGGCTCGACGTCGTGCATCAGCAGGCACATGCCGGCCTGGGTCTGGCGCAGGGGACGCAGGTCGCAGAGGCAGTGGCTGGGCGCCAGGCGGCAATTCGGACAGCGCGCCATGCGCGAGCCACGGGCGATGAAGGGCTTGATGCTGCGCGCCAGGCGCTCCTGGCGCAGACGGGCCACGGCATGCAGAGGGGTGTCGCTGATCGGGGTCATGCCGGGCTCGCGGGCAAAAGCGCAGTTTACCAGAGCGATCGGGATGCCCGCGGCGGCCAGGCAGGTTACCCTGCGCAGACGCCTTGCGAACCCCCGCCCGCGACCACGGTCGAAACGGGCTCCTCTACGCTGGAGAACACGATGCCTCGTTTTGCTTTGCTCGCCCTGACCCTCGCCCTGCCCTTCACCGTCCAGGCGGCCGAGTCGCTCAAGGACCACGAGCTCAACCAGATGCTGCGCAAGGTGGCCACCGAAAGCAGCCAGGGCACGCCCCGCGCCATCAACGAGGACATCCTCGACCGCGGCTACACCGTGCAGGGCAAGCAGCTGATCAACAACCTCAGCGTCCGCCCGGCCCATGCCGCCCGCATGCGCGAGAATCCGGCCACGGTGCGGGTGCAGCTCGCCGAGAGCGTCTGCCAGAACAACGGCTATCGCCAGTTGCTGGCCCGCGGCGCCACCCTGGTCTATGACTTCACCGAATACCAGACCAACAAGCCGGTCATGGTCGAGCGCTTCCAGGCCGCCGACTGCGGCCTGGGCAAGTAAGCGGAGACTGCGGCCATGACCGAGGACAGCGACGACAGCTACCTGGCCCGCCATGTGGAGCCCAGCGCCGCGGACCTCGGTCAGCGCATCGACGAATTGCTGGCGCACGCCCTGCCGGGCGGCAGCCCCAATCTGGGCCTCTACCGCGAGATGCTGGTGACGGTGGTGCGCATGGCGCAGACCAATCCGGCGCGCTGGGACGCCAAGATCATGCTGCAGACGCTCAAGGAGCTGGAGCAGGCCTTCCGCACCCTGGAGCGCTTTCGCCGGCGGCGCAAGGTCACGGTGTTCGGCTCGGCGCGGACCCGCATCGATCACGGCCTCTATACCCTCGCCCGCGAGCTGGGCAGCGCCCTGGCCCGCCGCGACATGATGGTCATCACCGGCGGTGGCGCCGGCATCATGGGCGCTGCCCACGAGGGCGCGGGGCCGGAAGCCAGCCTCGGCTTCAACATCACCCTGCCCTTCGAACAGCGCGCTAATCCGACCATCGAAGGCACGGATCACCTGCTGTCCTTTCACTTCTTTTATGTGCGCAAGCTGTTCTTTCTGAAGGAAGCGGACGCCCTGGTGCTCTGTCCCGGCGGCTTCGGCACCCTGGACGAGACCTTCGAGGTGCTCACCCTGATCCAGACCGGCAAGAGCCCCCTGGTGCCGCTGGTCCTGCTGGACACCCCCGACGGCCATTTCTGGGACGACACCCTGGCCTATCTGCAGCGCAACCTGCTGGAAGAAGGCTACATCCTTCCCGCCGATCTCAAGCTGGTGCGCCTGGTGCGTTCGCCGGAAGCCGCCGCGGCCGAGATCGAGCACTTCTACGGCAACTACCACTCCACCCGCCGGCGTGACGGCCTGCTGCATATCCGTCTCAAGCACGCCGTGACTCCCGCCTGCCTGGAGCAGCTGGCCACGGATTTCGCCGACCTCTGTCGCACCCCGGGCTTCACCCAGCTGGCCCCGGGCGAAGGCGAGGCCGACGAAGCGGAATTCGCCCACCTGACGCGCCTCACCTTCGACTTCCACGGCCGTCACTATGGCCGTCTGCGCGAACTGGTGGACGAACTTAATCGGCCGGAGCATTGGGCAGACAATTAAGTTGGGTCGAGCGCAGCGAAGCCCAACGCTCTCCAACACCAGAACCGATGTTGGGCTGCACTGTGCTCAGGGCAAACCTGCGCGACCGAGGTTGATCGCTGCCATCGCGGTCATGGGCCGCTCCTACGGACGCTGAGTTGACGGTAGGAGCGGCCCATGGCCGCGATAGCGCTGAGCTCGAGTCGTTCCAGGCAAAAGCACGGGAAAAGGCCGCCTTCTTTTCCCCCTCGGGCATCACCGCGACGCGCGCCCTCACCCCAACCCTCTCCCTCAGGGAGAGGGGGTTAGCCGTGCGTGCGTTTGTCTTCCACAATCAGGCCTCACCGCGGGCGGGATGGACCTGCGGTCTGGGTCAAGCGCAGCGAAGCCCGGCACCCCAGGCACTACCGCCGGCTCAGCACCCGGTTGATCCCGTCCATGGCATAACCTCGGTAGGCCAGGAAGCGGCCCTGCTTGGCGCGCTCCTTGGCGTCGGCCGGCGGTGTACCGAACTTCCGGCGCCACACCTCTTCCAGCTGCGCCTGCCAGTCCACATCCGCTTCGCGCAGGGCCGTTTCCACCTGCTCTCTTTTCAGGCCACGCTGGCCCAGTTCTTCGCGGATCCGCATGGGGCCGTAACCGGAGCGGGCACGGCTGGCGATATAACTCTCCAGATAGCGGCTTTCGTCGAGCAGGCCATCCTCGGCCAGGCGATCCAGCACCGGACCGAGCAGGCTTTCCTCGGCCCCGCGCCGCCGCAGCTTGCGCGACAGCTCTTCACGGCCATGCTCGCGACGCGCCAGGAGGTCCATGGCGGCGAAACGGATGGCAGCGGTGGTATCCAGTGGATTGCCCAAGGGTGATCCTCCTTATGCGAAAACCCCCGCACGGGGCGGGGGTCGTCTAGAGCACTGGCCGGCGATCAGAAATCGACGTCCGCGTCTTCTTCAGCGGCCACTTCGGCCTTCTGATTGGTCGGCTGGCTCAGCAGCTTCTCGCGGATCGCCTTGTCCACGGCGCCCTTGATCTCGGGGTTGTCTTCCAGGAATTTGGCAGCATTGCCCTTGCCCTGGCCGATCTTGCTGCCCTGGTAGCTGTACCAGGCGCCCGACTTCTCGATCAGACCCAGTTGCACGCCCAGATCGATGATCTCGCCGTTCAGGTAGATACCCTTGCCGTAGAGGATCTGGAACTCGGCCTGGCGGAACGGCGGTGCCACCTTGTTCTTGACCACCTTGACGCGGGTTTCGCTACCGATCACCTCGTCGCCTTCCTTCACCGCGCCGATGCGGCGGATGTCGAGACGGACCGAGGAGTAGAACTTCAGGGCGTTACCGCCGGTGGTGGTCTCGGGGTTGCCGAACATCACACCGATCTTCATGCGGATCTGGTTGATGAAGATGACCAGGCAGTTGGCGTTCTTGATGTTGCCGGTGATCTTGCGCAGCGCCTGGGACATCAGACGCGCCTGCAGACCCACGTGCATGTCACCCATCTCGCCTTCGATCTCGGCCTTGGGCACCAGGGCGGCCACGGAGTCGACGATGATGACGTCGACCGCGTTGGAGCGCACCAGCATGTCGGTGATTTCCAGGGCCTGTTCGCCGGTATCCGGCTGGGACACCAGCAGGTCGTCGACGTTGACGCCCAGCTTGCCGGCGTAGTCCGGGTCCAACGCGTGTTCGGCGTCGACGAAGGCGCAGGTGGCGCCCTGCTTCTGGGCCTGGGCGATGACCGACAGGGTCAGGGTGGTCTTGCCCGAGGACTCGGGACCGTAGATTTCGACGATACGGCCCTTGGGCAGACCGCCGATGCCGAGGGCGATGTCGAGACCCAGGGAGCCGGTGGAAATCGCCGGAATGGCCTGGCGATCGTGATCGCCCATGCGCATCACGGTGCCCTTGCCGAATTGCTTTTCAATCTGTCCCAAGGCCGCGGCCAGGGCACGCTTTTTGTTGTCGTCCATTAGATTCCTCTCGGAGAAAGAAGGGCCAGACGGCCGTGGATACCTGTATAAGTGAACAGTATTAAACCATAGTCGCCCCCTGGTTGCTACACCTGAGGGCCTTTTTCCTCGGTCAGAAACGCCAATAAAACCTCCAGCGCGCGGACCTGGGTCTGCTGGCGGACGGCGGCGCGATCGCCGGCAAAGACCTGACGTTCAGTGCCCAATTTCTCGCCGTCGCGCCAGGCCAGCCAGACGGTGCCGACCGGCTTGCCCGGCACCGCGCCACCCGGCCCGGCGATCCCGCTCACCGCCACGGCGAAGCGCGCCCCGGCGCGCTGTTGCGCACCCAGCGCCATGGCCGCCACCACCTCTTCGCTGACCGCTCCGACCTGCTCGAACAGGGCCTCGGGCACGTCCAGCTGCAAGGTCTTCTGGCGGTTGGAATAGGTGACGAAGCCGGCCTCGAACCAGGCGGAGCTGCCAGCGATACGGGTAATGGCTTCGGCGATACCGCCACCGGTGCAGGATTCGGCGGTGGTGACCTGGGCGCCGGCCGCCTGCAGGGCTTCACCCAGGCGTTGGGCCAGGCTGTCGAGGAGGTCCATCGAGAGCTTCCTGTGCAAAGAGACTTAGAAGGTGACCGCGGCAAGCGAGCGGCTGCGGCGACCACTGGTCGGCCTGCACCTTAGACCGGCTTGCCGCCGCGCGTGAGAAAAGATTTACTGAAACCGGTTTCAGGCACCTACAAAATCCTAACAGCGGTATGCCATGAACGATGTCTACCTCCCCGGTCCGCGCGCTACCCGTGCGACCATCGCCGAAGTGGCCGCCGCCGCCGGCGTGTCCAAGGCCAGCGTGTCCCGCTACATCAGCGGTGATCGCCGCCTGCTGTCCGACTCCCTCGCCGCGCGCATCAAGCAGGCCGTGGTCGCCCTCGATTTCCAGCCCAACCAGATGGCCCGCGGCCTCAAGCGCGGTCGCAGTCGCCTGATCGGCATGCTGGTGGCCGACCTGCTCAACCCCTACTCCACCGCGGTCATGCATGGCGTCGAAACCGCCTGCCGCCAGCAGGGCTATTCGCTGCTGATCTGCAACACCGACCAAGACGCCCGCCAGGAGCGCCAGCAACTGGCCGCGCTGCAGTCCTACAGCATCGAAGGCCTGATCGTAAACACCTTCGGCCAGCACGCCGCCGACCTGCGCCAGCTGAGCAGCCGCCTGCCGCTGGTGCTGCTGGATCGCGAACTACCCGGCGTCGAGGCCGATCTGGTCGGCCTCGACAACCACCAGGCCATCGCCACCGGGGTCGCCCACCTGCAACGCCAGGGCTATCGCGAACTGCTGCTGGTCAGCGAACCTCTGGACGGCGCCAGCTCCCGCCGCCAGCGCCTGACGGCCTTCGACACGGCACTGGCCGAACACCCCGGCTGCCGTGGTACCCATTGCGCCCAGGCTGACGATGCCCTGGCGCTGCAAGCCGCCCTCGCCACCTTCCTCGCCGCTCCCGGTCCCGGTCCCAAGGCGCTGCTCACCGCCAACGGTGTGGCCACCCTGGCCACCACCCTGGCGCTGCAAGCCTTGGGCGAGCCCCTGTTCGAGCGCTTCGGTCTGTTGGCCCTGGATGATCTGGATTGGTTTCCCCTGGTGGGCGGCGGTATCAGTGCCCTGGCCCAACCGACCCATGCCCTGGGCGTGGCCGCCTTCGAGCGCCTGCAGCGGCGTATCGACGGCGATCGCAGCGCCCCGGTGCAGCAGACCTTCGGCGCGGAGTTGCGTATCCGCCAGTCGACTCGCGCCAGAACCTAGGGGCACCTTTCGTCCTTTTGTGCGTCTTTCTTTGAAACCGGTTTCAGGAGAACAACAATGCCACCGGAGATCGCCATCACCACCTCGGCCTTTGGCGCCGACGGGGTCCGTGCCCAGGGTCAGGCCGCCTGGCTCGATCTGATCGCCGCTGCGGGAGCCTCCCATGTGGAGATCCGCGCCGAACTCTTTACCGAGGCCCCCGACTTCGCGGCCCTGGGCGCCGCCATCCGGGCCGTCGGCCTGGGCTGCGTCTATTCCGTCCCCCTGGAGCTCTGGCCCGAAACCGACGCCGCGCTCTCCCCACGCCTCCCCGCCGCCCTCGCCGAGGCCCGCCTGCTGGGCGCCGATACGCTCAAGGTGTCCCTCGGGCACTATCGCGCCGCAGCCGATCTGGCGGCGCTCGCCCTCCTGCTGACCGACGCCGGCCCTCAACTGCTGGTGGAAAACGACCAGACCGCCCAGGGTGGCCGGATCGAACCGCTGCGCGCCTTCATCCAGGCGGCGCGGGCAGCGCAGCTGCCGGTGGGACTGACCTTCGATGTCGGCAACTGGCGCTGGCAGGACGAAGACCCGCTGCAGGCCGCCCGCCTGCTCGGCCCGGACGTCCGTTACCTGCATTGCAAGGCGGTGCGCCGGCGTGCCGGTGGCCTGCATGCGGTGCCGCCGGAAGCCGCGGACCTGCTGGCCTGGCAGGGGCTGATGACGCACTTCCCCAGCGGCCTGCGGCGGGCCATCGAATTTCCCCTGATGGGTGCGGATCTGCTGGCCGAGACCCGTCGCCAGGTGGCGGCGTTGCGCACCCTGGATGCCCAGGTTCAGGAGGCGCGCCGGCATGGCTGACATCGACATCCTCGCCTTTGGCGAAACCATGACCATGTTCGTCGCCGAGACACCGGGCGAGCTGGCCACGGTCGGCCAGTTCGGCAAGCGCATCGCCGGCGCCGACAACAACGTGGCCATCGGCCTGAGCCGCCTGGGCTTCAAGGTCGCCTGGCTGTCGCGGGTCGGCGATGACTCCTTTGGCCGCTTCGTGCGCGCCAGCCTCGAAGCCGAGGGGCTGGACTGCCGCCGCCTCAGGGTCGATCCCCGGCACCCCACCGGCTTTCAGCTCAAGTCTCGCGCCACCGATGGCAGCGATCCGGTGGTCGAGTACTTCCGCCGCGGCTCGGCGGCCAGCCACCTCAACATCGAGGAAGACTTCGACCCCAGCCTGCTCCAGGCGCGCCACCTGCATGCCACCGGTATTCCACCAGCGCTGTCGCCCAGCGCCCGCGCCTTCAGCCGCCACCTGCTGCAGGCCATGCGCGACGCCGGCCGCAGCATCTCCTTCGATCCCAATCTGCGGCCGTCGCTGTGGGACAGCGAAGACCAGATGCGCCGTGAACTCAACGACCTCGCCGCCCTGGCCGACTGGGTGCTGCCCGGCCTGGCCGAGGGCCGCCTGCTGACCGGCTACGGCACCCCGGCGGACATCGCCGCCTTCTACCTCGACCGTGGCGCCAAGGCCGTGGCCATCAAGCTCGGCCCCGAGGGCGGCTACTGGCGCACGCCCGACGCCGAGGGCGAGGTCCCCGGCGTGCCCGTGGCCGAGGTGGTCGACACCGTCGGCGCCGGCGACGGCTTCGCCACCGGCTTCGTCAGCGCCCTGCTCGACGGTCTCGACGTCGCCGCCGCCGTCGCCCGTGGCAACTGGATCGGCGCCCGCGCCGTGCAGGTGGTCGGCGACATGGAAGGACTGCCCTACCGTCACGAACTACCCTGATCTACACCCCTACAAGAACAATCAAGCAGGTGACCCCATGAACGCCTCTTCTCTCGCTCCACGCCGCTGGTGGTATCTGATGCCAGTGGTCTTCATCACCTACAGCCTGGCCTATCTCGATCGGGCAAACTACGGCTTCGCCGCCGCCTCGGGCATGGCCGACGACCTGGGCATCACTCCGGCGATGTCGTCGCTGCTCGGCGCACTGTTCTTTCTCGGCTACTTCTTCTTCCAGGTGCCCGGCGCCATCTACGCCGAGAAGCGCAGCGTCAAGCGGCTGATCTTCTGGAGCCTGATCGGCTGGGGCGGCCTGGCGACCCTGACCGGCATGGTGCCCAACGTCACCCTGCTGATCGCCATCCGCTTCCTGCTCGGTGTGGTGGAGGCGGCAGTGATGCCGGCGATGCTGGTCTATCTCTGCCACTGGTTCACCAAGCGCGAGCGCTCCCGGGCCAACACCTTTCTGATCCTCGGCAATCCGGTGACCATCCTCTGGATGTCGGTGGTCTCGGGTTATCTGATCCATGCCCTGGACTGGCGCTGGATGTTCATCATCGAAGGCCTGCCGGCGGTGATCTGGGCCTTTATCTGGTGGCGGATCGCCGACGAGCGCCCCAAGGATGCCAAGTGGCTCGCCGCTGACGAAAAGGCCCGCCTGGAAGAGGCCCTGAAGGCCGAGCAGCAGGGCATGAAGCCGGTCAAGAACTACGCCGAAGCCTTCCGCTCGCCCAAGGTCATCCTGCTGTCGCTGCAGTATTTCTGCTGGAGCATCGGCGTCTATGGCTTCGTCATCTGGCTGCCCTCGATACTGCGCAAAGGGGCCCAACTGGACATCGTCCAAGCCGGCTGGCTGTCCTCGCTGCCCTACCTCGCCGCCGTGCTGGCCATGGTCGGCGTGTCCTGGGCGTCGGATCGCCTGCAGAATCGCAAGCTGTTCGTCTGGCCGCCGCTGCTGATCGCCGCCCTGGCCTTCCTCGGCTCCTTCGCCCTCGGCACCCAGCACTTCTGGTGGTCCTATGCCCTGCTGGTGGTGGCCGGTGCCTGCATGTACGCCCCCTACGGCCCCTTCTTCGCCATCGTCCCGGAAATCCTCCCCGGCAACGTGGCCGGTGGCGCCATGGCGCTGATCAATAGCATGGGTGCCCTGGGCTCCTTTGCCGGCTCCTACCTGGTGGGCTATCTCAATGGCGTGACCGGCGGTCCCGGGGCGTCCTTCGGCTTCATGGGTGGCGCCCTGCTGGTGGCCGTGGTCCTGACCCTGCTGCTGCGCCAGGAGCCGGTCGCCCGCGCCGCGGCGCTCAAGCCCGCCGCCAGTCACTAGAGGAAACGCTGTCCATGAAAAAGAAGGTGATCCACTACAAGGCCCTGTCCCCGGCGCTCACCGCGCGCCTGGAAGAAGCCTTCGACCTGGAATACGTCGACGTCAAGGCGCCGGGCGGCGAAGCCCGGCTGCGCGAGCGTCTGCCCGAGGCTCAAGGCCTGCTCGGCTCCAGCTTCAAGCTGACGCCCGAGTTGCTGGATCTGGCGCCCCGGCTGGAAGCCATCGCCAGCGTCTCGGTCGGATTCGACAGCTATGACCTGCCCTATCTGCAGCGGCGCGGCATCCTGCTCTGCAACACCCCGGATGTCCTGACCGAAAGCGTGGCCGACGCCGCCTTCGCCCTGCTGCTCGCCACCGCGCGGCGCATCGTCGAGCTGGCCGACTGGGTGCGCGCCGGCCAGTGGCAAGCCAGTCTGGGCGAGGCGCACTTCGGTTGCGACGTCCATGGCAAGACCCTGGGGCTGGTGGGCATGGGCCGCATCGGCCAGGCCATCGCCCGCCGCGCCCACCTGGGTTTCGGCATGCAGGTCAACTACACCGCCCACGCCGCCAAGCCCGGGGTGGACGAGCGCTTCGGCGCGCGCTTCCTGCCGCTGCCCGAGTTGCTGGCGAGCTGCGACTTCCTCTGCGTCACCGTGCCCCTGAGCGAGGAGACCCATCACCTGCTGGGCGCCGCTGAACTCGCGCGGCTACCGGCCCACGCCATCCTGATCAATGTCTCGCGCGGACCGGTGATCGACGAGGCCGCGCTGGTCACGGCCTTGCAGGAAGGCCGCCTGCGCGGCGCCGGCCTGGATGTCTTCGATCAGGAACCCGTGGCAGCGGACTCGCCCCTGCTGCAACTGCCCAACGTGGTGCCTACGCCGCACCTGGGCTCGGCGACCCGGGAGACGCGTGAAGCCATGGCCCGCTGTGCGGTGGACAATCTGCTGGCCGCCCTGGGCGGTCAACGACCGGCGAATCTGGTGAATCCCGAGGTCTGGCAGCGGCGCGAGTGAGCCTTGGCCGTCATTTGTGGTCAGACAAGTATCATCCCCACGGAGAACGCCCCATGACCGCCTTCGACGATCCCCAAGCCTTCGTCAACCGCGTGCGCGAGCAGGCCGCCGATGCCGAGCGCAGCGGCGACATCCCGCGCCTGCTGCAGCTGGTCAACGAACTGGCCACCGCCTTCGAGCGTCAAGCCCGCAGCACGGCGGCGGACAATGCCGAGGTAGCGCGTGCCGTCGAGGAATTCGAGCGGCACGAGGGCACCTGATCGGCCTGCCGCTCGTGCAGCCTTTCGCTACCGTGACGGACCCGCGTCCCGAGGTCTAGCGCCAGTGCCCATCGCCCCTTACATCCTGCTCGGCCGGTTGCTCAAGCTGGCCCCGCGGGACGCCCCTGCCCCCTTGCGCTATCTGGGCGCGGCCCTGCTCATCGCCGTCGCGGCCGGCATCCGGCTGAGCCTGGGGATCGACAGCCTGCCCTATCTGCTGTTCATTCCCTTCATCATGGCCGGGGCCTTCTGGTTCGGCCTCGGTCCCGGGATCTTCGCCACCCTGCTGTCGGTACTGCTGGCCGAGACCCTCTTCGTCAAGGCCCCGGCCTATTTCGCGTTGTTCTCCGAACGCTGGGTGTCCCATGCGCTGTTCGTGCTGGTCAACGTCATCATGGCCATGGTCTGCGCAGCCCAGCGCCGCAGCCTGGAGTCCCTCCACCGCTTCGCCGGCAATCTCGGCGAACAGGTCACTCTGCGCACCCGGCAGCGGGACCTGATCTGGCAGGCCAGCCCAGACCTGCTCTGCACGGCTACCCTCGAAGGCCAGCTGCTGGACCTCAATCCGGCCTGGACCAGCACCCTGGGCTGGAGTGCAGAGCAGCTGCGCCACGAACCCTTCATGGCCTTCGTTCACGTCGAGGATCGCGCCCGCACCGAGGCGGCGCTGGAACGCCTGACGCTTGGTGAACCGGTGTTCGGCTTCGAGAATCGCTACCGGCATCGCGACGGCGGCTATCGCTGGCTGTCGTGGAATTCGGTCTTGCAGGATGGCCTCATCTATTCCGCGGTACGCGAGGTGACGGCCATCCGCGAGCAGCAGGAAGCCCTGCGCCAGACCGAGGAACAGTTGCGCCAGAGCCAGAAGATGGAAGCCGTGGGCCAGCTGACCGGTGGCATCGCCCATGACTTCAACAACCTGCTGACCGGCGTGATCGGCAGTCTCGACATGCTCAGCCTGAGACTCGCCCAGGGCCGCTACACCGATCTCGAACGCTATGCCACGGGCGCCAAGGGCGCCGCCGAACGCGCCGCAGCCCTGACCCATCGCCTGCTCGCCTTTTCCCGCCGCCAGGCGCTGGATCCCACCGCCACCCAGACCAACGCCCTGGTGCTGGGCATGGAAGAACTCATCCGCCGCTCGGTCGGTCCCCAGGTCGAGATACACATCGAATTGGCCGAGGCGTTGAATCCCACCCTGTGCGATCCCCACCAGCTGGAGAACGCCCTGCTCAACCTGTGCATCAACGCCCGGGATGCCATGCCCGAGGGTGGGACGCTGCGCATCGTCACCGCCAATCGCCGGCTCAACGACGGCCAGGCTGCCGCCCTGGAATTGCCGCCTGGCGACTATGTGACCCTGGCGGTGCTCGACACCGGGACCGGCATGCCGCCCGAGGTCCTGGCGCGCGCCTTCGATCCCTTCTTCACCACCAAGCCGGTGGGCATGGGCACCGGCCTCGGTCTGTCGATGATCTATGGCTTCGCCAAACAGTCCGGCGGCGTCGCCCATATCGTCTCGGCACCCGAGCGGGGCACCACCGTCACCCTCTATCTGCCGCGCCTGGTGGACGCCCCGCCGCCGTCGATCGAGACGCTGCGCACCTCACCGTTGCGCTATCCCGCTGGCATGACGGTACTGGTGGTGGACGACGAACCCCTGGTGCGGACGCTGGTGGACGAGGCCCTGCGCGAACACCGTATCCGCACCCTGGAGGCGACCGATGCCGCCACCGCCCTGCAGGTGCTGGAATCGGACACGCCGCTGGACCTGCTGATCGCCGATGTCGGCCTGCCAGGCGGGCTGAGCGGCTGCCAGCTCGCCGCCCTGGCCCGTGAACGCCGCCCCGGTCTGATGACCCTGCTGATCACCGGCTACGCCGAGGCGGACCTGCCAGGTCAGCCCCTGCCGGTCCCCGGCGTCGAGGTGCTGGCCAAGCCCTTCACCCTGGAAAGACTCCTGACCCAGATCGATCTGCTGCTGGCCGCCCGCGAACAACGACCGCAGGCCTGATGCCGCTGCCCTGAGCCGAGCGGGGCCGACAAATGCCGCCAGTTGATGGACAATACGCGGCTATCCACAGGCAACCGGATCGAAACACCCGCATGAGCGATCTCTCCGCGCACACGCCCATGATGCAGCAGTACCTCAAGATCAAGCATCAGCATCCCGAACAGCTGCTGTTCTATCGCATGGGCGATTTCTACGAGCTGTTCTATGACGACGCCCGGCGTGCCGCCAAGTTGCTCGACATCACCCTGACCGCCCGTGGCGCCTCGGCCGGCAAGTCCATCCCCATGGCCGGCATCCCCTTCCATTCCGCCGAAGGCTACCTGGCCAAGCTGGTCAAGCTCGGCGAGTCAGTGGTGATCTGCGAGCAGATCGGCGACCCGGCCACCAGCAAGGGCCCGGTGGAACGCCAGGTGGTGCGCATCATCACCCCCGGCACCGTCAGCGACGAGGCGCTGCTCGACGAGCGCCGCGACAACCTGCTGACCGCCGTGCTGGGCGACGAACGCCTGTTCGGCCTGGCCGTGCTGGACATCGCCAGCGGTCGCTTCACCGTGCAGGAACTGGCCGGCTGGGAAACCCTGCTGGCGGAGCTGGACCGTCTCAATCCCGCCGAGCTGCTGATCCCCGACGACTGGCCCGCCGGCCTGCCCGCCGAGAAGCGCCGCGGAGTACGTCGTCGGGCGCCCTGGGATTTCGACTGCGATTCGGCGCTCAAGAGCCTCTGCCAGCAATTCGGCACCGGTGACCTCAAGGGCTTCGGTTGCGACAAGCTGGGCCTGGCCCTCGGCGCCGCCGGCTGCCTGCTGGCCTATGCCAAGGAAACCCAGCGCACCGCCCTGCCGCACCTGCGCAGCCTCCGCCACGAGCGCCTGGACGATACCGTCATCCTCGACGGCGCCAGCCGCCGCAACCTGGAACTGGACGTCAACCTGGCCGGCGGTCGCGACAACACCCTGCAATCGGTGGTGGACCGCTGCCAGACCGCCATGGGCAGTCGCCTGCTGACCCGCTGGCTGAATCGCCCGTTGCGCAATCGCGCCATCATCGAAGCCCGCCAGGACGCCATCACCTGCCTGCTGGAAGGCTATCGCTTCGAGTCGCTGCAACCGCAGCTCAAGGACATCGGCGACCTGGAACGCATCCTCGCCCGCATCGGCCTGCGCAACGCCCGTCCGCGGGATCTCGCCCGCCTGCGCGATGCCCTGGCCGCGTTGCCAATGCTGCAGGAGGGGCTGACGCAGATGATCGCCCCGCACCTGCTCGACCTGGCCCGGAGCATCCAGACCTATCCGGAGCTGGCCGCTACCCTGGCCCGCGCCATCATCGACAATCCGCCCGCGGTGATCCGCGATGGCGGCGTCATCAAGCGCGGCTACGACAGCGAGCTGGACGAGTTGCAGACCCTGAGCGAGAACGCCGGCCAGTTCCTCATGGACCTGGAGGCCCGGGAAAAGGCCCGCACCGGCCTACAGGGCCTCAAGGTCGGCTACAACCGCGTCCACGGCTACTTCATCGAGATCCCCAGCCGCCAGGCCGAATCGGCCCCGGCCGACTACATCCGCCGCCAGACCCTCAAGGGCGCCGAGCGCTTCATCACCCCCGAGCTCAAGGCCTTCGAAGACAAGGCGCTGTCGGCCCAGAGTCGCGCTCTGGCGCGGGAAAAGGCGCTCTACGAAGCCCTGCTCGACGAGCTCATCGGCCACCTGGCGCCGCTGCAGGACAGCGCCGCCGCCCTGGCCGAATTGGACGTCCTGGCCAACTTCGCCGAGCGCGCCCTCAACCTGGACCTGAACAAGCCGCGCTTCGTCGAGGAGCCCTGCCTAAAGATCGGCCAGGGGCGCCACCCGGTGGTGGAACAGGTGCTGGAAACGCCCTTCGTCGCCAATGACGTCGCCCTCGACAACGACACCCGCATGCTGGTGATCACCGGTCCGAACATGGGCGGCAAGTCCACCTACATGCGCCAGACCGCGCTGATCGTGCTCCTGGCCCATGTCGGCAGCTTCGTCCCGGCGGCCAGTTGCGAGCTGTCGCTGGTGGATCGCATCTTTACCCGCATCGGTTCCAGCGACGACCTGGCCGGCGGCCGTTCCACCTTCATGGTGGAGATGAGCGAGACCGCCAACATCCTGCACAACGCCAGCGAACACAGCCTGGTGCTGATGGACGAGGTCGGTCGCGGCACCAGCACCTTCGATGGCCTGTCGCTGGCCTGGGCCGCCGCCGAGCAACTGGCGCGGCTGCGCGCCTGGACGCTGTTCGCCACCCACTACTTCGAGCTGACCGTGCTGCCGGACGGCCAGCCGAGCGTGGCCAACGTCCACCTCAACGCCACCGAGCACAATGACCGCATCGTCTTCCTGCACCATGTGCTGCCCGGCCCGGCCAGCCAGAGCTACGGCCTGGCCGTGGCGCAGCTGGCCGGAGTACCGGAAGACGTCATCCTGCGCGCGCGCGAGCATCTCGCCCGCCTGGAAGCGGCCAGTTTCAACGGTGAGGTGGGTACGCCGCTGCCGGTGAGCGCGCCAGCCAAGGATCGTCCGCTACAGGCCGATCTGTTCGCCAGCGCCGCCCATCCTCTCATCGAGGAACTGGAACGCCTGCAGCCGGACGACATCACACCCAGACGGGCCCTGGAGCTTATCTACGAATGGAAAAAGCGTATCTGAGTTAACGGATACGAGGGTTGCGGCAATGCTGCTAGAATCCGCCGCCTTAGCCTGAGGAGAACGAGCAGATGACCTTCGTCGTCACTGACAACTGCATCAAATGCAAATATACCGACTGCGTGGAAGTCTGCCCGGTGGACTGCTTCTACGAAGGCCCCAACTTCCTGGTGATCCACCCGGACGAGTGCATCGACTGTGCCCTGTGCGAACCCGAATGCCCGGCCCAGGCGATCTTCTCGGAAGACGAGGTGCCGGCCGGCCAGGAAGCCTTCATCGAACTCAACAGTGAGCTGGCCAACATCTGGCCGAATATCACCGAGAAGAAGGACGCCCTGCCTGACGCCGCCGAGTGGGATGGTAAGCCCAACAAGCTCCCCCAGCTCGAACGCTAGGCCTTGCCTGGAATCTCCAGGCAATAAAAAAGGGGGCGGATCGCTCCGCCCCCTTCGTCCCTGTCCCTGTAATCCTGCCACCGTCCTGGTGAACCTCGTCCTGAGGTGTTCCTGATCCGCATCCTGCCGATCCGTGTCGTCCCAGACACAGCGCCGATAGTACGCTTTTCCCGCAGGATGGCAATCTGCCATAGCGCGCCTTTCGATCTCGCCTCGCGCTTCGACCGGAAACAGAAAAACGTTATGTAGCAGGTACTTGGCGTCTTCTCGCGCTGATCAAGCGATGCTTTCTGGCAGCTCCAAGCGATACAGGCTTACGCAGGCTGTAAGCCCTGGCTTACAAGAACACGCAGAAAAAAGCCCGGAAAAATCCGGGCTCCGTTTGGCTGACATTCAGCTAAGCGCGATCAGAACAGCGAATCACTGGACAGGCCGTTGCGTTCGAAGATTTCCCGCAACCGCTTGAGCGCCTCGACCTGGATCTGCCGGACCCGCTCGCGGGTAAGGCCTATCTCCTGCCCTACCTCTTCCAGGGTGCAGGCTTCATGACCGCGCAGCCCGAAGCGCCGGATCACCACTTCGCGCTGCTTTTCCGGCAACTCCAGCAGCCACTGGTCGATGCTCTGGTTGAGATCCGAATCCTGCAGCAGTTCGCAGGGATCGGTGGGACGGTCATCGGTCAGGGTATCGAGCAGGGTCTTGTCGGAATCGGGGCCGAGCACCATGTCCACCGAGCTGATCCGCTCGTTGAGGCCCATCACCCGCTTCACGTCTGCCACCGGCTTTTCCAGCAGGGCGGCGATTTCCTCGGGAGAAGGCTCATGATCGAGCTTCTGGGTCAGCTCCCGCGCGGCGCGCAGGTGCAGATTGAGCTCCTTGACCACATGGATCGGCAAGCGAATGGTGCGGGTCTGATTCATGATCGCCCGCTCGATGGTCTGCCGGATCCACCAGGTGGCATAGGTGGAAAATCTGAAGCCCCGCTCGGGATCGAATTTCTCCACCGCGCGGATCAGACCCAGGTTGCCCTCTTCGATCAGATCGAGCAGCGACAGGCCACGGTTGATGTAGCGCCGGGCAATCTTGACCACCAGACGCAGGTTGCTTTCGATCATGCGCTTGCGACCGGCGGGATCGCCGCGCTGCGCGAGACGGGCGAAATGCACCTCTTCTGCCGGTGACAGCAGTGGCGAGAAGCCGATTTCATTGAGATAGAGCTGAGTGGCGTCGAGTGCACGGCCATAGTCGGCCAGCTTGGCACCGCGCAAGACCTGGTTGCCGCGCCCGGACAGGGCCTTGGTCATGGCGGTATCGGCGGATTCCTCACCGAAGGGATTGGAATCGAGAAGCAGGACATCGTCGCCGAGATCGTACTCGGTTTCTTGTTTGTTCTGGATCATCTTGAGTAACCCTTGCTCGTCTGTGCTTCGAGCCAGGGCGTATCGATACGTTGCCGATGCGCCATGACTCGCCCCCAAAGAGCTGCGGGATCGAGTCGGCGCCTAGCGAATCAGCGATTGGGCAAAAACTGCAAGGGATCCACCGGCTTGCCCTGACGGCGAATCTCGAAATGGAGCTTGACGCGGTCGGTCCCGGTCGAACCCATCTCGGCAATCGTCTGCCCTATCTTGACACGCTCACCTTCCCGAACCAGCAACCTACGATTGTGACCGTAGGCACTGACGTAGGTTTCGCTGTGTTTGACGATAACCAGTTCACCATAACCCCGTAGAC
This sequence comes from Pseudomonas sp. JUb52, assembly GCF_004341115.1. Lineage (NCBI taxonomy): Bacteria > Pseudomonadati > Pseudomonadota > Gammaproteobacteria > Pseudomonadales > Pseudomonadaceae > Pseudomonas > Pseudomonas sp. JUb52. The sequence continues at coordinate 218,071 of NZ_SLYS01000003.1, forward strand.
CATTTCCCGCATAGACCACGGTGCCATCGGCGGCGGCCATCACGGGCTGACCTTCCTGGCCGGCGATGTCTATTCCCTTGTTTAGGCTGCTGCTGGCCGAGAAGCGACTGATCAACGTACCTTTCGTCGGCCAGGCCCAACCGGCGGCGGATTGGGGGACGTCACGGGTCGGCGTCTGGGCCGGTGTCACCGGCGTCGGCGGCGGTGCCGCGGGCAGATTCGGGGTCACCACCGGGGTGGCGGCGGTGGGATTGGAGGTCACGGGCGGCGGAATGGGTACCGGGGTCGCCACCGGATTGCCGGGTGCCGGCGCGGAAGCGACAGGGGTGGCCGAGCCCGTGGCCGGCCGGCGGATGATGCGACTGGAACCCGTGGCGCTGCCGCCATTGCCGAAGCGGATCACCTGGCCGACATGGATGACATAGGGCGCAGCGAGGCCGTTCTGAGCCGCCAGGGCGCGCCATTCCCAGCCGTTGCGCGAGGCGATGGAAAACAGGGTGTCTCCGCGCTTGACGCGATACTGCCCGGAGGTGACCTGGGGCACGCTGCTGCGGCCATCGCCGCGGTCGACCACCGGCGCTCGCGAGCCGTTGCTCGAACAACCCGTCAGCAGCAGGGCCACGAGCAATGTCGCCAGCCAGCCTGAACGCCCTCGTCCTGGAAATCCTTGCGCTCGGGCCTTCACCCGTTCCTCCCGCAGAGTCTGATCATCTACCGTCCGGCCATCCTGCCGGCCTCAAGCGGCCGCTGCCGTCAGGCAGCCTTGGAGCGCGGTACCGGGGTAACGTTCCCTGTATCTCACTGGGCCAGAGGTCCGTTGAGCAGGGGCACGAAACGGACGGCGTTGAGTTCGTGGCGGACGAAGCCTTCGGCCTCGCGCACGATCAGCAGGAGCTTCTGCTCCTCGTCGACGCCTACCGGGATCACCAGGCGACCGCCAGGGGCCAGCTGGTCGAGCAGCGCCTGGGGCACTTCCCGCGCGGCGGCGGTGACGATGATGCCGTTGTAGGGTGCCAGTGCCGGCCAGCCTTCCCAGCCATCGCCCCAGCGGAACACCACGTTGCGCAGGTTGAGTTCGAGTAGACGCTCCTTGGCCCGATCCTGCAGCGACTGGATACGCTCCACGGAAAACACCCGCTCCACGGTCTGCGCCAGGATGGCGGTCTGGTAGCCGGAGCCGGTGCCGATCTCCATGACCTTGTCCAGCGGCCCGCCGGCGAGCAGCAGCTCGGTCATGCGCGCCACCATGAACGGCTGGGAGATGGTCTGGTTGTGGCCGATGGGCAACGCCGTGTCTTCGTAGGCGCGATGGGCCAGGGCCTCGTCGACGAACAGGTGACGCGGCGTACGGCGGATCACCTCCAGCACCTGGGCGTTGGACAGCCCCTCTTCGTAGAGGCGCTGGATGAGCCGCTCCCGGGTGCGCTGGGAGGTCATGCCGATGCCGTGTCTTTGCATATGCTCTTGCCCCTGAGTCATGCCAGCAGCTCCGTCAGCGCCGACAGGCCGGCGAAGCCCTCGCGGAAGGTGCGATCGAACTGCAGCGGCGTCACCGAGACATAGCCTTCCAGCACGGCGTGGAAGTCGGTACCCGGTCCGCCATCCACCGCATCGCCGGAAACCGAGATCCAGTAACCGGCCTTGCCGCGCGGATTGATCTCGCGCACCGGCGGCTTGGCCTGGGCCCGGTGCCCCAGGCGGGTCAGCTGCAGGCCCTTGATCTGCTCGAGCGGCAGATCCGGGATGTTGACGTTGAGCACGGTGCGCGGCGGCAGATCGAAGCGTTCGTGCAGGGCCACAATGCGAGCGGCGATCTCGGCCGCCACCGCCATGTTGTCGGCACTGCGCGACACCAGCGAGAAGGCCAGCGCCGGACGATCGAGGAACCGTCCTTCCATGGCCGCGGCCACGGTGCCGGAATAGAGGACGTCGTCGCCCAGGTTGGCACCCAGGTTGATGCCGGCCACCACCATGTCCGGCGTCTCTTCCAGCAGGCCATTGAGGCCGAGGTGAACGCAATCGGTGGGCGTGCCGTTGACGCCCAGGAAGCCATTGGGCAGGCGCTGCGGATGCAGGGGGCGGTCCAGCGTCAGGGCACTGCTCACACCGCTCATGTCATAGAGCGGCGCGACTACCTGGCACTCGTAGTCCGCACGGGCGGAGAGCGCGGCATGCAGCGCGGCGATACCGGGGGCCAGCACCCCATCGTCGTTGGCGATCAGAAGTCGCATGGATGTTCCGTCTGCCCTGCCTCGCCAAGCGTTACCAGCTCGCGAACCACTGCGGTGGCGAAACAGCCGGCCGGCAGGACGAATTCGAGTTGCAGAATGTCAGGAGCGGGATAATGCCACGTCAGGCCGCCGATGGGGAGGCGCAGGATGCGCCGTTCATGCGAGAGGCCGGCACCGGCCAGCCAGGCGGGCAGCTCTCCGGCGGCCTCTGCGACCTGCCGTTCCAGGTCTGCGGCCGGCCCCTGCACCGGCGACTCGCCGGCGCCCCACAGGGGGCCGGTGGGGTGCAGATCGAGCGCCGCCAGGCGCGGATCGGTCAGATCGGCGGCGGTGGCCGGAAAGTGGCTGCGGCTGTCGGTGAAGGCCAGCAGATCGCCCTCCTGCGCCCGCTTCCAGGAGCCGTCGGTGATGCGCCCGGCCAGCACCTGATTGAACAGCCAGCTGCGCGCGGCGGACAGGGTGCGCGAGCGCCGATTGCGTTGCTCGGGCAGGCGCTGCTCGCGGGCGCACTGCTGGGCGTCCGCCAGGTTGCCACCCTGATAGCCGAAGCGCTGCGGACCGAAATAATTGGGCACGCCAGCGGCGGCGATGGCCTGCAGCCGCGCCTCCAGCGCTGCCGGATCGGCCTGGAGCCCGGTCAGCCGCAGGCGGAAGCCGTTGGCGGCATGGGCGCCGCGCTGCAGCTTGCGGCGGTGGCGACCCTGCTGGAGGATCACCAGCGTCTCGTCGCAGGCGGCCGACAGATCCGGATCGGCCTTGCCGGGCAGGTGCAGGCTGAACCACTGGCGGGTCAGGGCCTGGCGATCCTTGAGACCGGCATAGCTGATCGCCCGCTGCGGCACCCCGGCGGCGCGCGCCAGGCGGCGCACCGCTTCCTCGGTGTTGAGGCCGCGCTTCTCGACCCACAGCCAGAGGTGCTCGCCATCACCGCTGAGCGGGATGTCCAGCACCTCATCCACCTGGAAGTCCTCGGCACTGGCCTTGAGGATCGCCTGGCCGCAGGGCTCGCCATGGGCGCGCGGCCCGAGCAACTGGTCTTCGGTCATAGCGGCAGCAGCAGGGCCACGGCGTGCACGGCGATGCCCTCTTCGCGCCCGACGAAACCCAAGCGTTCGGTGGTGGTGGCCTTGACGTTGACCTGACCCAGCTCGACGTGCAGATCCTCGGCAATGGCCTGGCGCATGGCTTCGATGTGCGGCGCCATCTTGGGCGCCTGGGCGGCGATGGTGCCGTCGACGTTACCGACCTGCCAGCCCTGCTCGCGGACCAGGCCGACCACATGACGCAGCAGCACCCGACTGTCAGCGCCCTTGAAGCGCGGATCGGTATCGGGGAAATGCTTGCCAATGTCGCCCAGGGCGGCCGCGCCCAGCAGGGCATCGGCCAGGGCATGCAGCAGCACGTCGCCGTCGGAGTGGGCGACCAGGCCACGGTGATGGGGAATACGAATTCCGCCGAGGGTGATGAAGTCGCCCTCGCCGAAGGCGTGAACGTCGAAACCGTGACCTATGCGCATGAAGAGAGACGCCCTTGAGACTGACAGGGCGTCGATTCTACCGGCTGGGGACAGTTCCCGTCGCCCTCAGGGGGCCGTGAGCGCCGCCGCGTGATGCCGCAGATGGTCGTCGACGAAGCTGGCGACGAAGAAATAGCTGTGGTCATACCCCGGTTGCAGACGCAGTTCCAGCGGATGGCCCACGGCTTCCGCCGCGCGCTGCAGCGCCTGGGGCTTGAGCTGTTCGGCGAGGAAGCTGTCCTGCTCGCCCTGGTCGATCAGCAGCGGCAGGCGCTCCTCGGCCTTCTCCAGCAGTGCACAGGCGTCCCACTCGGCCCAGGTGCTGCGGTCCTCGCCCAGGTAGTTGGAGAACGCCTTGTGCCCCCAGGGACAATCCAGCGGATTGACGATGGGCGAGAAGGCCGACACCGAGCGATAACGACCGGGATGCCGCAAGGCGCAGATCAGGGCACCGTGGCCGCCCATGGAGTGACCGCTGACGCCGCGACGATCCGAGACCGGGAAGTTGGCCTCGATCAGCGCCGGCAATTCTTCCACCACATAGTCGTGCATGCGGTAGTGCTTGGCCCAGGGCTGCTGAGTGGCGTTGACGTAGAACCCCGCCCCCAGGCCGAAATCCCAGGCCTTTTCGGGGTCGTCCGGTACGCCTTCGCCGCGCGGACTGGTATCTGGCGCCACCAGCACCAGGCCCAGCTCGGCGGCCAGGCGCTGGGCACCGGCCTTCTGCATGAAGTTCTCGTCGGTGCAGGTCAGCCCCGACAGCCAGTAAAGCACCGGCAGGTCGCTGCGCGCCTCCGCCTGGGGCGGCAGGTAGACGGCGAAGGTCATGTCGCAGTCGAGACTGCGGGCGCGATGGCGATAGCGCTTGTGCCAGCCGCCGAAACTCTTGTTGCTGGAGAGCAGTTCGAGACTCATGGTCATCTCCCGCGCAGAGGGCGCACTGGGCGCCCTCCCGCCGATCAGTAGTGGACGACGGTGCGGATGCTCTTGCCTTCGTGCATCAGCTCGAAGGCCTCGTTGATCTGCTCCAGGCCCATGGTGTGGGTGATAAAGGTGTCCAGCGGGATCTCGCCGCTCTGCGCCTTGCGCACATAGCCGGGCAGCTCGCTGCGGCCCTTGACGCCGCCGAAGGCGCTGCCGCGCCAGACGCGACCGGTCACCAGCTGGAACGGGCGGGTACTGATTTCCTGGCCGGCACCGGCCACGCCGATGATCACCGACTCGCCCCAGCCCTTGTGGCAGCACTCCAGCGCCGCGCGCATCAGGTTGACGTTGCCGACGCACTCGAAGCTGTAGTCGACGCCGCCATCGGTCAGCTCGACGATGACCTCCTGGATCGGCTTCTGGTGATCCTTGGGATTGATGAAGTCGGTGGCGCCCAGTTCACGGGCGATGTTGAACTTGGACGGATTGATGTCGATGGCGATGATGCGGCTGGCCTTGGCCATCTTGGCGCCGATGATGGCGGCCAGGCCGATGCCGCCCAGGCCGAAGACGGCGACGGTGGCGCCCTCTTCCACCTTGGCGGTGTTGAGCACGGCGCCGATGCCGGTGGTCACGCCACAACCCAGCAGGCAGACCTTCTCCAGGGGCGCTTCCTGGGGGATCTTGGCCACCGAGACCTCCGACAGCACCGTGTACTCGGAAAAGGTGGAGCAACCCATGTAGTGGTAGATCGGCTCGCCGTTGTAGGAGAAACGGGTGGTGCCGTCGGGCATCAGGCCCTTGCCCTGGGTGGCGCGTACCGAGCTGCACAGGTTGGTCTTGCCGGATTTGCAGAATTTGCACTGACCGCATTCGGCGGTGTACAGCGGGATGACGTGATCGCCCACGGCGACCGAGGTCACGCCCTCGCCCACCGCCTCGACGATGCCACCGCCCTCGTGACCGAGGATGCAGGGAAAGACCCCTTCGGAATCCTGACCCGAGAGGGTGTAGGCATCGGTGTGGCAAACACCGGTGGCGACGATGCGGATGAGCACCTCACCGGCCTTGGGCGGCTCGACGTCCACTTCGACGATCTTGAGGGGCTCGTTGGGCGCGAAGGCTACGGCGGCGCGGGACTTGATCATGGTCGACTCCAGAGGGGCGAAAAAACGAGAGGACCAGTTTAGACGCCAGAATTCCTGGAACAATCGGGCATACTGGAATTCATTTTTGCCGCAGAGAAACAATCATGAGCTGGGAGGGAATCGACGAATTCGTTGCCGTGGCGAGCACCCTGCACTTCGGCCAGGCCGCCGATCGCCTCGGCACCTCGACCTCTCACGTGAGCCGGCAGGTGGCCCGACTGGAAGAACGGCTGCAGGCCCGCCTGCTCTATCGCAGCACCCGCAGCGTCGCCCTCACCGAAGCCGGCCACACCTTTCTGCAGCACTGCCGCCGGCTGCAGGAGGCGCGCGACGAAGCCCTGCGCGAGGTCAGCGATCTCTCCAGCCAGCCCAAGGGGCTGATCCGCATGACCTGCGCGGTGACCTATGGCGAGCGCTTCGTCGTGCCCCTGGTCAACGACTTCCTCGCCCGCTATCCCGAGGTCAGCCTGGAACTGGACCTGACCAATCGCACCGTCGATCTCTTGCACGAAGGCTACGACCTGGCCATCCGCCTGGGGCGCCTGGCCGATTCACGCCTGGTAGCGACCCGCCTGGCGCCGCGGGAGCTCTATCTGTGTGCCGCGCCCAGCTACCTGGAGCGCTTCGGCGCACCCCATACCCTGTCGGAACTCGGGCGCCATCGCTGCCTGGTGGGCACCAGCGATATCTGGAGCTTTCGCGAAAACGATCGCGAGGTGCTGCACCGGGTCCAGGGTTCCTGGCGCTGCAACAGCGGTCAGGCGGTGCTGGACGCCGCCCTGCGCGGCTTCGGCCTGTGCCAGCTGCCGGACTACTATGTCCTGCCGCACCTGGCCCGCGGCGAGCTGCGCGCCCTGCTGGACAATCGCCAGCCGCCCAACAGCGCGGTCTGGGCGCTCTACCCGCAGCGGCGCTTTCTCTCACCGAAGATCCGCCTGCTGGTGGAACACCTCAAACAGGGCCTGAGCACCCCGCGCCCAGGCGCTCGCCACCCATCCGGAAGCTGAGCGCAGCGGAGGAACCGGGTCTTTCGAGCGCCCTTCGAAAGGGTGTCGGTCGTCCTGACCCCGCCCTGCCGGTGGCGTCACGGCGACTCCTGCAGCCGGAGGTCCCATGAACGACACCCTCGATCATCACGCACTCGCCACCTGGATGAAGGAGGCGACCCCACCATGCCTGTCTCTCTACATGCCCACCGAGCGCGCCTTTCCGCAGCGTGAGCAGAATGTCATCCGCTTCAAGAATCTGTTGCGGCAGCTGGAAGCGGATCTCGTCGAGCGCTTTCCCGAAGCCGATCACGCCGCGCTGCTGGCGCCGCTGCAGACCCTGGTGGACAACGCCGATTTCTGGCACTACCCGCGCGGCGGCCTGGCCATCCTGCGCGACCGCGATCAGCTCCGGGTGCTCAAGGTACTGGACCCCCTGGAAGAGACCGCCCGGGTCAATCACCACTTCCAGCTGCAGCCGCTGCTGCGCCTGGCCCAGGCGCGGGATCGCTATCAGGTGCTGTGCCTGACCCGCAATCAGGCGCACCTGTTCGAAGGCAACCGCGACAACCTGGTGGAGGTGGAGCTGGGCGAAGGGGTGCCGCGCACCCTGGAAGACGCCCTCGGCACCGAGCTGACCGAAGGCAACCAGCGCGGCCTGCCCCAGGGCTTCAGCCGGGCCGGCGAGCGTGGCGACTCCATGCAGCACAACGCCGGCGGCATCAGCAAGCATGACGAGCAGGACGCCGACCGCGAGCGCTACTTCCTGGCCCTGGACCGCGCCCTGACCCGGGTGCACAGCAACACCGCTCGCCTGCCCCTGGTGCTGGCCGCGCTGCCGGAGCACCAGGCCGCCTTTCGCCGTCTGAGCCAGAATCCCCATCTCTTACCCGAAGGCATCGCCGGTGATCCCGGTCCCCTGGACAACGACGCCCTGCGTGCCAGGGCCTGGGCGGTGATGGCGCCCCGCATGGAACAGCGACTCGACGACCTGCTGGATACCTACGCCCAGCGTCGTGGCCAGGGGCTGGCCTCGGATCGCCTGGAAGACATCGGGGGCGCCCTGCTGGACGCCCGGGTCGACACCCTGCTGGTGGAAGCCGATCGCCATATCCCGGGCTATCTGGACCTGGAACGGCGCCTGCTGGTCCCCGCCAAGCCGGAGGGCGCCAATGCCGACGACCTGCTGGACGAACTCAGCTTCCAGGCCCTGCAGCAAGGTGGCGAGGTGCTGGTCCTGCCGCGCGAGCGGATGCCTGGCGGCACCGGCGTGGCGGCCATCTATCGCTACTAGCCGCTGCGCTGGACCGGATTGGCGCTTGAACTAGACTTCAGCGCCAATCCGCCCCTGCCAAGGTTGTCACCATGTCTGCCCTAGCCGCCTTTCGCGAGCGCTATCTGCTGCGCTTCTGGGCGCCCCTGCCCACGCTGATCGCCCTCGGCGTCGCCTCGGCCTACTACTTCGCCCTGACCGGAACCTTCTGGGCCGTGACTGGCGAATTCACCCGCTGGGGCGGCCATGTGCTGGCCTGGTTCGGCGTCCCGGTAAGGGACTGGAGCTATTTCCGGCTGATCGGCCTGCAGGGCACGCCCCTGGATCGCATCGATGGCGTCATGATCATCGGCATGCTGCTGGGCGCCCTGGCCTGCGCCCTCTGGGCCGGCAACGTCGGCCTGCGCTGGCCCACCAGTCGCCGCCGGCTGCTCCAGGGCCTGGTCGGCGGCATCATCGCCGGCTTCGGTGCCCGCCTGGCCATGGGTTGCAACCTGGCGGCCTTCTTTACCGGCATCCCCATGTTCTCGCTGCATGCCTGGGCCTTCATGCTGGCCACGGTGGCCGGCGCCTGGCTTGGCGTGAAGCTGACCCTGCTGCCCTGGCTGCGCATTCCGCTGAAGGTCACTGCCCACGCCGCCGTCCTGCCCGATGCCGGGCAACTGGCCCGGCGCGCGCGTCGCCAGGCGCGGCTGGGTCTCGCCGTGCTGGTGGTGGCGCTGCTCTTCGCCGCCTGGCGCTTCGAGATCTCCCTGGTCCTGGGTCTGGCCGCCCTCTTCGGCCTGGTCTTCGGCGGCCTGATCGAGCGGGCGCAGATCTGCTTTACCAGCGCCGCCCGCGACCTCTGGACCACCGGCCGTACCCAGGCGGCGACCGGCATCCTGCTGGGCATGGCGGTGGCCTGCCTCGGCACCTTTGGCGCCATCCAGCTCGGCATGGCGCCCAAGATCTTCTGGATGGGCCCCAACGCCGTGATCGGTGGCCTGCTGTTTGGTGTCGGCATCGTCCTCGCCGGTGGCTGCGAGACCGGCTGGATGTACCGCGCGGTGGAAGACCAGCTGCATTTCTGGGTGGTGGGCCTGGGCAACGTCATCGGCGGGACCCTGGTGGCGGTCTACTGGGACCGCCTGGGCAGCGCCCTCGCCCTGCCCTATCCCAGGATCAATCTGCTGCAGCAGGCAGGTCCTGGCAGCGGCCTGCTGCTGACCTTTGCCGGCCTGGCCCTCTGCCTGCTGCTGGTGCAACTCAACGCCCGCCGTTTCACTCGCCCCCGGAAGCCTGTCCATGACACTCGCCAAGACGCCGACGCTGTCGCTTGATCTGCGCGGCGAACACTGCCCCTACAACGCCATCGCCACCCTGGAGACCTTGCAGACCCTGCAGCCCGGCGATCTCCTGGAGGTGATCACCGATTGCGCCCAGTCGATCCACGGCATTCCGGAAGATACCCGGCGCCAGGGCTACGATTGTCAGGCGGTGGAACAGCATGGCGCGCTGTTCCGCTTTCTCATTGAGGTGCCGCTGCGGGCCTGAGGGCTAGGCCTCGGCGAAGACACTTTGCAGTCGCTGCAGGTCTTCGGGGGTGGTGACCTTGATGTTGTCCGCACGGCCTTCGACCAGGCGCGGCGCATGCCCCGCCCACTCCATGGCCGAGGCCTCGTCTGTGATGGCGGCGCCCGCGGCCAGACCGGCGCTCAGGGCGTCTCGCAGGGCGCCGAGGCGGAACATCTGCGGCGTGTAGGCCAGCCAGACCTGGCTGCGATCCACGGTTTCGCTCACCCGGCCATCGCGGCCAACGCGCTTGAGGGTATCCCGCGCCGGTACGCCCAGAAGACCACCCACCGGGTCCTGGGCCAGTTCGGCCAGTAGCCGATCCAGATCGGCGCGGCAGAGATTGGGCCGGGCAGCATCGTGCACCAGCACCCAGTCACCATCGCTGGCGCCCTGCTCGCTCAGCAGCAGCAGGCCACCCAGCACCGAGTCGGCGCGCTCACGCCCACCCGGGGCGCGCAGGATGCGGGCGTCGCGGGCACAGGCCAGCGTCGGCCACCAGGGATCTTCCGCCGCCAGGCTCACCGCCAGCCCGCGCAGGCGCGGATGGTCAAGAAAACAGTCGAGGGTGCGCTCCAGCAGGCTGCGGCCGCACAGATCGAGGTATTGCTTGGGTCGGTCGGCACGCATCCGCGCACCCACGCCCGCGGCGGGAATGACCGCCCAGAAGGAAGGCAGAAGGGACATTATTTGGATTGCAGGAAGAGGGTTTCGCCTTGTTTGACCATGCCGAGTTCGTGGCGGGCACGCTCCTCGACGGTCTCCATGCCTTTCTTGAGCTCGACGACCTCGGCTTCGAGGATCTCGTTGCGCTCCAGCAGGCGCTTGTTCTCACCATTCTGGTCGGCGATCTGCTGCTTGAGTTCGCGCACCTGGGCGAAGCTGCCATCACCGACCCACAGGCGATACTGAAGACCGCCAAGCAGCAGGAGCAGGAAGGGGAACAGCCAGTAGGGACTTCGCATGGGAGATAACGGATTCGCGGACGGCGGATGCCGCAAAGGCGGCGGCAGAGACGAAAACAGGATAGAAGCCCGGCTCTACGCTTGTAAACTGGGCATCTATCCTGTGGTCCGTCGGACGTGGCGGAAGGCGACGACCTCTGTCATCGCCTCCCCGGTCGCGCAACCTTTAGCTGCGGAACTCGGCACGACCGCGGTAAGGCGCCTTGGCACCCAGCTGCTCTTCGATGCGCAGCAGCTGGTTGTACTTGGAGACGCGATCGGAACGGCACAGCGAACCGGTCTTGATCTGACCGGCGGCGGTGCCCACGGCCAGGTCGGCGATGGTGGAGTCTTCGGTCTCGCCGCTGCGGTGGGAGATCACCGCGGTGTAGCCGGCGGCCTTGGCCATCTGGATGGCTTCCAGGGTCTCGGTCAGGGAGCCGATCTGGTTGAACTTGATCAGGATCGAGTTACCGATGCCCTTCTCGATGCCTTCCTTGAGGATCTTGGTGTTGGTGACGAACAGGTCGTCGCCCACCAGCTGCACCTTGCTGCCGATCTTGTCGGTCAGGGCCTTCCAGCCGGCCCAGTCGGACTCGTCCATGCCGTCTTCGATGGAGATGATCGGGAACTGCTCGGTCAGCCCGGCCAGGTAGTCGGCGAAACCGTTGGCGTCGAAGGCCTTGCCCTCGCCGGACAGGTCGTACTGGCCGTCCTTGTAGAACTCGCTGGAGGCGCAGTCCAGAGCCAGGGTCACGTCGGTGCCCAGCTCGTAACCGGCATTCTTAACCGCTTCGGCGATGGCGGCCAGGGCGTCGGCGTTGGAGGCCAGGTTCGGCGCGAAGCCGCCTTCGTCACCCACGGAGGTGCTCAGGCCACGGGCCTTGAGCACGGCTTTGAGGTGATGGAAGATCTCAGCACCCACGCGCAGGGCGTCGGCAAAGCTCTTGGCGCCGACCGGCTGGACCATGAATTCCTGAATGTCGACGTTGTTGTCGGCATGCTCGCCGCCGTTGATGATGTTCATCATCGGCACCGGCATGGAGTACTGACCGGGGGTGCCGTTCAGGTTGGCGATGTGGGCGTAGAGCGGCAGGTCCTGGTCTTCGGCAGCGGCCTTGGCGGCCGCCAGGGACACGGCCAGGATGGCGTTGGCGCCCAGCTTGGCCTTGTTGTCGGTACCGTCCAGCTCGATCATCGCGCGGTCCAGGGCCTTCTGGTCGCTCGGATCCTTGCCCAGCAGCAGGTCACGGATCGGGCCGTTGATGTTGCCCACGGCCTTCAGGACGCCCTTGCCCAGGTAACGGCTCTTGTCGCCGTCGCGCAGCTCCAGTGCCTCGCGCGAACCGGTGGACGCGCCGGACGGCGCGGTGGCGCGACCGACGATACCATTGTCCAGGATCACGTCCGCTTCAACGGTGGGGTTGCCGCGGGAATCCAGGACCTCACGTCCCTTGATGTCGACGATGTTAGCCATTTTTGTATCGATCTCCATGTTACCGGTCATTGACGGATCAGCCTTCGGCTGCGCCTGGGCCTTTTGATTCAGCCGCCGCTTAGGCAGTTTCGATCGGCGTGAACGACTTCACCAGCTCGTCCAGCGCCTTGAGCTGGGCCAGGAAGGGCTCCAGCTTGTCCAGGCGCAGGGCACAGGGGCCGTCGCACTTGGCATGTTCGGGATCCGGATGGGCTTCGAGGAACAGACCGGCCAGGCCCTGGCTCATGCCGGCCTTGGCCAGGTCGGTGACCTGGGCGCGGCGGCCGCCGGCGGAATCGGCACGCCCGCCCGGCATCTGCAGGGCATGGGTGACGTCGAAGAACACCGGGTAGCCGAAGCTCTTCATGATGCCAAAGCCGAGCATGTCGACCACCAGGTTGTTGTAGCCGAAGGAGGAGCCCCGCTCGCAGAGGATCAGCTGGTCGTTGCCGGCTTCTTCGCACTTGGCGAGGATGTGCTTCATCTCCTGGGGCGCGAGGAATTGCGCCTTCTTGATGTTGATCACGGCGTCGGTCTTGGCCATGGCCACCACCAGATCGGTCTGCCGCGAGAGGAAGGCCGGCAGCTGGATGATGTCGCACACCGCCGCCACCGGCGCTGCCTGGTAGGGCTCGTGGACGTCGGTGATCACCGGCATGCCGAAGGTGGCCTTGAGCTCTTCGAAGATGCGCAGGCCGGCTTCCATGCCCGGACCGCGATAGCTGGTCACGGAGGAGCGGTTGGCCTTGTCGAAGCTGGCCTTGAAGACGTAGGGGATGCCCAGCTTCTCGGTCACCTTGACGTATTGCTCGCACACCTGCATGGCCAGGTCGCGGGATTCCAGCACGTTCATGCCGCCGAACAGCACGAAGGGCTTGTCGTTGGCGATCTCGATGCTGCCGACGCGGACGATCTTCTGAGCGGTCATGATCAATCCTTCTTGGCGTAACGCAGGGCGGCGTTGACGAAGCCGCTGAACAGCGGATGGCCGTCACGCGGGGTGGAGGTGAACTCCGGGTGGAACTGGCAGGCGACGAACCAGGGATGATCCGGGGCTTCCACCACTTCGACCAGGGCACCGTCGCCCGAGCGACCGGAGATCTTCAGGCCGGCGGCTTCGATCTGCGGCAGGAGGTTGTTGTTGACCTCGTAGCGGTGACGGTGGCGCTCGACGATGACGTCCTGGCCATAGCAGTCGTGCACCTGGGTACCGCCGATCAGCTGGCACTCCTGGGCGCCCAGGCGCATGGTGCCGCCCAGGTCGGAGCCTTCGGTACGGATCTCGGTGGCGCCGGTGGAATCCTGCCATTCGGTGATCAGGCCGACCACCGGGTGGCCACTGGCCTTGTCGAACTCGGTGGAGTTGGCGTCTTTCCAGCCCAGCACGTTACGGGCGAATTCGATGACCGCCACCTGCATGCCCAGGCAGATGCCCAGGTAGGGGATCTTGTTCTCGCGGGCGTACTGCACGGTGGCGATCTTGCCTTCCACGCCGCGCAGGCCGAAGCCGCCCGGCACCAGGATGGCGTCCACGCCCTTGAGCAGATGGGTGCCCTGCTGCTCGATGTGCTCGGAGTCGATATAGCGCAGGTTGACCTTGGTGCGGCTCTGGATACCAGCGTGGGTCATGGCCTCGATCAGCGACTTGTAGGCGTCGAGCAGCTCCATGTACTTGCCGACCATGGCGATGGTGACTTCCTGCTCGGGGTTGAGCTTGGCGTCCACCACGCGATCCCACTCGGACAGATCGGCCGGCTTGCACTCCAGGCCGAAGCGCTCGACGACGAATTCGTCCAGGCCCTGGGCGTGCAGCACGGAGGGAATGCGGTAGATGGTGTCGACGTCTTCCAGGGAGATGACCGCGCGCTCTTCGACGTTGGTGAAGAGGGCGATCTTGCGGCGGGAAGAGCTGTCGACGGTGTGGTCGGAACGGCAGATCAGCACATCGGGCTGCAGGCCGATGGAGCGCAGTTCCTTGACCGAATGCTGGGTCGGCTTGGTCTTGGTCTCGCCGGCGGTGGCGATGTAGGGGACCAGGGTCAGGTGCATCAGCATGGCACGGCGCGCGCCGATCTCCACCCGCAGCTGGCGGATGGCTTCGAGGAAGGGCTGCGACTCGATGTCACCGACGGTGCCGCCGATCTCCACCAGGGCCACGTCGGCATCGCCGGCGCCCTTGATGATGCGTCTCTTGATCTCGTCGGTGATGTGCGGGATCACCTGCACGGTGGCGCCCAGGTAGTCGCCACGACGCTCCTTGCGCAGGACGTCCATGTAGATGCGACCGGTGGTGAAGTTGTTGTTCTGGGTCACGGTGGTGCGGATGAAGCGCTCGTAGTGACCCAGGTCCAGATCGGTCTCGGCGCCGTCATGGGTGACGAACACCTCGCCGTGCTGGAAGGGGCTCATGGTGCCGGGATCCACGTTGATGTAGGGATCCAGCTTGAGCATGGTGACCTTCAGCCCTCTCGCTTCCAGAATGGCGCCCAGGGAGGCCGAGGCGATGCCTTTCCCCAAAGAAGAAACAACACCGCCCGTGACGAAAATAAAGCGCGTCATGAAAATTCCTAGAATCTGCGTTGAGGCGGAGAGCCGCCGATGAAAGCGAGAGCGGTCGGCCTGGCGCCGGACCAATGCACACCGTCCACTCGGGGCGAGCGGAAAATGCGATATAAGACGGGAGCGTAGTCTAGCCTAAAGGTCATCCCAGCTCAAACCCGCCCATGCCGTCTGCGGGCTGCCACTCAAGCCGCCCTCCCCCCGGCAGCCCATCCAGACCGGGCAGGTTGGCCACCGCCAGCAGTTCGTCGCCGCGCCAGAGCAGCGGCAATCGGCCGCGCAGGAACGGCGGCACCCCCTGCTCGTTGAGCAGACGCTTGAGATCGCGGCTGCCGCGACCCGGTACGACCAGCCGCTCGCCACCCTGGCGATAGCCGATTCGCCAGCCGGATGCGACGACCGGTACGCTGAATCGCAGGCGACCATTCCCCTGGAGTTCCAGGGTGGTTTCCTGCCCGTTAATGGCCCGGGGTGACGGCGCGACCTGCCAGGCCGCGGGCACCCACCAGATCCGCCCTGCCCCCCGGCGCAGACTGCCACCTTCGAGACGCCAGACCGGATCGCCGGCCTCGCCCGCCTCGCGCAATGCCTGCCAACCGGCCCAGTGGGCGCTGTCGGGCTGGCGGGTGAAGCTGTCCAGCCAGACCCGCAGGGCATTGCGCTGGCGTGCCTCGCTCAGGGACTGCAAGGGCGCCAGGGCCAGACTGGGCAAGGGGATCCAGGGGAAAGGCTGTTCGGCCCGCCGAGCCTGCTGCAGATCCTGGCTGGCCAGTTCACCGAGCAATTCGTCGGCTTCGGCCAGATGCCGGGCACTGCGCGCCATGACCTGATCGACGCCCGGCCAGCGGTCGCGTAGCCGCGGCAGCACCTGGTGCCTCAGGTAATTGCGATCCAGCCGGGTATCGGCATTGCTGGGATCCTCGATCCAGTCCAGCCCCTCGGCTTCGGCATAGGCCAGCAGCACGCGCCGCGGCTCGTCCAACAACGGCCGCCAGAGCCGACCGGCGGCCACGGAGCGGGTCTCGGGCATGCCGGCCAGGCCCTTGACCCCCGCGCCGCGCACCAGCCGCTGCAGCAGGGTCTCCAGCTGATCGTCGCGATGCTGGCCCAGCACCAGGCAGCCCTCCCTGGGCAGCACCCGGACGAAGGCGGCATAGCGCGCCTCGCGGGCAGCCCGTTCGAGACTGGCGGCGCCATCGATGTGGACGTGCAGGATATCGAGCGGGATTGCCAGCCCCTGGCAGACCCGGGCGCAGTGCGAGACCCAGGCATCCGCCGCGGCTTGCAGACCATGGTGCACATGCACCGCCTGCAGATCGGCCAGCAACCCCTGTTCGCGCAGCTGCGCGAGGAGATGCAGGAGAACGGTGGAATCGAGTCCGCCGGAAAAGCCCACCCGCCAGTGACGGGTGGGCGGCTGCCGCTCCAGGCGGGCGCGCAGCCGATCCAGCAGACTCATAGGGGCGGGATCAGGCGATGCCGTAGCTCATCAGGCGCTCGTAGCGACGCTCCAGCAGCGCCGGCATGTCGTAGCCCTTGAGTTCGTCCAGCTGTTCCAGCAGCGCGGTGCGCAGGCTGTTGGCCATGGCCTGGGGATCGCGGTGCGCGCCACCCAGGGGCTCGTCGATCACCTGGTCGACGATGTTCAGGCTCTTCAGTCGCTCGGCGGTGATGCCCATGGCCTCGGCGGCATCGGGCGCCTTCTCGGCGGTCTTCCAGAGAATGGAGGCGCAACCTTCCGGCGAGATCACCGAGTAGGTGGAGTGCTGCAGCATGTTGAGCTGGTCGCAGACGCCGATGGCCAGGGCGCCACCGGAACCACCCTCGCCGATCACGGTGGCGATGATGGGGGTCTTCAGGCGCGCCATGACGCGCAGGTTCCAGGCGATGGCCTCGCTCTGGCCACGCTCTTCGGCGTCGATGCCCGGGTAGGCGCCGGGGGTATCGATGAAGGTCAGGATCGGCATCTTGAAGCGCTCGGCCATTTCCATCAGGCGGCAGGCCTTGCGATAGCCTTCCGGACGCGGCATGCCGAAGTTGCGGCGGACCTTCTCGCGGACTTCACGACCCTTCTGGTGGCCGATGACCATCACCGGACGGCCGTCCAGGCGGGCGATGCCACCGACGATGGCCGGATCGTCGGCGAAGTGGCGGTCGCCGTGCAGCTCTTCGAAATCGCTGAACAGGTAGTTGATGTAGTCGAGGGTGTAGGGACGCAGCGGATGACGCGCCAGACGAGCCACCTGCCAGCTGGACAGGTCGCTGAAGATGCTCTTGGTGAGCGCCTGGCTCTTCTCCTGCAACCGGGCGATCTCGTCACTGATGTTCAGCGCATTGTCGTTACCGACCAGTCGAAGTTCTTCGATCTTGGCCTGGAGATCGGCGATGGGCTGTTCGAAATCGAGATAGTTCGGGTTCATGGGCATCCGTTAGTGCAATCTAGAGCCAAGGGCCGGGGCGCCTACCTTAAGGGATCGGACGGGACAGGTCGAGACTCCTGCCACGTCACCGGCACCCGCCGCTGGCGAGGGTTGGGACGAAGCGCACGAGGCGCTCGGACTTAACGATAGTTCAGAAAGACGTTCTCCCTGCCGAACTGGTCACGCAGGGTTTGAATCAGGCCATCGGCCGGGTCGATCCGGTAGTTCTCGCCGAACTGCAGCAGCGCCCGCGCGGTGGGGCCCTGGTAGTCGATGGTGACCGGACAGGCGCCGCGATGACGGCCGCACAACTCGCCCAGCCAGCGCAGCCGGTCGCCGGCCAGTGCCTCGCTACGCACCGCGATCCTGAGGCTTTCCGCCAGGGCGGTCCGGGCTTCTTCCAGCCCCAGCATGCGCTTGGCGCGCAGACGCAGGCCACCGGAGAAATCGTCCTGGCTGACCTCGCCCTCGACGATCACCAGGGCATCGGTCTGCAAGAGCGCCTGGGCGGCGTTGAAGGCTTCGGCGAACAGCGAGGCCTCGATGCGCCCGGACCTGTCGTCCAGGGTGACGAAGCCCATCTTGTCGCCGCGCTTGTTCTTCATCACCCGCAGGTTGACGATCAGCCCGGCGACGGTCTGGGTTTCGCGCGACGGCTTGAGGTCGACGATGCGCTGGCGCGCCAGCCGGCGCACCTCGCCTTCGTATTCCTCGATGGGGTGACCGGTCAGGTACAGCCCCAGGGTTTCCTTTTCCCCGCGCAGGCGCTCCTTGAGATTGAGCTCGCGGGCGCGACGGTGGTTGGCATAGACGTCGGCCTCGGGTTCGGCGAAGACGCCGCCGAAGAGATCGACATGGCCGCTGTTGTGGCTGCGGGCGGTCTGTTCGGCCGAGGCGATGGCCTCCTCCATGGCGGCCAGCAGCACGGCGCGATTCTGGTCGATGGTCGCCTGATAGGCCTTGAGCTCGTCATGGTAGTGCGGACCCAGGCGATCCAGGGCACCGGAGCGGATCAGGGCTTCCAGGGTGCGCTTGTTGATGCGCTTGAGGTCCACCCGCGCGCAGAAGTCGAAGAGGTCCTTGAAGGGGCCTTCGGCCCGCGCCTCGACGATGGCCTCCACCGGCCCCTCGCCCACGCCCTTGATGGCGCCCAGGCCGTAGACGATGCGCCCGCCGTCGTTCACGGTGAACTTGAACTCGGAGATGTTCACGTCCGGCGTATCGATGCGCAGCTTCATGTGGCGGCATTCCTCGATGAGGATCACCACCTTGTCGGTGTTGTGCATGTCCGCCGACAGCACCGCGGCCATAAAGGGCGCCGGATAGTGGGTCTTCAGCCAGGCGGTCTGGTAGGACACCAGGCCGTAGGCCGCCGAGTGCGACTTGTTGAAGCCGTAGCCGGCGAATTTTTCCACCAGGTCGAAGATGTTGCCGGCCAGCTCCGCATCGATGCCGTTGTTGGCGCAGCCTTCGATGAAGCCGCCGCGCTGCTTGGCCATCTCCTCGGGCTTCTTCTTGCCCATGGCGCGGCGCAGCATGTCCGCCTGGCCCAGGGTGTAGCCGCCCATGACCTGGGCGATCTGCATCACCTGTTCCTGGTAGAGGATGATGCCGTAGGTGGGCGCCAGCACCGGCTGCAGGCCTTCGTACTGGTAGTCCGGATGCGGATAGGCCAGCTCGGCGCGGCCGTGCTTGCGGTTGATGAAGTCGTCCACCATGCCCGACTGCAGCGGACCGGGGCGGAACAGCGCCACCAGGGCGATGAGGTCCTCCAGGCAGTCCGGTTTGAGCTTCTTGATCAGCTCCTTCATGCCGCGGGATTCCAGCTGGAAGACGGCGGTGGTCTCGGCCTTCTGCAGCAGGGCATAGGTCGGCTTGTCGTCCAGCGGGATGAAGTCGATGTTGAGCGGCTCGCGCCCCTCCTCCACTTCCGTGCGGTTAATGGTCTCCAACGCCCACTTGATGATGGTCAGGGTGCGCAGACCAAGGAAGTCGAACTTGACCAGACCGGCCTGCTCGACGTCGTCCTTGTCGAACTGGGTCACCAGGCCGTTGCCGTCTTCGTCGCAGGCGATGGGCGAGAAGTCGGTCAGCTTGGTCGGTGCGATCACCACGCCCCCGGCGTGCTTGCCGGTGCCACGGGTGATGCCTTCCAACTTCAAGGCCATGTCCCAGATTTCCTTGGCGTCCTCGTCGGTCGCCAGGAAGTCGCGCAGCGGCTCCTCCTGCTCGAAGGCTTTCTGCAGGGTCATGCCCACTTCGAAGGGGATCATCTTCGACAGGCGGTCGGCCAGGCCATAGGACTTGCCCTGCACCCGCGCCACGTCGCGCACCACCGCCTTGGCGGCCATGGTGCCGAAGGTGATGATCTGGCTCACCGCCTCGCGGCCGTACAGGTCGGCCACGTATTCGATCACCCGGTCGCGACCGTCCATGCAAAAGTCGACGTCGAAGTCGGGCATGGAGATCCGTTCGGGATTGAGGAAGCGCTCGAACAGCAGGTCATAGGCCAGCGGATCGAGGTCGGTGATCTTGAGTACGTAGGCGACCAGGGAGCCGGCACCCGAGCCCCGGCCGGGGCCGACCGGCACGCCGTTGTTCTTCGCCCACTTGATGAAGTCCATCACGATGAGGAAGTAGCCGGGGAAGCCCATCTGGATGATGATGTCGAGCTCGAAGTTGAGTCGGTCGACGTACTCCTGGCGCTTTTCCTCGTAGTTCGGCGTGGTCTCGCGCGGCCAGAGCACGGCCAGGCGCTCTTCCAGGCCCTCGAAGGACACATGGCGCAGGTAGTCGTTGATGGTCATCCCGTTGGGGATCGGGAAGTTGGGCAGGAAGTACTTGCCCAGCTGGATCTCTATGTTGCAGCGCTTGGCGATCTCGACGGTGTTTTCCAGCGCTTCCGGCAGGTCGCTGAACAGCTCGGCCATCTCGGCCGCCGACTTCAGGTACTGCTGGTCGCTGTACTTGCGCTCGCGCCGGGGATCGTCCAGCGGCCGGCCCTCGCCGATGCAGACGCGGGTCTCGTGGGCCTCGAAGTCTTCGGCCTTGAGAAAGCGCACGTCGTTGGTCGCCACCAGGGCGCCCCCGCAGCGATCGGCCAGAGCCACGGCGGCATGCAGGTGCTCTTCGTCACCGACTCGCTCGGTGCGCTGCACCTCCAGATAGAAGCGATCCTGGAAGACCTGCTGCCATTCCTCGAACAGCTGATCGGCCAGCGCCAGGTCGCCTTCGAGCAGCGCCAGGCCGATCTCGCCCTCCTTGGAACCGGACAGGGCGATCAGGCCTTCGCTGGCGTCCTTCACCCAGTCGCGCTGGATAACGATCTGACCGTCCTGCTGGCCTTCCTGGAATCCACGGGACAGCAACTCGGTGAGGTTGCGATAGCCCTTGGCGTTCATGACCAGCAGGGTCATGCGGCTCAGGGGCGCGTCGCCTTCGCGGCCGGCCAGCCAGATGTCGGCGCCGGCGATGGGCTTGATCCCGGCGCCCATGGCCGCCTTGTAGAACTTGACCAGCGAACAGAGGTTGCCCTGGTCGGTCACCGCCACGGCCGGCATTCCGGCGGCTTCGGCAGCCTTGACCAGCCCCTTCACCCGCACGATCCCGTCGACCAGGGAGTATTCCGTGTGGAGACGCAGGTGGACGAAGGATGCGGACATGGCAGAGACCCCTTGATGCATGAGGCGCGAGATTGTACTGGATTGTCGACCCGGGGTCAGAACGCCGCGACGGCCGTCAGTAGGTGGCGATGATCTGGGTGGAGGCCTGGGTCTCGAGGGCGTGCCAGGCGTCCCGCACCGGCGCGAAGGAGCGCCTGTGAATGGGCGTGGGCCCCAGGCGCCGGAGCGCGTCGAGATGTTCGGCGGTGGGATAGCCCTTGTGCCCGGCCAGGCCATAGCCCGGATAGAGGGCATCCAGCACCTGCATCTCGCGGTCGCGGGTCACCTTGGCCAGGATGGACGCCGCGGCGATCGCCGGGACCTGGCTATCGCCCTTCACCACCGGCGCACTGGGCACCGCCAGCTTGGGACAGCGATTGCCATCGATCAGGGCCAGCCGCGGCTGCACCTGGAGGCCTTCCACCGCGCGCTGCATGGCCAGCATGGTGGCGTGCAGGATGTTCAGCCGGTCGATCTCGGCGACCTCGGCGCGGGCCACGCACCAGGCCAGGGCCTTTTCCTGGATCTCGTCGAACAGGGCTTCGCGGCGCGCCAGCGACAGCTTCTTCGAATCGTTCAGGCCGAGGATGGGCTTGCCCGGATCGAGGATCACTGCGGCGGTGACCACGGCGCCGCACAGCGGACCGCGACCGACTTCGTCGACGCCGGCGACCAGCGCCTCGACCAGGTTGAAATCCAGGCCCAGCTGCATCAGCCACGTTGCCGCAGGAGATCCAGCACGGCAGCGGCCGCCTGGACCGAGGCATCGCGCCTCAGGCTGTGATGGATGGCGGCGAAGCTGTCGGTCTGCTGCTGCGGCTGCTCCAGCAGCGGCAGGAGTTCGGCCACCAGCCGCTCCGGCGTCGCCTCGTGCTGGATCAGCTCGGGCACCAGCTTGCGCCCGGCCAGCAGGTTGGGCAGCGAGATGTAGGGACTCTTCACCAGCTGCTTGAGGATCAGATAGGTCAGCGGGGCCACCCGATAGGCCACCACCATGGGTCTCTTGAACAGCAGCGTCTCCAGGGTCGCGGTGCCCGAGGCGATCAGCACGCCATCACAGGCGGCCAGCACCTCATGGGATCGCCCATCGGTCAGCAGCAGCGGCAGCGGCGGCCGGCCTTCCAGCAGCTGCTCCACCTGCGCCCGCCGCGCGGCATTGGCACAGGGCAGAACGAAGCGCACACCAGGACGTACGGCCAGCAATTGGGCGGCGGCGTCGAGGAACAGGGCACCCAGGCGCCCTACTTCACCGCCGCGACTGCCCGGCAGCAGGGCGACGACCTGCCCCTCTTCCGGCAAACCCAGGGCCTGCCGGGCCGCCAGGCGGTCGCTGTCCAGAGGGATGGTATCGGCCAGTGGATGGCCGACGAAGCGCACCGGTACCTGCTGTTCTTCGTAGAAGCGCGCCTCGAAGGGAAACAGGGTCAGCATCAGGTCGCAGCCGTCGCGGATCTTCAGCACCCGCTTCTGCCGCCAGGCCCAGACCGAGGGACTGACATAGTGCACGGCCGGAATGCCGGCGCGATGCAGCTGGGCTTCGATTTCGAGGACGAAATCCGGGGCGTCGATGCCGATGAAGACATCGGGACAGGCGTCGAGCAACTGACTGATCAGCGCCTTGCGCCGACCCAGGAGTTCCCGCAGGCGGCCGAGCACCTCGACCAGCCCCATGACCGCCAGGCGTTCCATGGGAAATTCGGACACCAGCCCTTCGGCTTCCATCCGCGGACCGCCCACGCCCATGAAGGAGATATTCGGATGCTGCGCACGCAGCGCCTGCATCAGACCGGCGCCGAGCAGATCACCCGATGCCTCCCCTGCCACCAGCGCCACGCGTAGCGGGCGCTGGGCGAACTCAGCGGGTGATGCCACGCGTCGCACTCAGGATGGAATCGCGGAACACCGCCACTTCGGGAAACTGCTGAGCCACGGGTTCCAGCTCGCGCAGGGCGTCATCGACGGTCAGGCCCTGGCGGTAGACCACCTTGTAGGCGCGGCGCAATTCCTTGATGGCTTCGGCCGAGAAGCCCCGGCGGCGCATGCCTTCGAAGTTCATGCTGCGGGCCTCGGCCGGATTGCCAAACACCGTGACATAGGCCGGTACGTCCTTGCCGATGGCCGTGCCCATGCCGGAAAAGCTGTGGGCGCCGATGCGGCAGAACTGATGCACCAGGGTATAGCCGGACAGGATCGCCCAGTCGTCGACGTGCACGTGCCCGGCGAGGGCCGTGTTGTTGACCAGGATGCAGTGATTGCCGATCACGCTGTCATGGCCGATGTGCACATAGGCCATCAGCAGGTTGTGATCGCCAAGGGTCGTCTCTTCCCGATCCTGCACGGTACCGCGATGGATGGTGACTCCTTCGCGGATGGTGTTGTGATCGCCGATCCGCAGTCGGGTCGGTTCGCCCTGATACTTGAGGTCGGGAGTATCCTCGCCGATCGACGAGAACTGGAAGATACGATTGTGACGCCCGATCACGGTCGGACCCTTGAGAATGACGTGAGGCCCGATGACGGTCCCCTCGCCAATCTCGACATCCGGTCCGATGATCGACCAGGGGCCGACCTGGACATCGGCGGCGAGCCGTGCCTTGGGGTCGACGATAGCCCTGGGGTCAATCAACGTCATAGCTTGCGTTCCGCACAGATGATTTCAGCCGAACAGACCGGCTTGTCGTCCACACTGGCGTGGCATTCGAATTTCCAGATGCCGCGCTTGGTACTGATGAAGCGAGCGTCAAGCATCAGCTGATCGCCCGGCGTCACCGGCTGGCGAAACCGCAGCTTATCCGATCCGACGAAGTAGTACAGGGTGCCATCGGCCGGCGAGGAATTCATCATCTTGAAGCCGAGCACGCCGGCAGCCTGGGCCATGGCCTCGACGATCAGCACGCCCGGCATGATCGGATGCTGGGGGAAGTGGCCAGTGAAGAAGGGCTCGTTGATGCTGACGTTCTTGTAGGCACGAATGCGCTTGGCTTCGATATCCAGCTCCAGCACGCGATCCACCAATAGAAAGGGATAGCGATGCGGGAGATATTCACGGATCTCGTTGATGTCCATCATGGTCGGGGAAGGCCTGTTCAGAAAGGGGAAACATCCGATGCAGAATCAAGCATCAGAAGCAGCGTCATCCCGCGAGGTCACGGTAGCAACGATTTTTTCCAGATGTTGCAGACGGCGGGCCATGTCGTCGAGGTGACGAATCCGCGCGGCGCTCTTCTTCCATTCGCCGGCCGGCTGCATGGCCGTACCGGAGGAATAGGCGCCAGGCTCGGTAATCGAGCGGGTCACCATGGTCATACCGGTGACGAACACGTGGTCGCACACCTCGATATGACCGACCATGCCCACGCCGCCGGCGATGGTGCAGTGTTTGCCGATCTTGGTACTGCCAGAGATGCCGACGCAGGCGGCCATGGCGGTGTGCTCACCGACCTGGACGTTGTGCGCGATCATGATCTGGTTGTCGAGCTTCACACCATTGCTGATGACCGTGTTCGCCAGGGCGCCCCGGTCGATGGTGGTGTTGGCGCCGATCTCGACGTCGTCGCCGATCAGTACGCCACCCAGCTGGGCGATCTTCTGCCACTGGCCGCGCTCGTTAGCGAAACCGAAGCCCTCGGCGCCAATCACGGCACCCGATTGCACCACGGCACGCTCGCCGATGGTCACGTCGTGATAGAGCGTGACCCGCGGCGCCAGCCAGCTGTCGGCACCGATGACGCTGCGCGCACCCACCACGCAGTGGGCGCCCAGACTGACACCGGCGCCGATGCGCGCCTGCGCCTCGATCACTACGTAGGGACCGATGGCCGCCGTCGGATCGACCTGGGCATCCGCCGCGACCAGTGCGGTGGGATGGATACCGGCTGCGCTGCGCGGCTTGCGATCGAACAGATGGGAAAGGCGCGCATAGGCCAGATAGGGATTCGCCAGGATCAGGGCGTCACCGGTGTAGCCGTCGGCGTCCTTTTCCGTCAGCAGCACGGCCCCGGCCTGGGTGTCGGCCAGGTACCGGCGGTACTGCGGATTGGCGAGAAAACTCAACTGCTCAGGACCGGCCTCGGGCAGGGTAGCCAGACCGGTCACCAGGCGCTCGGACGAACCGCGTAACTCCACGGTCAACTGGCGGCTTTCCAGCCACTGCGCCAGTTCGCCCAGCGTAAAGGTGCTATGGCTCATCAACGACCCGCGTTCATGCGCTCGATGACCTGGCGCGTGATGTCGTACTGCGGCTTCACGTCCACCACGGCGCCACGCTCGAGCACCAGATCGTAATCACCCTTCTTCAGCACCTCTTCCACGGCCTTGTCCAGGCGCGGCTTGAGCAGCTTGAGCATGTCGCGATCCGAGGCCGCCTTGGCATCGTTGAGTTCCTTGGACTGGAACTGGAAGTCACGGGCCTTCTGGCGGAAGTCGTTCTCCAGGCGGGTGCGCTCGGCCTGGGCCATCTTGTCACCGCCCTTGTTGAGTTTGTCCTGGATGTCCTTGGCGGAGCTTTCCAGACCCTTGAGCTTGTTCAGCTGGGGACCGAACTTCTTCTCGGAATCCACCGCGTATTTCTTGGCGGCGTCGGATTCCAGCAGGGCCATCTGGTAGTTCAGGACAGCGATCTTGGTATCGGCGAACACCGGAGCGGCGACGAGAACGGCAGCGAACAGAGCGTAGCGGGTGTACTTGTGCACAGTTGACTCCTGCGTAAAGCGCAAAGGTGTAGCCTGGGTCAGAACGTCTGACCCAGCGAGAACTGGAAGACCTGCGGATCGGAGTTGCTCGGCTTCTTGACCGGCACGCCCAGGCTGAAGCTCAGCGGACCGAGGGCGGTGACCCAGGTCACGCCAACGCCGACGGAACTGGCCATATTCGAGAAGCTGACGTCGCCGCAGTTTTTGGTCGAGTTCAGGTAGCACTTGGTGCTGAACACGTTACCCACGTCCCAGAAGAGCACGGTCCGCAGGGACTTCTGGTCCTTCACGAAAGGCAGAGGGAACAGGTATTCCATACCGCCGGTGATCAGGACGTTGCCACCGAAGGCCTCGTCGTTCTCCCGATCACGATAGCCCTGACCTTGGGCGCCATACTTGGTACCCAATTCAGGTCTTTCAGGATCTTTATATTGCGGAGGCGTTGTACGCGGCCCCAGGCTGCTGTCTTCGAAACCCCGTACCGAGTTGAAGCCGCCGGCATAGTAGTTCTCGTAGAACGGCAGGCCATCGGTGCTGCCATAGCCGTCGCCGTAACCCAGCTCGGTATGGAAGCGCAGCGCCGTATTGTCGGTCAGCGGGGTGAACAGCTGGCCGCGATAGTCAAGCTTGTAGAAGCTCAGGTCGCTGCCCGGGATGGTGATCTGGCCGGTCAGGCTCTGGGAGGCCCCACGGGTGGGCAGGACGCCACGGTTCAGCGTCGAGCTCGACCAGCCGATGCTGGCCTTGAAGTTGGTGAAATTGTCCCCTTCGCGCTCGACGAAATCATAGATCTCGTCGGCACTGTAGGTACCGGGATTGATCTCGTCGTTCTGCACGCTCAGACCATAGGTCAGGCGCGAGGTCTCGCTGATCGGATAGCCCAGAGTGACACCGGTACCCAGGCTGTTGATCGAGTAGTAGGAAACGTCACTGTCGTACAGTTTGCTGTAGTCGGTGCTGCGATAGAAGATGTTGTAGCCCAGGCTCACGCCATCCGGCGTGAAGTAGGGATCGGTGAAGCTGAAGTTGTAGCGACTCTGGTACTGGGAACGGGTCAGACCGATGCTGACCTGATTGCCGGTGCCCAGGAAGTTGTTCTGGCTGATGGAACCACCGAGGATCAGACCGGCGCTCTGGGCGAAGCCGATGCTGGCGGTGATGGAGCCCGACGGCTGCTCTTCGACGTTGTAGTTGACGTCGACCATGTCGTCGGTACCGGGTACCTGGGGCGTCTCGACCTTGACTTCCTTGAAGTAGCCCAGGCGCTCGAGGCGGGTCTTGGACTGGTCGATGAGGTAGGTGGAGGCCCAACCGCCCTCCATCTGGCGCATCTCGCGACGCAGCACCTCGTCCTCGGTCTTGGTGTTGCCGCGGAAGTTGATGCGATTGACGTAGGCGCGCTTGCCCGGATCGACTACATAGGTGAGGGACACACTGTGGTCGTCGTCATGGGGCTCGGGCAGGCCGTTGACGTTGGCGAAGGTATAGCCTTCATTGCCCAGACGGCGGGTGATCAGGTCCGAGGTGCTGGTCATGACCTTGCGCGAGAAGACCTGGCCCGGCTGGACCAGCATCAGTTTGCGCAGCTCTTCCTCCGGCACCTTGAGGTCGCCGGACAGCTTGACTTCACGAACGGTGTACTTCTGCCCTTCGTTAACGTTGACCGTGATGTAGACGTGCTTCTTGTCGGGCGTGATGGACACCTGGGTCGAGGTGATGTCCATGTTGATGTAGCCGCGGTCCAGGTAATAGGAACGCAGGCGCTCGAGGTCACCCGCCAACTTTTCCCGGGAGTACTTGTCATCGTTGCGGAAGAACGACAGCCAGTTGCTCGGCTTGAGCTCGAACAGGGAGGTCAGGTCATCCTCGGCGAAGGCCGTGTTGCCCACCACGTTGACGTGGGAGATGGTCGCCACCTCGCCTTCGTTGATGGTGATCTTCAGCTGCACCCGGTTACGGGGCTGCGGCACCACCTCGGCGTCGATGCTGGCGGAGTAGCGGCCCTGGGCGACGTACTGGCGCAGCAGTTCGTTGCGCACGCCTTCCAGCGTTGCGCGCTGGAAGATCTCGCCTTCGGCGAGACCGGCCTGCTTGAGACCCTTCATCAGGTCGTCGCTGGAGATCGCCTTGTTGCCTTCCAGGGTGATGCTGGAAATGGAGGGACGCTCGACCAGGTTCACGACCAGGACGTTGCCGTCACGACCCAGCTGGATGTCCTGGAAGAATCCGGTACGGAAGAGCGAGCGGGAGGCTTCGGCCAACTTATTGTCGTCGACGGATTCGCCGACGTTGAGCGGCAGGGCACCGAAGACGCTGCCGGACGATACTCGTTGCAGTCCGTTGACGCGGATATCGGAGATGGTGAAGGACTCGGCGTGTACCTCGCCGATCATCAGCGCGGCTATTACCGCAGGTAGCAGCAGGCGTTTCATGAGTCCCTTTTATTCCAACTGGCAAATAAAGAATCTGCCGCACGGGGCGGCAGATTCGGCAATCAGCAGAGTGTCAGAGGCGACCGAGGTCATTGACCAAGGCCAGCAGCATCACACCCACGACGAGGCTAATACCGATCTGCATGCCCCATGTCTGTACACGCTCGGACAAGGGCCGCCCGCGAATCCACTCGACGAAGTAGAAGACCAGATGACCGCCGTCGAGCACAGGGATAGGCAACAGATTCAGAACCCCCAGGCTTATGCTCAGGTACGCCAGAAAATTGAGGAAATCCCCCAGGCCTGACTGAGCTGAAGCGCCCGCCACTTTAGCAATGGTTATCGGCCCGCTCAAGTTTTTTACCGACAGCTCTCCCAAGAGCATCTTCTTCAGGGAAACCAGCGTCAGCACGCTCATCTGCCAGGTTCGGCTGATACCTTCGCCCACTGCCGCCACGGGTCCGTAGCTGATTTCGCGAACCATTTCCGCTGGCCACTTGACCGGCGCCACACCCGCGCCGAGGTAACCGGTCTCGGCGCTATCGACGCGCCGCGCGCCCAGGCGCAGGGACAGCTCGCGTCGCTGACCCTCGCGCTCATAGCTCACCTTGACCTGCTGATCCGGGTGCGCCCGCACCCAGTCCACGGCCTGCTGCCAGTCACCGATGGGCGTATCGTTCAGGGCGATGAGGCGATCACCCGCCTGGAGGCCAGCGGCTTTCGCCGGACCGGCCGGATCCAGCTCGGCGAAGATGGCCGGAATCTGCGGCCGCCAGGGTTTGAGACCCAGCGCCTGGATCGGGTCCGGATCTTCCGCGCCGCGCAGCCAGCCGTCGAGCTGGATGACCACGTTCTGCTCGGCAGTGGTGCCCGGGACCCGGTAGCTCAGGCGTAGCGGACCGCTTTCACCCAGGCGATCGACCAGGCGCAGATTGACCGCCGACCAGCTGTCTACCGCCGCGTCATCGACCGCGGTCAGTTCGGCGCCCGCCGGGATACCCGCGGTGGCAGCCAGGGTATCAGGCGTGACCGATCCCACCACCGGACGCGGCTGCTGGGAGCCGAGCATGGCCAGCACCCAGAAGAACAGGATGGCGAGCAGGAAGTTGGCGATCGGACCGGCGGCGACGATGGCGATGCGCTGGCGTACCGTCTTGCGATTGAAGGCGGCATGCTGTTCTTCAGGCGCCACCGGCGCTTCGCGCTCGTCCAGCATCTTCACGTAGCCGCCCAGCGGGATCGCGGCCACCACGAATTCGGTGCCCTGGCGATCGTGCCAGCGCAGCAGCGGTTTGCCGAAGCCAACGGAGAAGCGCAGGACCTTGACGCCGCAACGGCGCGCCGTCCAGAAATGGCCATACTCGTGGATGGTCACCAGCACGCCCAGGGCGATCAGGGTTCCCAGTATCGTATAAAGGATGGACATTGGCTGCCTCCGCTACCTCAGTGTGCAGATTCTGCGGACTCGCAGGCCAGGTGTCGAGGCGCGGGATCAGCGTCTCGACAGCCACTCCCGAGCCAGCTGCCGAGCGGTGCTGTCGGCCGCGAAGACCGTGTCGAGATCGCTGGCCGGACAGGGCTCGACAGCCTTGAGCACCGCTTCGATCAGCTGCGGGATCTCGGTAAAGCCTAGTCGCCCCTCGAGAAAGGCCTCGACGGCGACCTCGTTGGCCGCATTGAGCGTGGCCGGCATGCAACCGCCCGCCTGGGCCGCCTCCCGCGCCAGCCGCAGGCAGGGAAAGCGATCTTCGTCGGGCCGTTCGAAGTCGAGCCGGCCGATCTCGAACAGGTTCAGCGCCGCGACGCCGGAGTCGATGCGCTCGGGCCAGGCCAGGGCATGGGCGATAGGGGTGCGCATGTCGGGATTGCCCAGCTGGGCCAGTACCGAGCCATCCACGTAGTCCACCAGCGAATGAATCACGCTCTGGGGATGGATGACCACCTCGACCTGCTCCGGCGTCGCCTCGAACAGCCAGCAGGCTTCGATCAGCTCCAGCCCCTTGTTCATCAGGGTCGCGGAGTCCACCGAAATCTTGCGCCCCATGGACCACTTGGGATGGGCACAGGCCTGATCCGGGGTCACCCCGGTCAGTTGTTCGGCCGGCGTCTCGCGGAACGGGCCGCCCGAAGCGGTGAGCAGGATGCGTCTTACGCCCTTGCGGGCCAGGCCGGGCGTCGCCGGATCGGCCAGGCACTGGAAGATGGCATTGTGCTCACTGTCGATGGGCAGCAGGGTCGCGCCACTGGCCTGCACGGCCTCGATGAAGAGCGCGCCGCTCATGACCAAGGCTTCCTTGTTGGCCAGCAGTACGCGCTTGCCGGCCTTGACCGCCGCCAGGGTGGGCTTCAGACCCGCCGCGCCGACGATGGCCGCCATGACGGTATCCACCTGGGGATGGGCCGCGATGGCCTCCAGGCCACCCTCCCCCACCAGGATCTCGGGGCGGGCTTCAGCCCCTTGCAGCAAAGCGGCCAACTGCTCGGCGGACGCCTGATCCGGCACGGCTGCATAGACCGGCTGGAAACGCCGGCAGAGGTCTGCCAGCTCGATCAGTCGACGATGCCCGCTGAGGGCGAAGATGCGATAGCGATCGGGATACCGGGCCACGACATCCAGGGTGCTGGCGCCGATGGAGCCCGTCGCACCCAGGACACAAAGCTGCTGGAGACTCACTGGACACCCCAGCCGGCCCACCAGAGCAGCAGGGCGAACAGCGGTACGGCGGCCGTGAGGCTGTCGATGCGATCCAGCACGCCACCGTGCCCCGGCAGCAACTGGCTGCTGTCCTTGAGCCCGGCCTGACGCTTGAACATACTTTCGGTGAGATCACCCACTACCGAGATCAGCACCACGCAGGCGGCGCCGATAAGTGCCTGCAGGAGGTCGCCCAGGCCCCAGCCACGGACCAGACCGAGCACCAGAGTAGCCACCAGCGCGGCGGCCAGGCCGCCATAGAGACCTTCCCAGCTCTTGCCCGGACTCACGGCCGGCGCCAGCTTGCGCTTGCCGAAGGCCCGCCCGGAAAAATAGGCGAAGATGTCGGCCAGCCACACCAGCATCATCACCTCGAGAATCAGCAGATTGCCACCCGGTGCCGCCTTGAGCAGCATCAGCCCCTGCCAGGCCGGGACCAGCACCACCAGACCGATCAGCAGGCGCCGCCAGGAGGCCTGCCAGGCGCGAGCGCTGTCGGGATAGGTAAGCACCAGCACAGTCGCATAGAGCCACCAGGCCAGACTGATGAACAGCAGGCCATGGGCACCGGCGGGGAGCCACCAGCAGAGCAGCAGCGCCAGCGCGACCACGGCGGCATAGGCGCAACGCAGCGGCTGGGCTTCCAGACCCGCCAGCCGCGCCCATTCCCAGGCGCCCAGGACCACGACCGCACCGATGAACAGGGCGAAAGCCGCCCCTTCCAGCCAGAAAAATCCGGCCAGGGCGATGGGCAGGAGCACCATCGCCGTGATAACTCGCTGCTTCAGCATTAGGCGCGTAGCTCCGCTTCCACCTGTTCGCAGGTCCGGCCAAACCGCCGCTGGCGGGTGGCAAAGTCCGCCAGGGCGGCGTGCATGGCCTCGTGCTTGAAGTCCGGCCAGAACAGGTCGGAGAAATACAGCTCGGCATAGGCGATCTGCCAGAGCAGGAAGTTGCTGACCCGGCGCTCGCCACCGGTGCGGATGCACAGGTCGGGCAGCGGCAGGTCGGCAGTCGCCAGACAGCCTTGCAGCAACTCGGGCGTGATCTCACCCGGCTGCAGCGAACCCTGCTGGACCCGCGCCGCCAGCTGCTGGGCGGCCTGGGTGATATCCCACTGCCCCCCGTAGTTGGCGGCGATCTGCAGCACGAACCGGGTGTGATGGGCAGTGAGCGCCTCGACTTCCGCCATGGCCGCCTGCAGCTCCGGATGGAACAGCGAGCGATCGCCGATGATGCGCAGCCGGATGCCATTCTGGTGCAGCTTCTTCGCCTCCCGCCGCAGGGCGGACAGGAAGAGCTCCATCAGGGCGCCGACCTCGTCGGCCGGACGCCGCCAGTTCTCGCTGGAAAAGGCGAACAGCGTCAGCACCTCGACGCCCGCATCGCCGCACACCTCGATGACCGCGCGCACGGCGTCCACTCCGGCCTTGTGACCGGCGACGCCCGGCAGCAGCCGACGGCGCGCCCAGCGATTGTTCCCATCCATGATGATCGCCACGTGACGTGGCACCACCTTGCCTGGCTTGCTCATGCCCATGTTACGTCCCAACCGTTGTCAAACAGCCATCAAGTCGGCTTCCTTGGCCTCCAGAGCCTTGTCCACCTCGGCGACGAATTTATCAGTCAGCTTCTGGACTTCGTCCTGAGCGCGACGATCCTCGTCTTCACTGATTTCCTTTTCCTTGAGCAGATCCTTGAGCTGAGCCAGGGCATCGCGACGGATGTTGCGCACGGAAACCCGCGCCTGCTCGGCCTCGGCACGCGCCTGCTTGGTGAAGCCCTTGCGGGTCTCTTCGGTCAGCGCCGGCATCGGTACGCGAATGGTGGTCCCGGCGGTGGCCGGATTGAGGCCCAGGTCGGAGGTCATGATGGCCTTCTCGACCGCCTGGATCATGCTCTTGTCGAACACGCTCAGGGCCAGGGTCCGCGAATCCTCGACGGTGACGTTGGCCACCTGACGCAGCGGGGTGTCGCTGCCGTAGTAGGACACCATGACGCTATCCAGGATGCTCGGATGAGCGCGTCCGGTACGGATCTTGGCAAAGGCGTGGCCCAGGGCTTCCAGGGTCTTGGTCATGCGCGTCTGCGCATCCTTCTTGATCTCGTTGATCATGCTGCTCCCTCCTCGATCAGGGTGCCCTCACCACCGCCCACCACGATATTGAGCAGGGCGCCGGGCTTGTTCATGTTGAAAACCCGCAGGGGCATGCTGTGGTCACGGCAGAGACAGATGGCCGTGAGATCCATGACACCCAGCTTGCGGTCGAGCACTTCGTCGTAGGTCAGGCGCTCGAATTTTTCGGCATTGGGATCCTTGAAGGGATCGGCCGTGTATACACCATCCACCTTGGTGGCCTTGAGCACCAGATCGGCCTCGACCTCGATGGCGCGCAGGCAGGCGGCGGAATCGGTGGTGAAGAAGGGGTTGCCGGTACCGGCGGAGAAGATGACGACTTCGCCATCCTTCAGCTGACGCAGGGCCTTGCGCCGATCGTACTGATCGGTCACGCCGACCATGGAGATGGCGGACATCACCGTGGCGGGAATGTTGGAACGCTCCAGGGCGTCGCGCATGGCCAGGGCGTTCATCACCGTGGCCAGCATGCCCATGTGGTCACCGGTCACCCGATCCATACCGGCAGCGGACAAGGCCGCGCCGCGGAACAGGTTGCCACCGCCGATCACCAGACCGACCTGGACACCGATACCCACCAGCTGGCCGATCTCCAGCGACATGCGATCCAGCACCTTCGGGTCGATCCCGAAGTCTTCACTTCCCATCAGGGCTTCGCCACTGAGCTTCAGCAGAATACGCTTGTAACGGGGTTGGCGACCACTCATCTGCTGTGCCATTCACTCTCTCCTGTGGCGATGAACATGTGCGGGGGATTTTGATCCAGCGATAGGAAAGCGCAACCGCAGTTGCGTTCACTCCAATCGGCAAAAAACTCCTTGGAAGAGCAGAAATCAGACCTGCCTTCCAATTTGACAAAGAGGCCGCGCGCTCGAAGCGGGCGGCCTCCTGGTCAACGGCAGATGCCGGGCTTACTGCTTGCTGGCAGCCAGCTGGGCAGCCACTTCGGCAGCGAAGTCGACTTCGGCCTTCTCGATGCCTTCGCCCACTTCGTAACGCACGAAGGAGACGATTTCGGCGCCGGCTTTCTTGGCCAGTTCACCGACCTTGACTTCCGGATCCTTGATGAAGGGCTGCTCAACCAGGCTGGCTTCGGCCAGGAACTTGTTGATACGACCCTTGACCATGTTCTCCACGATGTTTTCCGGCTTGCCGGCGATCTTGTCGGCATTCAGCGCCAGGAAGATTTCCTTTTCCTTGGCGACAGCTTCTTCGGAAACCTGGGAGGGATTCAGGAACTGGGGATTGCTCGCCGCGACGTGCATGGCGATTTCCTTGGCCAGCTCGGCGGTGCCACCCTGCAGGGTAACGACTACACCGATGCGGTGACCGTGGAGGTAGGCGCCAACGACATCGCCTTCGACACGGGTCAGACGACGGATGTTGACGTTCTCGCCGCACTTGGCGACCAGGGCCTCACGGGCGGCTTCCTGAGCGGCGATCAGCGGAGCGGCATCGCTCATCTTCTCGGCGAAGGCCTTGTCCAGGCTGGCGGCGACGAAGCCCTTGAAGTCGTCCTGCAGAGCCAGGAAATCGGTCTGGGAGTTGACTTCGATGATGACGGCAGCCTTGTGATCGTCAGCGACCTTGACCGCGATGGAGCCTTCGGCAGCCACGTTACCGGCTTTCTTGGCGGCTTTGATGGCGCCAGCGGCACGCATGTCGTCGATGGCCTTCTCGATGTCGCCACCGGCAGCGGCCAGGGCCTTCTTGCAATCCATCATGCCTTGGCCGGTGCGCTCGCGCAGTTCTTTGACCAGGGCTGCAGTGATTTCTGCCATGTTTGAAATCCTCTTGAATCGGTTTCGAGGTCACTCCGCACGGAGACGGAGCCAATGAAACGCCAGTAGGCAAAAAGGGGGCTAGGCCCCCTTCTCGCACGTCGAACCGCTCGACCCTAGGGTCGACCTGCTCAGCCCTCGACGGCTTCGGCAGCGGTTTCTTCGACGAATTGCTCGTTGGCACCGCCGTTGTTGCCGCCACGGATCACGGCATCAGCAACGCTGCTCAGGTACAGCTGAACGGCGCGGAAGGCGTCGTCGTTGCCAGGGATGACGTAGTCAACGCCTTCCGGGCTGCTGTTGGTATCGACTACGCCGATGACCGGGATACCCAGCT
Organism: Pseudomonas sp. JUb52; assembly: GCF_004341115.1. Lineage (NCBI taxonomy): Bacteria > Pseudomonadati > Pseudomonadota > Gammaproteobacteria > Pseudomonadales > Pseudomonadaceae > Pseudomonas > Pseudomonas sp. JUb52. The sequence goes on from NZ_SLYS01000003.1 coordinate 252,835, forward strand.
TGTTGGCTTCGGTGATGGCGATGCGCTCGTGGTCGACGTCGACGACGAACAGGGCATCCGGCAGACCGCCCATGTCCTTGATACCACCCAGGCTGCGCTCGAGCTTCTCGAGGTCGCGGGTGCGCATCAGGGCTTCTTTCTTGGTCAGCTTGTCGAAAGTACCGTCCTGGGACTGGACTTCCAGATCGCGCAGACGCTTGATCGAGGCACGGATGGTCTTGTAGTTGGTGAGCATGCCGCCCAACCAGCGATGGTCGACGAAGGGCTGACCGCAACGAGCGGCTTCTTCGCGAACGATCTTGCCGGCGGAACGCTTGGTGCCGACGAACAGGATCTTGTTTTTGCCGGAAGCCAGGCGCTCAACGAAGGTCAGGGCCTCGTTGAACATCGGCAGGGTCTTTTCGAGGTTGATGATGTGGATCTTGTTGCGTGCGCCGAAGATGTACTTGCCCATCTTCGGGTTCCAGTAACGGGTTTGGTGGCCGAAATGCACGCCGGCTTTCAGCATGTCACGCATGGAGACTTGAGACATTTAGATGTTCCTCGTAGTCGGGTTGGGCCTCCACGCATCCCAATGACCAACTTCCCATCGGGAAGCACCCAGGTCATCGTGTCGATGCGTGTGTGGGGTTAGGAGCGCTAAAGGGCGGAGCCCCGAAAAAGCGCGCGACTTTATATCACGCCTTGCCGGATACCACCAGCGGCGATTGCCGGACACCGGAGATCCGGGGCCGCGCCGGTGACCACAGTGCGGGCGCCGGCTCTGATAGAATAGCGGATCGAAAGCTGACACCCGGCGTGATACCTAGAGATTTCCGATGACCGTCATCCTCAAGACCCCTGAAGACATCGCCAAGATGCGCATCGCCGGCCAACTGGCCGCCGAGGTGCTCGAAATGCTGGACGAGCACGTGCGTCCCGGCATCACCACCGAAGAACTGGATCGACTGGCCCACGACTATATCGTCAACGTGCAGCAGGCCATCCCCGCCCCGCTGAACTACAAGGGCTATCCCAAATCCATCTGCACCTCGCTGAACCACGTGGTCTGCCACGGCATTCCCAATGACAAGCCGCTCAAGAGCGGCGACATCATGAACGTGGACATCACCGTGATCAAAGACGGCTACCACGGCGACACCAGCAAGATGTACCTGGTGGGCGACGTGCCCGAGTGGGCCGAGCGCCTCTGCCAGATCACCCAGGAATGCCTCTACAAGGGCATCGACCTGGTCCGCCCCGGGGCGCGCCTGGGCGATATCGGCGAGGTCATCCAGAAGCACGCCGAAAAGAACGGCTTCTCGGTGGTTCGCGAATACTGCGGCCACGGCATCGGCAAGGGCTTCCACGAAGAGCCGCAGGTGGTGCACTACGGTCGCGCCGGCACGGGCCTAGAGCTGCAGGCCGGGATGATCTTCACCATCGAGCCGATGATCAACCAGGGCCGCTACGAGACCCGCCTGCTGGGCGATGGCTGGACCGCCATCACCAAGGACCGCAAGCTGTCCGCGCAGTGGGAGCACACGGTGCTGGTCACCGAACAGGGTTACGAGATCCTGACCCTCAGAAAGGACGAAACCTTTCCCCGCGTTTCTGCGTGAGTGAGCGCCCATGCCCCAGGTCGATTCGGAGTTGTTCGACGCCGGCCAGTTCCAGGCTGAGCTTTCGCTGAAAGCCAGCCCCATCGCGGCCTTCAAGAAATTCATCCGGGCCGCGAACGCCACCCTCGATGCCCGCTTCCTGGCCGGGCGCAGCGTGCGCCGGCTAGTCGAGGATCGCGCCTGGTTCATCGACCAGATGCTGATCGCGGCCTGGAGTCGCTTCAGTTGGCCGGACGATGGCATCGCCCTGCTCGCGGTGGGCGGCTATGGCCGTGGCGAACTGCATCCGCACTCGGACATCGACCTGCTCATCCTGCTCGCCGAAGAAGAGCAGGAGCGCTTCCGTGACTCCATCGAAGGCTTCCTGACCCTGCTGTGGGACGTGGGCCTGGCCGTGGGGCAGAGCGTCAGATCCCTGCGCGAATGCACCACCGAGGCGCTGGCCGACCTGACGGTGATCACCAACCTCATGGAAAGCCGTACCCTGGCCGGCCCCGAGCACCTGCGCCAGGCGATGCTGGCGGCCACCAGCGTCGAGCACCTCTGGCCGGGACGGGCCTTCTACCTGGCCAAGCGTGCCGAGCAGAGCGCCCGGCACGCCAAGTACAACGACACCGAGTACAACCTGGAACCCAACGTCAAGGGTTCCCCCGGCGGCCTGCGCGACATCCAGACGCTGCTGTGGATCGCCCGGCGGCAATTCGGCACCCTCAATCTGCAGGCCCTGGTGGGCCAGGGCTTTCTCACCGAGAGCGAGTGCAGCCTGCTGATCTCAGCCCAGGAATACCTGTGGAAGGTCCGCTACGCCCTGCACATGCTGGCCGGTCGCCCGGAGGATCGCCTGCTGTTCGACCATCAGCGGCGCATCGCCAACCTGCTCGGCTACGAGGACAACGACGCCAAGCTGGCGGTCGAGCGCTTCATGCAGAAGTACTACCGGGTGGTGATGGACGTCTCCCAGCTCAGCGACGTGGTGATGCAGCACTTCGAGGAAGTGAATCTGCGCGACGAGCAGCTGCCCGCCGCGGTGACGCCGCTCAACAACAGATTCCAGATCCGCAACGGCTACCTTGAGGTGGTGCATCCGCAGGTGTTCCTGCGCACCCCCTTCGCCCTGATGGAGCTGTTCGTCCTGCTGGCGCAGAATCCGGCGATCAAGGGGCCCAGCGCCGGCACCATCCGCCTGTTGCGCGACAGCCGCCACCTGATCGACGACGCCTTCCGCCAGGACATTCGCAACACCAGCCTGTTCATCGAACTGCTCAAGAGCGAATCCGGCATCCATCGCAATCTGCGGCGGATGAATCGCTACGGACTGCTGGGGCTCTACCTGCCCGAATTCGGCCAGATCGTCGGCCAGATGCAGCATGACCTCTTCCACATCTATACGGTGGACGCCCACACCCTCAATCTCATCAAGCACCTGCGCAAGATGAGCTACGACGTCCTGGCGGAAAAGTATCCGCTGGCGACGCGGGTGATCCACAAGCTGCCCAAGCCGGAGCTGATCTACATCGCCGGTCTCTACCACGACATCGCCAAGGGCCGTGGCGGCGATCACTCGGAACTGGGGGCGGAAGACGTGGAAGCCTTCGGTCGCCGTCACCAGCTGCCGGAGTGGGACACCCGCCTGGTCAGCTGGCTGGTGCGCAATCATCTGGTGATGTCCACCACCGCCCAGCGCAAGGACCTCTCCGATCCCCAGGTGATCCACGACTTCGCCCTGACGGTGGGCGACCACACCCATCTCGACTACCTGTACGTCCTCACCGTGGCCGACATCACCGCGACCAATCCGTCGCTGTGGAATTCCTGGCGCGCCACCCTGCTGCGGCAGCTGTACACCGAGACCAAGCGCGCCCTGCGTCGTGGCCTGGAGAATCCGGTCAATCGCGAAGAGCAGATCCGCAGCACCCAGCAATCGGCCCTCGATACCCTGATGCGTCGCGGCATCGATGCCGATGACGCCGAGCAGCTGTGGTCGCAGCTGGGTGACACCTACTTCCTGCGGCATACCGCGCTGGATGTCGCCTGGCACACCGAGGCCATCCTCGGCCACGGCGATACCGCCGAGCCCCTGGTGCTGATCCGCGAGACCACCCAGCGTGACTCCGAAGGCGGCACCCAGATCTTCATCTATGCCGCCGACCAGCACGACTTCTTCGCGGTGACCGTGGCGGTGATGGACCAGCTCAACCTGAACATTCAGGACGCGCGCATCATCACCTCCACCAGCCAGTTCACCCTGGACACCTACATCGTGCTGGATACCGATGGTGGCTCGATTGGCAACAATCCCGCGCGCATCGCCCAGATCCGCGGCGGCCTGATCGAGGCGCTCAAGCATCCCGAGGAATACCCGAGCATCATCAACCGGCGCGTGACCCGCCAGCTCAAGCATTTCGCCTTCTCGCCCCAGGTGAACATCTATACCGACACCATGCGCTCGGCGAGCCTGATCGAGCTGACGGCGCCGGACCGCCCCGGTCTGCTGGCACGGGTGGGCCGCATCTTCCTCGACTTCGACCTGTCCGTGCTCAACGCCAAGATCGCCACCCTCGGCGAGCGCGTGGAAGACGTCTTCTACGTCACCGACGCCGATGGCCGTCCGCTGGCGGATCCCGGTCTGTGCAGCGCCCTGCAGCACGCCCTGATCAAGCAGCTGGGCGAGCCAGACAGCCAGACGCCACTCAGTCGCATCAGCATCTAGCTCCCTGATCTAACGCCTCGAACGAAGGACCACCCGACGATGAATCCCACCCTCGACCTGCTGCAGCCCTACCCGTTCGAGAAGCTGCGCGCCCTCCTCGCCGGCGTGACCCCGCCGACGGCCGTCAAGCCGATTCCGCTGTCGATCGGCGAGCCCAAGCATCCGCCCCCCGCCTTCGTCGCCGAGGCGCTGACGGCGAATTTGGATCAGCTGGCGGTCTATCCGACCACCCTTGGCATCGCCGAGCTGCGCGAGGCCATCGCCAGCTGGGCTGGCCAGCGCTTTGGCGTACCGGCAGGCTGGCTGGATCCGGCGCGTCATGTGCTGCCGGTGACCGGCACCCGGGAGGCGCTGTTTTCCTTTACCCAGGCGGTGGTGGATCGCAGCCAGGCCGGCCTGGTGCTGAGCCCCAACCCCTTCTACCAGATCTACGAAGGCGCGGCCCTGCTGGCCGGCGCCGAGCCGCACTACCTGCCGTGCCTGGCGGACAAGGGTTTCAATCCCGATTTCGACAGCGTGCCGGACGAGGTCTGGCAGCGCTGCCAGCTGCTGTTCCTCTGTTCGCCCGGCAATCCCACCGGCGCCCTGCTGCCGGTGGCCACGCTGAAAAGGCTCATCGCCCTGGCCGATCGCCACGACTTCGTGATCGCCGCCGACGAGTGCTACAGCGAACTCTATTTCGACGAAGCCAGTCCGCCGCCCGGGCTGCTGACCGCCTGCGCCGAACTGGGGCGCAGCGACTTCGCCCGTTGCGTGGTCTTCCACAGCCTGTCCAAGCGCTCCAACCTGCCGGGCATGAGATCCGGCTTCGTCGCCGGCGATGCCGCCATCCTCAAGCGCTTCCTGCTCTATCGCACCTACCACGGTTGCGCCATGCCGGTGCAGGTGCAGAAGGCCAGCGCCGTGGCCTGGCGCGATGAAGCCCATGTCCGCGAGAACCGCGAACTCTATAGGCAGAAGTTCGCCGCCGTGCTGGACATCCTGCAGGGCAGCCTGGAGGTGTCACTGCCGGACGGTGGTTTCTATCTCTGGGCCAGGACGCCGGGCGATGACGAAGCCTTCGCTCGCGATCTGTTCGCTCGCGAACACGTGACCGTGGTGCCGGGTTCCTACCTGTCGCGGGAAGTCGCGGGCGTCAATCCGGGTGCCGGACGGATCCGCATGGCCCTGGTCGCCCCTCTGGCCGAATGCGTGGAAGCGGCGGAGCGCATCCGCCGCTTCTGCCAGGCTAGCGGTTGCCCTGATCGCGCATCAGCGCGGTCTCCTGGATGTCCAGCTCCCGGAGGAATTCGGTGACCACCAGGTCATCGATCACGCCGGCGATACGCAGCCGATAGAGTTCACGGCGCTGGGCACGGATGGCGAGCAGGCGCAGCTCGCCATCCAGGGTGTCCCGCAGACGCGCCAGCGAACGGGCATCCTCGCTGTCATCGGCGGAACTCAGCTCGTCACGGAATTCGGCGATGATGCCGGCCTTGATCTCCGCCTGCAGCGCCGCCCGCGCCGGCTCGTCGGCATCGCTGGACTCCACGTCTTCCAGTGCCGTGATGGCGGCGCGGGCGGCGTTGATCCGCACCTCGCAGCGTTCCCGCTCCAGCAGGTCGTTGGATTGCTCCGGCAGCCGCGCCAGCAGCAGCGGAATACCGATGCTCGCCACCACCAGGGACAGCAGAATCACCCCGGCGGCGATGAACACCAGGACGTCACGCAGGGGAAAGGGCGTGCCATCCGAGAGCAGCAGCGGCAGCGACAGCACACCGGCCAGGGTCACGGCGCCGCGCACCCCGCTGAGGGAGGCGATGGCGGCGATCAGGCGCGGATCGCCCGCGATGGTCATGGGTCCGCTGCCAGGCTGGGTCAGGTGCCAATAGCCGAGGATGACCCCGAAGCGGATGGCCATGATTACCAGATAGGCACCCAGCACATAGAGCGTCAGCCAGCCCGCGGCCGGCCAGAGCGCCTGGGAAGCCGGCAGGGCCGCCGCCAGGATGTCCGGCAGTTGCAGCCCCAGGATCAGGAACACCAGGCCGTTGAAGGCGAATTCCACCAGTCCCCAGACGCTGTGGTTGAGCAAACGGGTGGCGGTCTGCCGGGGCAGCATGTCGACCCGGCTCTGCATCATCCCGGCGGCCACGGCGGACAGGATGCCGGAAACGCCCAGTCGCTCCGCCAGCACATAGGCGGCGAAGGGCAGCAACAGCATGAAGACCACATGGGGCGCGGCGTCGCTCCAGCCGCGCTTCACCACCATCCAGGCGCGCGCCCGCCCGACCAGCCAGCTCAGCACGCCACCGACCAGCACGCCGCCCACCGCGACGATGACGAATTCCAGACTGGCCTGGCTCAGCGAAAAGGCGCCGGTCAGGGCCGCCGCCACGGCGAACTTGAAGGTCACCAGACCCGAGGCGTCGTTGAGCAGGGCCTCGCCCTGGATCACATGCAGCAGGGCGCTGGGCAGCCGGCCACGGACGATGCTGGACACCGCCACGGCATCGGTGGGCGACAGCACCGCCGCCAGGGCGAAGGCCACCGCCCAGGGCAGGTGCAGCATCCAGTGCAGGAACCAGCCGGCACCCAGCACCGTGAGGAACACCAGGCCGAAGGCCAAGACGAAGATCGGTCGGCGCAGCCGCCAGAATTCGCGCTTGGGCATGCGCCAGCCATCGGAGAACAGCAGCGCCGGGATGAACAGCAGCAGGAAGAGTTCCGGGTCCAGGGCCACGTGCAGCCCCAGGGTGGGCCAGGCGAGCAAGGCGCCGACCACCACCTGGATCAGCGGCAGCGGGATGGGAATCAGATGGGCGCTGAGTCGGGTGGCACCCACCATCAGCAAGAGGATCAGAGCGGTATAGAGAATCTGCACGGTGGTCTCGTGGTCAGGGCACCGGTCGCGGTGCCAGATACAGGAGATGCATCCCGCGGGAGTGGGGACACGTCGACCTCGAGTTGTTGGGACTGATGTCCCCGGATTTGGTTTTACCCAAACTTTACCCGAGGCGATCTAGGCGACTGGCCACCGTTGCGGTCTGATAGACATACCCGGTTTCATTTCCCCGGGTCGCAGGAGAAAGATCATGCTACGTCGCATCACTCAAGTCGTGGTGCTTGCCGGTTGCCTCGCCATCGCCGGTCAGGCGTCCGCCCACGGTCGTGGCCCCGGTCCGGCCTTTCTCGGTGCCGTAGTGGGCGCCGTGGTCGGCGGAGCCATCGTCTCCCATTCCTACGCCCGCGAGCCGGTCTATGTCGAAGGCCCCCCGCCGCCTCCGCCGCCGCGCGTGGTCTACTACGAGCCGGCACCGGTCTACGAATATCGCGTGGTGGAACCCCGCCCGGTGTACTACGGCCCGCCGCCCGGCGCCTACTACTACGGTCCGCCCCCGCGCTGGTAAAGGCCCATGAAAAAACCCGCCGAAAGGCGGGTTTTTTCATGGCGGGGCGCCCTAGACAACCTGGCGCCGACGCAGGACGTCGAGGATCTGCTGGACCCCCTCCTCCACCGACAGCTGCTCGGTGTCGATCACCAGATCGGCATCTTCCGGTGCATCGTAGGCGAAGGAGATACCCGGGATGTTGTCGCCACCGGCGGCATAGAGACCCTGGGGATCACGCTCGGCGCAGGCCTTGGGCGACGCCTTGACGTGCACGGTCAGCAGACGCTCGGCACCGATCAGCGCCTGGGCCTGGGCACGGCCCTCGGCATCCGGCGCGACAAAGGCCGCCAGGGCGATCAGACCCGCTTCGTTGAACTGGCGGGCTACCTGGGCAGCACGCAACCAGTTCTCGCGACGCCCGGCGCGATCCTGTGGCAGACCCTTGTTCAGGTCGTGGCGCAGATTCTGACCGTCCAGCACGAAAACCGCACGACCGGCATCGAACAGACGACGCTCCAGGGCATAGGCCAGGGTGGTCTTGCCGGCGCCGGAAAGGCCGGTGAAGAGCACGGTGCTGGGCTGCTGACCGAAGCGCGCGGCCCGCTCGCTGGTGCCGACGTGCAGCTGGTGCGCGCCCTGGCCATGACCGCCCCTGCCCACCGGGTCGGCGATGATCATGCCGGCACCGACGGTGCCATTGGTCAGGCGATCGATGACGATGAAGGCGCCGGTGGTGCGGTTGACGCCATAGCCATCCAGGGCGATGGACGCATCGAGAGCCACATTGACCCGGGCGATCTCGTTGAGCTTGAGCTCGCTGGCGGCGCCACGTTCCAGGGTATTGACGTCAACCGTGTGCACGATGCTCGGCAGCGAGCCGGGCACGTAACTGGTGGCGCGCTTGATGTCGTACTTCTTGCCGGGCCGCATGGGTTCTTCGGCCATCCACACCAGCATGGCCTCGAAGCTGTCGGTGACCTGGGGACGGTTGTCGGCATGCACCAGGACGTCGCCCCGGGAGATGTCGATCTCGTCTTCCATGGTCAGGGTCACCGCCTGGCCAGGCCCGGCCTGCTCCAGCTCGCCTTCGTAGGTGACGATGGACTTGATGCGGCTGCCCTTGCCCGACGGCAGAACCACCACGGCATCGCCCTTGGTGACCACGCCCGAAGCCAGGGTCCCGGCGAAGCCGCGGAAGTTGAGGTTGGGCCGGTTGACGTACTGCACCGGGAAGCGCAGATCGTCGAGATTGCGATCCGCGGCGATCTCCACGGTCTCGAGGATTTCCATCAGCGGCTTGCCGCTGAACCAGGGCGTCTGCTCGCTGCGATTCACCACGTTGTCGCCCTTGAGCGCCGACATGGGGACGAAGTGGATGTCCTTGGCGTTGAGGTCGATGCGCTGGGCGAAGGCCAGGTAGTCGTCCTTGATGCGCTCGAACACCGCCTCGTCGAAGCCCAGCAGGTCCATCTTGTTGATGGCGACCACGATGTGCTTGATGCCCAGCAGCGAGGCGATGTAGCTGTGCCGGCGGGTCTGGGTCTGGATGCCGTGACGGGCATCGACCAGGATGATCGCCAGGTCGCAGGTGGAGGCCCCGGTGGCCATGTTGCGGGTGTACTGCTCATGGCCGGGGGTATCGGCGATGATGAACTTGCGCTTGGCGGTGGAGAAGTAGCGGTAGGCCACGTCGATGGTGATGCCCTGCTCGCGCTCGGCCTGCAGGCCGTCCACCAGCAGCGCCAGATCGACCTCTTCGCCGGTGGTGCCGACCTTCTTGGAATCGCGGGTGATGGCTTCCAGGTGATCCTCGTAGATCATCTTGGAATCGTGCAGCAGGCGCCCGATCAGGGTGCTCTTGCCGTCGTCGACGTTGCCGCAGGTGAGGAAGCGCAGCAGCTCCTTGCGTTCGTGCTGTGCGAGGTAGGCCAGGATGTCCTGGCCGATCAGATCGGATTGGTGCGACATCTTAGAAATACCCCTGACGTTTCTTCTCTTCCATGGATCCGGCGCCATCGTGGTCGATGACCCGGCCCTGGCGTTCGGAGGTGCGGGTGAGCAGCATCTCCTGGATGATGTCCGTCAGCGTGGTCGCCTGGGACTCCACCGCGCCGGTCAGGGGGTAGCAGCCAAGGGTACGGAAGCGCACCTGGCGCTTGTGGATGCGGGCCTTCTCCTCGGGCGAGAGGTGCTCGAGGATGCGGTCGTCGTCGATCATGAGCAGGGTGCCGTTCTTCTCGATCACCTCGCGCTCGGCGGCGAAGTACAGCGGCACGATCGGGATGCCTTCGAGGTAGATGTACTGCCAGATGTCCAGCTCGGTCCAGTTGGACAGCGGGAAGACGCGGATCGACTCGCCCTTGTTGGTCTTGCCGTTGTAGATGTTCCACAGCTCGGGACGCTGGTTCTTGGGATCCCAGCGGTGCTTGCTGTCCCGGAAGGAGTAGACGCGCTCCTTGGCGCGGGACTTCTCCTCGTCGCGGCGGGCACCGCCGAAGGCGGCGTCGAAGCCGTACTTGTCCAGCGCCTGCTTGAGGCCCTGGGTCTTCATGATGTCGGTGTGCTTGGCACTGCCATGGGTGAAGGGGTTGATGCCCTGGGCGACCCCTTCCGGATTCTTGTGCACCAGCAGGTCGAGGCCCATGTCGGCGACCATGCGATCGCGGAATTCGTACATGGCCTGGAATTTCCAGCCGGTGTCCACGTGGAGTACCGGGAACGGCAGCTTGCCGGGAAAGAAGGCCTTGCGGGCCAGGTGCAGCATCACGGCCGAATCCTTGCCGATGGAATACAGCATGACCGGATTGTCGAACTCGGCGGCCACTTCACGGATGATGTGGATGCTTTCCGCCTCAAGCTGTTTGAGGTGCGTCTGTTTGTCGAGCATGGCTACTCACGATTGCAGAAAGGTGGCCTAGGAGATGTCCGTTGCGGCATCCAGTCGACTGGACACACCGGACAGAGCGGGCCGTGGACGAACCTCAACCTTACCATAGGCAACGGTTATGGCCCGCCAGGCTATTTAGAACCAGAAGTTCTATGCTTATGACGCTCAGGCGGGATTGTCGCAGTCGATGAAGAGGTGCTGGATCCCCAACTGCGCGGCCAGATGGTCGCCCAGCGCCTGCACCCCGTAGCGCTCGGTGGCATGGTGGCCGGCGGCGAAGAAACTCACGCCGTTCTCGCGAGCGCTGTGCACCGTCTGCTCGGACACCTCGCCGGTCAGGTAGGCATCCACTCCGGCGGCGATGGCCTGATCGATATAGCCCTGGGCGCCACCGGTGCACCAGGCCAGGCGCCGGATCGAGCGCCCGCCGTCGACCACCAGCGGCTCGCGCTGCAGCACGTCCGCCACCTGCCGACCGAAGTCCGCGGCGGATTGCGCCTGCGGCAACTCCCCCTGCCAGATCAGCCCCTTGGCATCGCCTGGCAGCGGCCGGATATCCTGCAGCCCCAGGCGGCGTCCCAGCTGGACGTTGTTGCCCACCTCGGGATGGACATCCAGGGGCAGGTGGTAGGCCAGCAGGCTGATGTCATGGCTCAGCAGCGTCTTGATCCGCCGGTGCTTCATGCCGATGAGGCGGGCATCCTCGTTCTTCCAGAAATAGCCATGGTGCACCAGGATGGCATCGGCACCGGCGGCGACGGCGGCGTCCAGCAGCTGCTGGGAAGCCGTGACGCCACTGACCAGCAGGCGCACCTGCTCACGGCCCTGGACCTGCAGGCCGTTGGGGCAATAATCCTGGATCCGGGCCGATTCCAGGTAGCGGTCGGCGGTCTCTACCAGTTGCTCAAGGGACAGGGTCACGTGCGGCTTACCTCCTCGTTGGCGGCGCCAGCGTGTCTTCGGCTGGCGCCGCTCCTTATAATGGCCGCCAGCTTATCCGGCGCACCCCGGGTGGACAAATTCAAGGATGTGATCGATGTACAAGGCTTTGCGTTATCTCGGCTGGCCCGTGCTGTGCGGTCTGCTCGTTGCAGCCCTGATCATGCAGCGCTATCCCCAGTGGCTCGGCCTGCCCGCCCAGCCGCCGCTGTTCGAGGCCGCCCAGGCGCCCGCCAATTCGCGCCAGGAGGGACCGGTTTCCTATGCCGACGCGGCCAGTCGCGCCGCGCCCGCGGTGGTGTCGTTGCGCTCGACCAAGGCCGCCAAGCCGGGCAAGGCCGGGGATACGGCAAGCGACCGCAAGGGCGCGACCAAGCCGGTGGAAGAACTCAGCCTGGGTTCCGCCGTGCTGATGAGCCATGACGGCTATCTGCTGACCAACAACCACGTGACCCTCGACGCCGAATCCATCGTGGTGGCCCTCGCCGACGGTCGTCAGACCCTGGCCAAGCTCATCGGCAACGATCCGGCCACGGACCTGGCCGTGCTCAAGATCGACCTGCCCAACCTGCCGGCCATCTCGGTGGGCGATTCGACCGCCATCCGCATCGGCGACGTGGTGCTGGCCATCGGCAACCCCTTCGGCGTCGGCCAGACGGTGACCATGGGCATCATCAGCGCCACCGGTCGCAACCAGCTGGGTCTCAATACCTACGAGGACTTCATCCAGACCGATGCGGCGATCAACCTGGGCAATTCCGGCGGGGCGCTGGTGGATGCCAGCGGCAATCTGATCGGCATCAACACCGCCATCCTCTCCGGCGGCTCCCAGGGCATCGGCTTCGCCATCCCGATCAAGCTGGCCATGGAGGTCATGCGCTCGATCATCCAGCACGGCCAGGTCATCCGTGGCTGGCTGGGTGTGGCGGTGGAGGTGATCACCCCGGAGCTGGTCAAGACCTATGGCCTCAAGGTCGATCAGGGCATCGTGGTGACCGACATCGATCCCGATGGACCGGCGCACAAGGGCGGTCTGCGCACGGGCGACGTGCTGGTCAAGCTGGCTGGCCAGCCGATCAGGGACGGCCGGCTGGCGATGAACCAGATCGCCCGCAAGCAGCCTGGCGACAGCATTCCCATCGAGGTGCTGCGCCAGGACAAGACCGTGCAGGTCAAGGTGACCGTCGGGATGCGCCCCCTGATGGAGAAGGCGCGCTAGCCGCGAACGAGGCTCAGAGGGTGTCGAGGGCCGTGATCAGCGCCTGATTCTGCGCAGGCGTGCCGATGGTGATGCGCAGGAAGTCGGCGATGCGTTCGGGGCGGCTGAAGTGGCGCACGATGACGCCGTGCTCACGCAGGCCCGCGGCCAGCGCCGCCCCACTCTTCTGCACATGACGGGCGAAGATGAAGTTGGCGGCGGAGGGCAGGACCTCGAAGCCGCGCTCCAGCAACTGGCCCACCAGCGCTTCGCGACTCTCGATCACCTGCCGGCAGGTCTCGTCGAAATAGGCGCGATCCTCGAAGGCCGCGGTCGCGCCGGCCAGGGCCAGGCGATCCAGCGGATAGGAGTTGAAGCTGTTCTTGATCCGCTCCAGGGCTTCCATCAGCGGCGCCTGTCCCAGGGCCAGCCCTACCCGCAGACCCGCCAGCGAACGGGACTTGGACAGCGTCTGGGTCACCACCAGGTTGGGATGGCGCTCGATCAGGGCGACCGCCGACTCCGCCCCGAAGTCGACATAGGCCTCGTCCACTACCACCACCGAGGTCGGATTGCCGGCGACGATACGCTCGATGGCGTCCAGCGCCAGGGCGCTGCCGGTCGGCGCATTGGGGTTGGGGAAGATGATCCCGCCATTGGGGCGCAGATAGTCCTCGGGGACGATCTGGAAATCCTCGTCCAGCGCCGGCGTCTCGAAGGCGATGTCGTAGAGGCCGCAATAAACCGGATAGAAGCTGTAGCTGATGTCCGGAAACAGGATCGGACGGCCATGGCCGAACAGACCCAGGAAGATGTGCGCCAGCACCTCGTCCGAGCCGTTGCCGACAAACACCTGGTCGCTCTGGAGGCCGTAGTAGCGGGCGACGGCGTCCTTCAGCGCCTGACCGTTGGGGTCGGGATAGAGGCGCAGGTCGTCGGTGGCCGCGGCGCGAATGGCGTCCAGCGCCCGCGGTGACGGACCGTAGGGATTCTCGTTGGTATTGAGCTTGACCAGGTTGGTCAGCTTGGGTTGCTCACCCGGCACATAGGGCACCAGGTTCTTGACGAAGGGACTCCAGAGCTCGCTCATGCCTGCTCCTCCTGAATACGGTATTCGGCGCTGCGGGCGTGGGCGGTCAGGGACTCGCCACGCGCCAGCACCGAGGCGACCCGGCCCAGCGCGGAAGCGCCCGTAGCCGAGCAGTGGATGATCGAGGAACGCTTCTGGAAGTCGTACACGCCCAGCGGCGAGGAGAAGCGCGCGGTGCCCGAGGTCGGCAGCACATGGTTGGGACCGGCGCAGTAGTCGCCCAGGGCCTCGGCGGTGTAGCGCCCCATGAAGATGGCGCCGGCGTGGCGGATGCTGGGCAGCCACTGCTCGGGTTCGGCGACCGACAATTCCAGGTGTTCGGGGGCGATGCGGTTGGCCACCTCGATGGCCTGGGCCATGTCGGCGACCTGGATCAGGGCGCCGCGGCCTTCCAGGGAGGCGCGGATGATCTCGGCGCGCTCCATCTCCGGCAGCAGGCGGGCGATGCTTTCCGCCACGGCGTCGAGGAAGGCGGCGTCGGGACTGACCAGGATGGCCTGGGCGTCTTCGTCGTGCTCGGCCTGGGAGAACAGGTCCATGGCGATCCAGTCGGGATCGGTCTGGCCGTCGCAGACCACCAGGATCTCCGACGGGCCGGCGATCATGTCGATGCCGACCTTGCCGAACACGTGGCGCTTGGCGGTGGCGACATAGATGTTGCCGGGGCCGACGATCTTGTCCACCGGCGGTACGCTTTCGGTGCCATAGGCCAGGGCGGCCACGGCCTGGGCGCCGCCGATGGTGAAGACGCGATCGACACCGGCCAGGGCTGCGGCAGCCAGCACCAGTTCGTTGACCTCGCCGCGGGGCGTGGGCACAACCATGACCACCTCTTTTACGCCGGCGACCTTGGCGGGGATGGCGTTCATCAGCACCGAGGAGGGATAGGAGGCCTTGCCCCCCGGCACATAGAGACCGGCACGATCCAGCGGGGTGACCTGCTGGCCGAGCACGGTGCCGTCGGCCTCCTGGTACTGCCAGGAATCCTGGCGCTGCTTTTCGTGATAACGACGGACGCGCTCGGCAGCGGCTTCCAGCGCGGTGCGCTGCTCCGGCGTGATGCGGGTCAGGGCTTCTTCCAGACGCGCCCGCGGCAGGATGAGATCGCTCATGGCGGTCGCCTCGACGGCATCGAAGCGCCGGGTGTATTCCAGCAGCGCGGCGTCGCCCTGGTGGCGCACGTCGGCGATGATCGCCAGGACCCGCTGGTTGATGTCGGCATCCGACACCCCTTCCCAGCTCAGCAGATGATCCAGATGCTCGGCGAAATCCGGAGCGGCGGCGGCGAGTCGGCGGATGGCGAGCGGAGCGGTCATGGCGGATCCTCTTCAGGAGAGCGAAAGGGGCGCCCGAGAGTAACAGCCGGTTCCGTGTGGGCGCCCGACAATTTGGCTATGGCACGGATAGGCGAAGCTGGAGGGATGGAAGCAGTCTGAGCCGGCATTCGGCATGCCGGCCAGGACTCAGGCGCCGCGCGCCTCGACGGCGTGGCGCAAAGTCTCGATGAGGGCCTGAATGCGGCCATGCTGCATCTTCATCGAGGCCTTGTTGACGATCAAGCGCGAGCTGATATGGGCGATCAGCTCCTGGGGTTCGAGTCCGTTGGCCTTGAGGGTATTGCCGGTGTCGACCACGTCGATGATCTTGTCAGCCAGGCCTACGAGCGGTGCCAGCTCCATGGAGCCGTACAGCTTGATGATGTCGACCTGCCGACCCTGCTCGGCATAGTAGCGCTTGGCGACATTGACGAACTTGGTCGCCACCCGCAGCCGGCCACGCGGCGCCGGAGCGCCCACGGCGCCCGCGGTCATCAGCTTGCAGCGGGCGATGCGCAGGTCCAGCGGCTCATAGAGACCGTCGCCGCCGTATTCCATCAGCACGTCCTTGCCGGCCACGCCCAGGTCCGCGGCGCCATGTTCCACATAGGTGGGCACATCGGTAGCGCGGACGATGAGCAGCCGTACATCGTCCTGGGTGGTCGGGATGATGAGCTTGCGGCTCTTGTCCGGATTCTCGGTCGGGGCGATCCCCGCCGCCGCCAGCAGCGGCAGGGTGTCGTCGAGGATACGGCCCTTGGACAGGGCGATGGTCAGCATCGGAGGTCCTTACTTGGGCGTGCGACGGATCTTGGCGCCGAGCAGCTGGAATTTCTCCTCGATGCATTCGTAGCCGCGGTCGATGTGGTAGATGCGATCGATCAGGGTATCGCCTTCGGCCACCAGGGCGGCGATGACCAGGCTCGCCGAGGCGCGCAGGTCGGTCGCCATGACCGGGGCGGCCTTGAGGCTGGGCACGCCGGTGACGATGGCGGCATTGCCTTCGATGGCGATGTTGGCGCCCATGCGCACCATCTCGTGAACGTGCATGAAGCGGTTCTCGAAGATGGTCTCGACCACGGTACCGGTGCCTTCGGCGACGGCGTTCATGGAGATGAACTGGGCCTGCATGTCGGTGGGGAACGCCGGGTAGGGCGCCGTGCGGATGTTGACCGCGCGGGGGCGATTGCCCTTCATGTCCAGCTCGATCCAGTTGCTGCCGGTGGCGATGTGGGCACCGGCCTCTTCCAGCTTGGCCAGCACGGCCTCGAGGATGGTCGGATCGGTGTCCTTGAGCTTCACGCGACCGCGGGTGGCGGCGGCGGCGACCAGGTAGCTGCCGGTTTCGATGCGGTCCGGCAGCACCGAATAGGTGGCGCCACCCAGGCGCTCGACGCCTTCCACGGTGATGGTGTCGGTACCGGCGCCCTGGATGTTGGCACCCATGGCGATCAGGCAGTTGGCCAGGTCGACGACCTCGGGCTCGCGGGCGGCGTTCTGGATGACGCTGCGACCCTTGGCCAGGGTGGCGGCCATCAACACGTTCTCGGTACCGGTCACGCTGACGGTGTCGAAATAGTAGTGGGCGCCGCGCAGGCCGCCGGCCGGCGCCTTGGCCTTGATGTAGCCGCCTTCGACGGTGATCTTGGCGCCCATGGCTTCCAGGCCACGCAGGTGCAGATCGACCGGCCGCGAACCGATGGCGCAACCGCCGGGCAGGGCGACTTCCGCTTCGCCGAAGCGGGCGACCATCGGGCCCAGCACCAGGATCGAGGCGCGCATGGTCTTGACCAGTTCATAGGGCGCGACCAGGGTCTTGATGCTGGAGGCATCGACCTCGACATTGAGCTTTTCACCGATCACCGGCTGGACGCCCATGCGGCCGAACAGCTCGATCATGGTGGTGATGTCGTGCAGGTGCGGCAGGTTGGCGATGGTCACCGGGGTGTCGGCGAGCAGGGTCGCGGCCAGGATCGGCAGGGCGGAGTTCTTGGCCCCGGAAATGCGAATTTCACCGTTCAGGCTGTTGCCGCCGGTAATGATCAGTTTGTCCATAGCGAGTTCTCGGCGCTGCGAATCAGGCGCGTTCGGCCCAGGCAGCACGGGTGAAGAATTTCATGGTGACAGCATGAATGCTGCCATCGGCGATCTGCGGCTGGAGATGGGAGTAGACCTGCTGCTGACGCTTGACCGGGCTGAGTGCCTGGAGCTCGTCGCTGATCAGGTAGAGCTGGAAGTTGCAGCCCTCGCCTTCCACTTCGACCTGGGTATCGGCCAGTTTTGCCTCCAGGAGGCTTTTGACTTCTTGGGCCTGCATGGCGGCACCTCGGCAATCTAGTACAGCCGGCGATCATACAAAAAAACCGGCTGTACGGCGACTGCGATGACCGCTACCCGTGCGCGTCTTCCGCCAGGGGCAGCAGGGCGAGGGCATCCGAGACGTCGGCGATCTGCCGCAACTCGGAAGGCAGGCTGGCGATGGTCAGCGGGCGCCCCGCGGCCTGGGCATCGCGCAACCAGGCCAGCAACAGCGCGAGGCCGGCGCTGTTGGAGCGTTCGACACCGGCGCAATCGAGCACCAGCGGACCACTGCCCTGGCCGATCAGCGCCCTGCCCTGCTCACGCAGGGTGGGCACATTGGCGTGATCGAGCACGCCCGACAGCTGCAGTCGGGCGCCTTCGCCGGTGATGGCAGCGCGACTCACGAACCGACCTTGGCCTTCTGGGCCTCGGGAGAATCCTTGGCCTTGGCCACGGTGCCCGCCCAGTTGTTGATGGTCTTGTCCAAGTCGTTGCCGTTTTCCTGCATCGCCTGGGCGAACTGGTCACGGAACAGCTTGCCGAGGTTCAGGCCATTGATGATGACGTTACGCACCTTCCACTCGTTGCCCTGCTTGACCATGCTGTATTGCACCGGATACACGGCGCCGTTGTTGCCCTTGACCTCCATGCCTACGCTGGTGCGGTCGGGACCGTCGGACGGCCCTTCGGGCAGCACCCGGATGCCCTGGTTGTTGTACTCCAGCAGCGCATTGCCATAGAACTGCATCAGGCTGCGCTTGAAGTTTTCCTGGAAGCGCGCCATCTGCTCGGGCGAGGCGCTGCGGCTGTAGCGCACGGTCATGATGCTGCGCGAGATGCCTTCGGCATCCACCACCGGGCCGAGGATATTGTTGAGCGACTCGTAGAAGGCTTCCGGGCTGCTGCGATACTTGTCGCGGTTGGCCTCGAGGTCGCTGAGCAGGGTGGTGGTGGTCTGCTGGATCACGTCGTGGGCCGAGGGCGCCGCCTGGGACACCAGGGGTAGCAGGGCCAGGATCGCGATCACTCCGTGACGAAGTAGCTTGAGCATGGAAAAGCCTCTCATCATTTATTGGCGGAAGAGTCTTTATTGACCGAATTGAGCAGGAATTTGCCAATCAGGTCTTCGAGAACCAGCGAGGATTGTGTATCTCGAATGGTCGAGCCTTCCTTGAGCACCTGCTCGTCACCGCCCACACTGATGCCAATGTACTTTTCGCCGAGCAGGCCGGCGGTCAGGATCGAGGCGATGGAGTCGGTCGGCAGGTTGTCCACCTGCTTGTCGATCTGCATGGTGACCCGGCCGCGGTAGCTGTTGCGGTCGAGATCGATGGCGGTGACCTTGCCGATGGTCACGCCCGACATGGTCACCCGCGATCTCACGGTGAGACCGGCGATGTTGTCGAAATAGGCGTAGACCTTGTAGGTATCGTGATGGTCGCTCATCGTCAGACCGCTTACCCGCAGCGCCAGCAGCAGCAGTGCGAGCACGCCGGCCAGCAGGAAGAGTCCGACACCGATTTCCTGGGTGCGGGTTTGCATCAGAGATCTCCAAACATCAGGGCGGTAAGAATGAAGTCGAGGCCGAGCACGGCAAGCGACGCATAGACGACGGTACGGGTGGTGGCGCGGCCGATACCTTCGGAGGTGGGCTCGCAGTCATACCCCTGGAAGACGGCGACCCAGGTCACCACGAAGGCGAACACCAGGCTCTTGATCACGCCGTTGAGCACGTCGCTGAGCATCACGCTGTTCTGCATGGTGGCCCAGAAGGAGCCGTCATAGACGCCGAGCCAGTCGATGGCGACCATGGCCGCGCCCCAGATACCCACCACGTTGAACATGGCGGCCAGCAGCGGCATGGAAATGAAGCCGGCCCAGAAACGCGGCGCGACGATGTACTTGAGCGGGTCCACACCGATCATTTCCAGACTGGACAGTTGCTCAGTGGATTTCATGTTGCCGATCTCGGCGGTCAGGGCGGAGCCTGCTCGGCCGGCGAACAGCAGGGCCGTCACCACCGGGCCGAGTTCACGCAGCAGGGTCAGGGCGACCATCTGCCCCACCGCCTGCTCGGAGCCGTACTTGACCAGGATGTTGTAGCCCTGCAGGGCGATCACCATGCCGATGAAGAAGCCCGACACCACGATGATCGGCAGCGACATCACCCCTACCGAATAGAGTTGCTTGCCCAGCAGCTGCAGACCGCTGCCTACGCCACCGCGACCGAACACCGCCAGTAGCAGGACGATGACCGAGCGGCCGATGGCCGCCACGACATCCAGCCCGGCGCGGCCCAGTCGACGAATCCGCTCCACGGCGGAGACCTTACGCATCAGTGTTTCCCCAGCAAGGCATCGCGCAGATCCGGCGCGGCGAAGTGGAAGGGTACCGGGCCATCGGGGATGCCCTGCATGAACTGGCGAACCCGCGGATCCGGCGATTCGCGCAATTCCTTCGGCGTGCCCTGCCCCAGCACCTTGGTATCGCCCACCACATAGAGGTAGTCGGCGATGCTGGCGGTCTCGGCCAGGTCGTGGGAAACCACGATGCTGGTCAGTCCCAGCGCCTGGTTGAGCAGACGGATGAGGCGCACCAGCACGCCCATGGCGATGGGGTCCTGGCCGACGAAGGGCTCGTCGTACATGAGGATCTGCGGATCCAGGGCGATGGCCCGCGCCAGGGCGACCCGGCGCTTCATGCCACCCGACAGTTCGTCCGGCATCAGTTCGATGGCGCCGCGCAGTCCCACCGCCTGCAGCTTGAGCAGGACGATGTCGCGGATCATCTCCTCGGGCAGCTTGGTGTGCACGCGCAAGGGAAAGGCCACGTTCTCGAAGACATCGAGATCGGTGAACAGCGCGCCGCTCTGGAACAGCACGCCCATCTGCCGGCGCATCTCGAACAGCTCGCCGCGGGACAGCTGCGGCAGGTTGGCACCGTTGACCCAGATCTCGCCATTGCTTGGCCGCAACTGGGCGGCGATGAGGCGCAACAGGGTAGTCTTGCCACTGCCGGACGGTCCCATGATCCCGGTGACCTTGCCCCGCGGGATGCGGATATCGACCCGGTCGTAGATCAGACGCGTGCCGCGCTTGAAGGAAACGCCCTTCAGCTCCACGGCGTACGGGCTATCGACGGTCATCAGGACTCCTAAGGTTCAACTCTGTGCAGGGAGACGCCGCTCCGCCGCTTCAGGGCACGCGACACTCGCGCTCGGCGGCCCCGGCAAAAGGGCGGCACTATAGCATTCGTTGCCGATGAGACTCCTGAGCCACGGGCGACGTTGCTGAGTGTCGCGGCTTTGCGCATATAATTTCCGATTGTCCCGTCACCTGCCTTCTGACCCATGTCCGACTCAATAGATTTCATCGCCTCCGCCAAGCGCACCATAGATGTAGAGCGAGCGGCAGTGGCCGCCCTGGGCGAACGCATCGACGACAGCTTCGCCGCCGCCTGTCGCCGGCTGCTGGCCTGCCGCGGGCGCATCGTGGTCCTGGGCATGGGCAAATCCGGGCATGTCGGCAACAAGATTGCCGCGACCCTGGCCAGCACCGGCAGCCCGGCCTTCTTCGTGCACCCGGCGGAAGCCAGCCATGGCGACATGGGCATGATCACCCGCGATGACGTCATCATCGCCATCTCCCAATCGGGCACCTCCAGCGAGATCCTGACCCTGCTGCCGCTGATCAAGCGCCTGGGCGTCCCGCTGATCAGCTTTGCCGGCAATCCCGCCTCGCCCCTAGCCAAGGCCGCGGACGTCAATCTGGACACCAGTGTCGCCACCGAGGCCTGCCCGCTCAATCTGGCGCCCACTTCCTCCACCACCGTCGCCCTGGTACTGGGCGATGCCCTGGCCATCGCGCTGCTCGAGGCGCGCGGCTTCACCGCCGAGGATTTCGCCTTTTCCCATCCGGGTGGCGCCCTCGGCCGGCGCCTGCTGCTCAAGGTGGAGAACGTCATGCATGCCGGCGCCGATCTGCCGCAGGTCGGCGAGGACACCCTGGTGTCCGACGCCCTGCTGGAGATGTCGCGCAAGGGCCTGGGCATGACCAGCGTGCTGGCCGCCGATGGCCGTCTCGCCGGCATCTTCACCGACGGCGACCTGCGTCGCGCCCTGGATCGCGGCATCGACGTGCGCACCACGGCGATCGCAACCGTGATGACCCGCGGCGGTCGAACCGCCAGGGCGCAGATGCTCGCCGCCGAGGCGCTGAAGATCATGGAGGAGCACAAGATCAACGCCCTGGTGGTTATCGATGACGAGCGCCGCCCGATCGGCGCCCTCAACATGGGTGACCTGCTACGCGCCGGGGTGCTGTAGGCCGGGTTATACTGCTCGACTAAATGCGCCGACATCTCGTGTTCAACCCGCCGCCCCCTGGTGCGGCCCACCACAGGTACCCTCATGTTTCGCAGCTTGCGCCGCCCCGTGCTGTTGGTCCTGATCGCCGCCGCGCTCATCGCGATCGGCTACTGGAACATCCTGCCGCAGCGCTTCGTCGATGCCCCGGCCTCGTCGACCCCGCAAGACAGCGCCATCGACGGCTATGCCCTCAATACCCGGACGATTCAGTATCGCCTGGACGGCAAGATCCAGTACGAACTCAAGGCCGAGCGCAGCGAACACGTCAAGGCGACCGACGTCACCCTGGTGACCCGCCCCGACATGCTGGCCTTTCGCGGTACCGACTATCCCTGGCACATTCGCAGTGCCCGCGCCGAGGTCGCCCCCGGTGGCAGTCAGGCGGAGCTGATCGATGACGTGCGCGTCGAGCGTACCGATGAGAAAGGCCGCCCGGTGGTGTTGACCACCACCCGCATGACCGTCTTTCCTGACAAACAATATGCGCAAACCGAGCAAGCCGTTAGAATCGAGGCCGCCAATGGGGTGACCACGGCCAATGGCATGAAAGCGTATCTAGAAGACGGCAGAATGCTCCTGCTGTCCAACGTAAGAGGCCAGCATGAGGTTCGTTAAAACCCTCCCCTTCCTGTTCACCCTCGGCGCCACCTTTGGCAGTGCCGCGGCTTGGGCCCTGCCGACCGATCGCACCCAGCCGATCCGCGTGCAGGCCGATAGCGCCGAGCTCGATGACAAGCAGGGCGTGGCCGTGTACCGCGGAGACGTGGTCATCACCCAGGGCAGCATGAAGATCACCGGCAACACGGTGACCCTGACCCAGGACAACCAGGGCAACATCAAGGTCGCCACCGCAGTGGGCAAACCGGCCTACTACGAGCAGAAGCCCTCGGCGGACAAGGACATCGTCAAGGCCTATGGTCTGACGATCCAGTATTTCGCCCAGGAAAATCGCATCATCCTGATCGATCAGGCCAAGGTGGTCCAACAGGGCAACACCTTCGAAGGCGAGAAGATCGTCTACGACACCCAGCGCCAGATCGTCAACGCCGGGCGTGCCAACGGCAGCAAGGTCACCACGCCGCGGCCGCGGATCGACATGGTCATCCAGCCCAAGGATCAGCAGCAGTCGGGGCAGGGACAATGACGGTTACGCTCAAAGCCCAGCATCTGGCCAAGAGCTACAAAGGTCGTCAGGTCGTTCGCGACGTCAGCGTCAGCATCGACAGCGGGCAGATCGTCGGCCTGCTCGGTCCAAACGGCGCCGGCAAGACCACCTGCTTCTACATGATCGTCGGCCTGGTCAAGGCCGATCAGGGTCGCGTGCTGATCGACGACCAGGACGTCACCACCCTGCCCATGCATGGCCGTGCCCGTGCCGGGATCGGCTACCTGCCCCAGGAAGCCTCGATCTTTCGCAAGCTGACCGTGGCCGACAACATCCTCGGCATCCTGGAAACCCGCAAGGACCTGGACAAGGCCGGCCGCCTACGCGAACTGGAGAGCCTGCTGCAGGAATTCCACATCACCCACATCCGCGACAACCGCGGCATGAGCCTGTCGGGTGGCGAGCGGCGCCGTGTCGAGATCGCTCGCGCCCTGGCCACCGCGCCCAAGTTCATCCTGCTGGACGAACCCTTCGCCGGCGTGGACCCCATCTCCGTGGGCGACATCAAGCAGATCATTCGTCACCTCAAGGCCAAGGGCATAGGTGTCCTCATCACCGACCACAATGTCCGGGAAACCCTGACCATCTGCGAGACGGCCTATATCGTCAACGATGGCCAGCTCATCGCCGAGGGTACCGCCGAGGAAGTCCTCGCCAACGAGCTGGTGAAGGAAGTCTATCTGGGCCACGAATTCCGCCTCTAGGCAAACCCGGGGAAACAAGGCATATAATTTGCTAACGCTCGCAGGGTTCGCGAGGTTCGGTGGCGCTGTTCGCGTCGGTAGACAAGGTGTATTTCCGCAGCCATGAAACCATCGCTAGTCCTCAAGATGGGCCAGCAGCTGACGATGACGCCGCAGCTGCAACAAGCCATACGTCTGCTCCAGCTCTCGACGCTCGACCTGCAGCAGGAGATCCAGGAAGCCCTGGAATCCAATCCGATGCTGGAACGCCAGGAAGAAGGTGAAGACTTCGACCAGAGCGACGCCTCGGGCGAAGGCGACGAGCTGGCGAATCCCGGCGGTACCGAAATCAACTTCAAGGAAACCTCGGTCGCCACCAACGAGATGGCCGACGAGTCCGAGTGGAGCGAACGCATCCCCAGCGACAGTGAGCTGCCGGTGGACACCGCCTGGGAAGACATCTACCAGACCAGCGCCAGCAGCCTGCCCAGCAACGACGACGACGAGTGGGACTTCACCACCCGCACCTCGGCGGGCGAAAGCCTGCAGACCCACCTGCTCTGGCAGCTCAACTTGGCGCCCATGTCGGATCTCGACCGCCTGATCGCCCTGGCGATCATCGACGGCATCGACACCGATGGCTATCTGCAGGAAAGCCTGGAAGACATCCATGCCTCTCTCGATCCCGAGTTGGAAGTCGATCTCGACGAAGTCGAGGTGGTGCTCCGACGCGTCCAGCAATTCGAGCCGGCCGGCGTCGCCGCGCGCAATCTGCGCGAGTGCCTGCTGATCCAGCTGGCCCAGCTGCCGGCTAACCTCCCCCTGCTCGGCGAGGCCAAGCGCCTGGTGGGCGACTACCTGGATCTGCTCGGCAGTCGCGACTATGCGCAGCTGATGCGCCGCATGAAGATCAAGGAAGACGAACTCAAGCCCGTCATCGAACTGATCCAGACCCTGCACCCGCGCCCCGGCTCGCAGATCGAGTCCGGCGAGGCCGAATACGTGGTGCCGGACGTCATCGTGCGCAAGCACAACGAGCGCTGGCTGGTGGAGCTCAACCAGGAAGCCGTGCCGCGCCTACGGGTCAATCCCCAGTACGCCGGCTTCGTCAAGCGCGCCGATAGCAGCGCCGACAACACCTACATGCGCAACCAGCTGCAGGAAGCGCGCTGGTTCATCAAGAGCCTGCAGAGTCGCAACGAGACCCTGATGAAGGTGGCGACCCAGATCGTCGAGCATCAGCGGGGCTTTCTCGAATACGGTGAAGAGGCCATGAAGCCGCTGGTCCTGCACGACATCGCCGAGGCGGTGGGCATGCACGAGTCGACCATCTCCCGGGTGACCACCCAGAAGTTCATGCACACCCCGCGTGGCATCTACGAACTCAAGTACTTCTTCTCCAGCCACGTCAGCACCGCCGAGGGGGGCGAATGTTCCTCCACCGCGATCCGCGCGATCATCAAGAAATTGGTGGCGGCGGAAAACGCGAAAAAGCCGTTGAGTGACAGCAAGATCGCTGGTTTACTGGAATCGCAAGGTATACAAGTCGCTCGTCGCACGGTGGCTAAGTATCGGGAATCCCTGGGTATCGCTCCGTCCAGCGAACGCAAGCGTCTCATCTGACGCGTCCTGATGTGACCGTGCCTCGATCGACCCTTGTCATGTCGGCGAGCAGCTTCGCCGATCGTAGCCCGGCAATAAGGAGAAGCGGTATGCAAGTCAACATCAGTGGCCATCAGCTTGAAGTGACAGAAGCCCTGCGTGACTACATCGGCGAGAAACTCGCCCGCCTCGAACGGCACTTCGACCGTATTACCAACGTCCAGGTGATCCTGGAAGTGGACAAGCTCAAGCAGAAAGCCGAAGCCACTCTGCACGTCGCCGGCGCCGCAGTGGTCGCCAATGCCGAGCACGACGACATGTATGCCGCCATCGATCTCCTGGCCGACAAGCTCGACCGCCAACTGATTAAACACAAGGAAAAATCGATCGAACGCCAGCAGGGCGTCGGCGTCCGCTGAGGTTTCGATCGCCGCTTTATGATCAGACTCGAAAACATCCTGACCCCCGGCCGCACCCAGACGGGTGCGCCGGGCGGCAGCAAAGCCGCTGTACTGGAACGCATCGCCGAGCTGGCCGCGCAGGAACTGCCCGGCCACGACGCCGCGCACATCCACGAATGCCTGATGGCGCGCGAGCGTTTGGGCTCCACTGGTTTCGGCAATGGCATCGCCATTCCCCACTGCCGCCTGGCGGGTCTGCAGCAACCGCTGTGCGTGCTCTTCCACCTGCAGCAACCAGTGGACTTCGATTCCCTCGACGGCGCGCCGGTAGACCTGGTGTTCGTCCTGCTGGTCCCGGAAGCCGCCACCGAACAGCACCTCACCCTGCTGCGCCAGATCGCCGGCATCCTGGATCGCGCCGACATCCGCGAGCGGCTGCGCAAGGCCAAGGATAGCCAGGCGCTCTATCAGATCGTCGTCGAGGCCCAGAGCGGACACTGACATGCACCTCATCATCGTGAGCGGACGTTCCGGGTCGGGCAAGAGTACGGCGCTCAACGTGCTTGAGGACAATGGCTTCTATTGCATCGACAACCTGCCGGCCAGTCTGCTGCCCGATCTGGCCCAGCATGCCCTGACCGACATGGAGCGGCCCCAGCCCAAGGTCGCCCTGTCCATCGATGCACGCAACCTGCCCAGCCAGTTGCAACGCTTTCCCGAATTGCTCGAACAGGTGCGCAGCCGCAACATCCGCTGCGACATCCTCTACCTGGACGCCGATGACCAGACGCTGCTCAAGCGCTTTTCCGAGACGCGTCGCCGGCATCCGCTGTCCAACCAGGAAAGATCCCTGGCCGAGGCCATTCACGACGAGCAGGTGCTGCTGTCGCCCATCGCCGACCTCTCCGACCTGAAGATCGACACCACTCACCTGAATCTCTATCAGCTGCGCGACATCCTCAAGTTGCGCCTGCTGAACGCCCCAGAGCCCGGCACCGCCTATCTGGTGGAATCCTTCGGCTTCAAGCGGGGCCTGCCGGTGGACGCGGACATGGTGTTCGACGTGCGCTTTCTGCCCAATCCCTACTGGAAACCGGACCTGCGCGACTTTTCCGGACTGGATGCCCCGGTGCGGGACTATCTCGAGCAACAGCCCGAGGTAGAGACCCTGTACAATGACATCCGCGATTACCTGGTGAAGTGGTTACCGCGTTTTGCCGCCAACAACAGGTCCTATGTGACCGTGGCCATTGGCTGTACCGGTGGTCATCACCGCTCGGTCTATCTGGCCGATCGCCTGGGTCGCGAACTCAAGAACCTGCTCAAGAACGTCCAGATCCGTCACCGCGATCTCTGACGCCCGTTTTGTTTCGACAAGGACAGACTCAATGCCTGCCCAACAGATCACCATCATCAACAAGCTGGGCCTGCACGCCCGTGCGGCGGCCAAATTCGTCGGCGTGGCCGGCCGCTATCCCGCCAGCGTCCGCGTCGGCCGCAGTGGCGAATCGCCGGTCGATGGCAAGAGCATCATGGCGGTCATGATGCTGGCCGCCGGCAAGGGCACGGTCCTGCAGCTGGAAACCGAGGGTGAGCAGAGCGACGAGGCCATGCGCGCCCTGGTCGAGCTGATCAACAACTACTTCGACGAGGGCGAGTGACAGGCCCTCTGCGCCAGTCGCAGCTCCGATAAAAAAAGCCGCCCGAGGGCGGCTTTTTCATTGGGCGTCGACTCAGGCGTTGAGCGCCGCTTCGTAGCGACGGGACACTTCCGGCCAGTTGATGACGTTGAAGAAGGCACCGATGTACTCGGGACGACGGTTCTGGTAGCGCAGGTAGTAGGCGTGCTCCCAGACGTCCAGGCCGAGGATCGGGGTGTTGCCGGTCATCAGCGGGCTGTCCTGGTTTCCGGTGCTCTCAACCACCAGCTTCTTCTCGGGGGTGACGCTCAGCCAGGCCCAGCCGCTGCCGAAGCGGGTCAGGGCAGCCTTGGTGAAGGCTTCCTTGAAGGCGTCGAAGCCGCCCAGCTGGGACTCGATGGCTTCGGCCAGGGCGCCTTCGGGCTTGCCGCCGGCATTGGGGGCCATCACGGTCCAGAACAGGCTGTGGTTGGCATGGCCGCCACCGTTGTTCTGCACGGCGCCGCGCTTGTCCTGGGGCAGCTTGTCCAGCTGGCGAACCACGTCTTCGGCGGACAGGTTGGCGAACTCGGTGCCTTCCAGCGCCGCGTTCAGGTTGTTGATGTAGGTCTGGTGGTGCTTGGTATGGTGGATTTCCATGGTCTGGGCATCGACGTGCGGTTCCAGCGCGTCGTAGGCGTAGGGCAGCTGAGGCAGAGTATGCGGCATGCGGATTGTCTCCATGGTGGCTTTGGTATGGACCCACCGCCCTTGGGCGATGGGGTGTACGGCTGGTGCGCCACGGCGCACCGTCTGAAGCCTTGGCCGTCCGGTCAGCGGATTCGACCGCACGGCTATGTCCTAGTGCATTGCTAGGATACTAACGAGTAACGGGGTGGGCTGTCTCCCGTTCGACAGGATTTTCCTCATCGCAACGGCTTCCACCGCCCTTCTAGCTGCCCGCCAGGGTCATGCCATCGATCAGGACCGAACCGGTGCGCAGACTGCCGCGGCGTTCCACGTCGCTGCCCACCGCCAGGATCTGGCGGAACATGTCGCCCAGCCGCCCGGCGATGGTGACCTCCTGGACCGGAAACTGGATCTCGCCATTCTCGATCCAGAAGCCGCCGGCGCCCCGGGAATAGTCACCGGTGACCAGATTGGTGCCCTGCCCCATCATTTCCGTGACCAAAAAGCCCGTGCCCATCTGCCGGATCAGCTCGGCCTGGTCGGCCGTGCCATGGCTGACGTGCAGGTTGTGCACGCCGCCGGCATTGGCGGTGCTTTGCAGGCCCAGCTTGCGAGCGGAATAGCTGCCGAGCACATAGGACACCAGTTGGCCGTTCTCGACGAAGGGCTTGGCGTAGGTGGCCAGGCCTTCGCCGTCGAAGGCGGCGCTGCCCAAGGCGCGTGGCAGGTGCGGCCGCTCGTCCAGGGTCAGCCAGTCGGGAAACACCTGCTGGCCCAGGGCGCCTTCGAGGAAGGACGACTTGCGATAGAGGTTGCCGCCGGAAATGGCGGCGAGAAAGGTACCGAACAGGCCGGCGGCCATTTCCGGCGAAAACAGCACCGGGACCTTGGCGGTGGGCACCGGCCTGGCCCCCAGGCGACTCACGGCGCGCTCGGCGGCGCGGCGACCGATCTGCTCGGCGCTCATCAGCTCGTGACCGATCCGATTGACGTCGTAGTAGTAGTCGCGCTGCATGGCCTCGCCGCTGCCGGCGATCATCACGCAGCTCAGGCTGTGCCGGGTGCTGGCATAGCCGCCGACGAAGCCGTGGCTGTTGCCGTACACCCGGCAGCTCTGGTGGGTATTGAGGGTGGTGCCGTCGGCATTGCCGATGCGGCTGTCGGCGGCGTAGGCCGCGGCTTCGCAGGCCAGCGCCTGCTCGATGGCCTGCTCGGGGGTGATGTCCCAGGGATGATAAAGGTCGAGATCGGGCAGTTCGCCGCGCGCCATCAGTTCGGCGTCGGCCAGACCCGCGCAGGGATCCTCGGAGGTGTGCTTGGCGATGGCCAGGGCCGCGGCCACGGTTTCGCGGATCGCCTCGGGACCGGTGGCGGAGGTGCTGGCCGAGCCCTTGCGCTGCCCGGCATAGAGGGTGATACCGAAGCCCTGGTCGCGATTGAATTCGACGGTTTCCACCTCGCCCTTGCGGACCGAGGTGGACAGGCCCTGGTCGACCGAGACGGCCACTTCACCGGCACTGGCGCCCTGGCGCCGGGCCTCGGCCAGGATGGCCTCGACCTGTTCGCGCAATTCGGGGAGCGCAGCGGGACCCACGGCGGCGTTGCGATTCATGACGTTCTCCTTACGGACGGCGCCGGCCAGGCCGGACAACCGTGCGGCAACTCGTTATGATGGCGCCCATTCTTAGCTGGACCCCATAGTTCATGGTTGATTCTTACGACGACGACGCGCCGCTGGGCGAAAAGAGCAAGACACAGGTCAAGCGCGAGCTGCATGCGCTGCAGGATCTGGGCGAACGCCTGGCCGGGCTGCCGGCCGAGCAGCTGGACCGCCTGCCGCTGACCGATCCGCTGCGCAAGGCCCTGGCCGAGGCGCCCAAGCACAAGACGCACATCGCGCGCAAAAGGCATGTCCAGTACCTGGGCAAGCTGATGCGCGACCAGGACCTGGAAGCCATTCTGGTGCTGGTCGACCAGATGGACACCTCGACGCGGCAGTACAACGAGCGCTTTCACGCCCTGGAGCGCTGGCGCGACCGGCTGATCGCCGAAGGCGACCAGGCGCTGGAGGCCTTCGTGGCGCTTTACCCGGAGACCGACCGCCAGCACCT
Source organism: Pseudomonas sp. JUb52 (assembly GCF_004341115.1). NCBI lineage: Bacteria > Pseudomonadati > Pseudomonadota > Gammaproteobacteria > Pseudomonadales > Pseudomonadaceae > Pseudomonas > Pseudomonas sp. JUb52. The sequence continues at coordinate 282,885 of NZ_SLYS01000003.1, forward strand.
GCGCGGCCTGGTGCGGCATGCCCAGCACGAAGCGGCGCACAACAAGCCGCCGGCGGCGGCGCGCAAGGTCTTCAAGTACATCCGCACCCTCGACGAAACCCAGCGCGGTCTGCGCTAGGTTTCCGTCCGCGATGGCCACGGCCGGTGCCCGCATCAGGCGCCAGTGCCGCCCACGGTGATGGCATCGATCTTCAGCGTCGGCTGCCCCACACCCACCGGCAGTGACTGGCCGTCCTTGCCACAGGTCCCTACCCCCGCATCCAGCGCCAGGTCGTTGCCGACCATGGACACCCGGTTCATGACCTCGGGGCCGTTGCCGATCAGGGTGGCGCCCTTCACCGGGCGTCCGAGCTTGCCGTTCTCGATGAGGTAGGCCTCGTTGGTGGTGAAGACGAACTTGCCGCTGGTGATGTCCACCTGACCGCCGCCCAGGCTGGCGCAATAGATGCCCTTCTCCACCGAGGCGATGATCTCGGCCGGATCGCTCTGGCCGGCCAGCATGTAGGTGTTGGTCATGCGTGGCATCGGCAGATGGGCATAGGATTCACGGCGGCCATTGCCGGTGGGCGCCACGCCCATCAGCCGGGCATTGAGCTTGTCCTGCATGTAGCCCTTGAGGATGCCGTTCTCGATCAGCACGTTGTAGCCGCTGGGCGTGCCCTCGTCGTCGATGGACAGGGAGCCGCGGCGATCCGGCAGGGTGCCGTCGTCGACGATGGTGCACAGCGAGGACGCCACCTGGCGACCGAGCTGGCCGCTGTAGTTGGAGCTGCCCTTGCGGTTGAAATCGCCTTCCAGGCCATGGCCGACCGCCTCGTGCAGCAGCACGCCGGACCAGCCGGCGCCCAGCACCACCGGCAGGGTGCCCGCCGGGGCTGCGGTGGCTTCGAGGTTGACCAGCGCCTGGCGCACCGCCTCGCGGGCGTAGCCCAGGGCACGGTCATCACGCTGAAAATAGCGATAGTCGCAGCGACCGCCGCCGCCGCTGTTGCCGCGCTCGCGGCGGCCGTTCTGCTCGACGATGACGCTGACGCCCAGGCGCACCAGCGGGCGCACATCGGCTGCCAGGGTGCCGTCGACCGCGGCCACCAGGGTGCGCTCCCAGACCCCGGCCAGGCTGATGGTGACCTGCTGGATGCGCGGATCCAGGGCGCGGGTCGCCTCGTCCAGCTGCTTCAGGAAGGCGACCTTGGTGGCGCGATCCAGCACGTCCAGCGGATTGTCCTGGCCATAGAGGCGCTGCGCCGGCTCCACCGCGCGAAACGCCTGGACCTGGCCCTCGGCGCCGCTGCGGGAAATGGACCGCGCGGCCTGGGCCGCCAGATCCAGGGCCTCGCCGGTGATGGCGTTGCTGTAGGCGAAGCCGGTCTTCTCGCCGGACAGCGCCCGCACGCCGACGCCCTGGTCGAGGTGGAAGCCGCCTTCCTTGACGATACCGTCTTCCAGCAGCCAGGACTCGGAGACGATGCTCTGGAAATACAGGTCGGCGGCGTCGATGCCGGGACCGGCCAGCCGCTGCAGCACGGGTTGCAGATCGTCCACCGCGAGTCCGCCGGGACCCAGCAGGGCCGAGCCGACGCTATTCAGGTAATCACTCATGGAAACTCCAGACGACGCCACAATGGACGTCGGAACGATGAAAGGGTCGCGACCTGGCCTCTAGCCTACTCGCGGAAGTCTCGGTGCCCTGATGCAAAAGACCAATGGCGATCATTGCCGTTCGGCCAGGCGCGCCGGCAGGAAGCGGCGGTGCCGGGTCACCGGCATCCGCTGACGCAACGCCGCCTGGCGCTCGGCATCGCGCTCGATGAGCAGCACCGCCTCGCCACTGGCCTGGACGGCGAGCACCTCGCCCCAGGGATCCACCGCCATGGCGTGCCCCCAGGTGCTGCGGCCATTGGCATGGACCCCGCCCTGGGCGGCGCCCAGCAGATAACTCTGTGTCTCCACCGCCCGGGCGCGCAGCAGCAGCTCCCAGTGGGCCTGGCCGGTGGGCACGGTAAAGGCCGAGGGCGCACTGATCAGCTCCGCCCCGGCGGCGCGCAGGGCGCCGTAGAGTTCGGGAAAGCGCAGGTCGTAGCAGACGCTCAGGCCCAGCCGGCCGACCGGGGTGTCCACCACCGTGAGGGTCTCGCCAGCGGCATAGTGGTCGGATTCGCGATAGCTGCCCTGGCTGTCGCTGACGTCGGCATCGAAGAGGTGCAGCTTGTCGTAGCGGGCGACGCGGCGGCCCTGGTCGTCATACAGCAGCGAACAGGCGCAGGGCTTGCCCTCGGTGGCGCCGTCGGGCAGCAGCGGCAGGGTCCCGGCCAGCAGCCAGAGCCCCAGCTCGCGCGCCCGGCTGGACAGCCAGGGCAGGATCTCGCCCTGACCGAGCGCTTCGGCCCGCGCCAGCTCGGCGGGCGCCGGATGGCCGATGGCGACGAAGTTTTCCGGCAGCACCGCCAGGCGCGCGCCCGCCCCGGCAGCGCGTTCGAGCAGGCGCTCGGCGGCGCGCAGATTGGCCGCCACCGCGGGGCCGCTGACCATCTGCAGGATGGCTATGGACATGCAGGCACTCCAGAAGGGAGCGCCCATCCTAAGCAGCGGGGCGGTCGCAGGGCAATGCTCAATCGCGCTTGCCCGTGGTCATGGTCGGATTCTGCCAGGGGCCTTCGATGTGATAGTTGATGCTGGCCATGCGGGTGATGCGATCACCGATCAGCCGATCGACGATAAACAGCGCGCCCCCGATGGCCGGGGCCCCGGCGATCAGCGCGGCCAGCGGCAGGGAGTTGCTGACCGGCAAGCCGACCTTGAGATTGGCGTCGACGCGGTTGCTGGCCATGTCCAGCAGGCCCATCAGACTCATCTCGGCCCCCGGGCCGCTGAGGCTGATGGGCTTGCGGGTGCGGAAGGCGCCCTGCTGGGCATCGAGCACGCCGGTGATGCTGTCGTAGCTCAGGCCCTTGCCGAACAGATCGGAGAAATCCAGTCGCAGGCGGCGGCGGATGGATTCGAAGTTGAGCAAGCCGAAGATGCGCAGCGCCGAGGCCGTGCCCTCCACCTGGCGCAGCTGGCCGTCGTTGAAGCGGGCATCGAGGCTGCCATTGAGGCGGGCCAGGGCGACATAGGCCGGCGAGCCGGGCCAGTCGACCCGGGCATCCAGGCGGAAATCGCGACTGGTGACGCTGGAGGCGAAATTCCAGCCCAGCAGGATATCGGCGATGTTGCCGCCCGCCAGGCGCCCCTGGTAGTAGCTGTGGGTAGCCCCCGGCGCCCCTTCCCAGCGCAGGGCGCCCTGCACCTTGAGGCCGCGCAGGTCGAGATCCAGGGCGTTGAAATTGGCGCCTGACGGCGAGGGCCTGAGCTGCAGGCGCTGGGCGCCGACTAGCCGGCCGCCCAGCTCCAGACGATCGATGGCCAGATTCAGCGCCGGCAGGGCACGTGGATCGACGTCGGCCAGGGGATCGGGACGCGGCGCAGCGCTTTCCACCGAGGGATCCGCCGGCGTCTGGGGAATGCGCAGGTGCTGCAGGTTGATGTCGATCGGCTGGCCGGTCTGGCGCGGGATGCGCACCTGGCCGGCAATGGTCTGACTGGCCAGGCCGAGTTGCCAGGCATTGCCCTGGGGTTCATAGGTGAGGCGCAGGTTGTCGATCTGCTGACCGAACGCCAGGAAGCGCCCGAAGCTGAGATCGCCCCGCCCGAGGCTGGAGATGTCCAGGGTGTTGCCACCGCCCTGCCCTGCGCCACCACTGCCACCGCCACTGGTCTTGCCATAGCGCTGATAGACGTCCTGCCAGGCCGCCAGATCGAATTCCGCCAGTTGGCCGCGCAGGTCGTAGCCGGCGGCCGTGGGCAGATTGGCGGTGCCGCCGCCCAGCACGATCTCGCCGCGGCCCTTGGTGATGGCCTTGGGGTCGAGCATCAGCACGGCATCCGCGAGGCCCTTGTAGGTCGCCTCCACCCGCCGCTCGCCGTCGTTGAGCGTCAGGCTGAAGAAGCCTTCGCGCGACTCGTCGGCCTTCTTGCCGAAGGGTGCCGGCAGGTCGACGGTCACTCCGCGCAGATCCGAGGTGACCGCCAGCTCGCTGTGCTCGGCCAGGATCAGACCGAGGCGATAGCCGAGCAGGCCGCGCGCCGGGATGGGTCGGCCTTCGCTGCCCAGCCAGCGTGCCAGCTGGTCGACGTCGACGCGGCCATCCACCACCAGCCGCGTGCGGGGATCGTCGGGTTTGCCTTCGGCCAGCGCCTGGCCGCGGATGGGCTGGTCGAAGACCCGCGCCTGGATGTCGGGGGCGCTGAGGCCGCTGCGGGTGTCGTAGCGAAAGCTGCCGCGCAGGTCCGTGAGGGTCAGCTGGGGATCGGCCAGATCCAGACGCGCCTTGTCCGGTGTCAGCTCGACCACCACCACCGGTGGCTGTCCCTTGGCCAGGGGAATATCCAGATTTAGGCTGCTGTTGGCGAGCGCACCCTCGCCCTTCCAGCCGGCGAACACCTTGGCGGTCGGCAACGGCGTTTCCTGGAGGATCTTCAAGCCATCGTGCACGCTGCTGTCGAGTCGCGCGCTGAGCCGCAGGTGCGGCGCGCTGCCATCGTGCAGCAGCGGGATGCGCGCCTCGACGTCCCGGACCCGGGTGTCGAGGATGCGTCCTTCGGGAACCTGCACCTTGACCCCGTCGCTTTCGATGAAGACATCGCCGCGGGCCTCGCGCAGGGCGGGCCAGCCGGGCTGATAGGCCAGTTGGGCGTCGTGCACCCGGAAGAATAGGCTCATGGTGCGCGAATGCGCCGGCGAGCCGTGGCGCAGCGAGCCTTGGTACTGGTAGATCCCCTCGTCGATGCGGCCGCCGACGATGGCGGTGGTCAGCCACTGGGCCAGCTCCGGGCTGAAGTCCGTGGCCGGCAGCTTGGTCGGCAGGTACTTGCGGGTGTAGCTGGCGTCGCCGTCCTTGAGGCCGACGCGCAGGTCCATGTAGCTGTCCACCTCCGGATGCAGGCCAAGCTGGATATGCATGTCGCCACTGGCGGCGCCTTCCGGCCCGGTGACCTGCATCAGCGCACTGCCCAGGGTGAAGCGCTGGTCGTCGAGACTCCAGGTCAGCCGTGCCTTGGCGGTGCGATAGCGCCAGGGTTCGGGAAAGAGATCGCTCAGGTGCAGCATGAAATCGGTGGTGTCCAGGCGCAGCTCGCCGCCGCCCAGGCTGCCGCTCAGGCTGCCGGTGACGCCCTCGGCGGCCGGCGCGCCGTGGTAGGCGGCAAAGCCCACCCGCTCCAGGTTGGCCGCATAGGAAAGGCGCTCGCGCAACGGCTTCTGCGGATAGAAGTCGGCGTTGAGATTGCGCAACTGGCCATGGGGCGCCAGGGCCTGGAGCGCCTGGGCGACCGGCGCCGGCAGGGGCGCCAGATCCCGCGCCAGCCGGGCAGCCTGCCTGAGATCCAGTTGGTCGCCGCGCACCTGCAGGTGCTGGGCGGCGCTGTCATAGCCCAGGCCATAGCGGGCCTCCAGCGGCTTGCCATCGAGCTGGGCTTTGAGCGCCAGGGACCCCTGGTACTGGCTGGCGTCGCCGGCCTGCTGGTCGGCGTCCAGGGTCAGGGCCTGCAGGCGCACCGGAGGATGATCGGCATAGGCGAGCGTCAGGTCATCCGCCTTCAGCCGCAGGTGGGAACGCTGCAGCCGCCCTTCGCCCCAGGCGAACCACAGCTCGCCTTCCGCCTGGGCACGCCGCAGTTGCCACTGCCGGGTCAGGGCCGCCGGCACCCAGCGGGACCAGTCGCTGGCGGGCAGGCTGAGATAGCCTTCGAGGGTGCTGGCGCGCCAGTCCTCGGGACGCGGCGTGGCGGTGAAGTGCGCCGCGACCGTGCCGCCATCGGGCAGCCGGAAACGGGTCGCCAGTTCCAGGGCGCCACCGAGCTGCCGGGACAGACTGGCCTCGGCGTACCTCAGGGTCACCGGCGAACCCTGCTGGGGAATCAGGCTGAGCTGGCTGTCCAGCAGACTGGCATGGCCCAGACGCGCCAGGCCATCGAGCAGCGGCCCCGGATCGAAGGGCTTGGCCTCTGACGCCCGGGGCGGCAGGCCGCGCAGCTGCCAGTGTCCCTGGGCGTCTTCCTGCAGGACCAGATGGACGCCATCGACCTGCATGGACTTGAGTCGCAGCTGGCGGTGCCAGAGGCTGCCGAAGACATCCGGCACCACCTGGAGATGATCCAGCTGCACCGTGCCTTCGCCGCGGCCCAGGGACAGGTCGCGCAGGATCAGCACCGGATTCCAGCGGGCCCAGCGCCCTTCGAGCCGGCCCAGGCGCACCGGTTCGCCGAGCGCCGCCGCGGCCCGCGCCTCGACCTCGTTGCGGTATTCGCCGACCCAGGGCATGAGCAGCCGACCCAGGCCCAGGTAGAGCGTCACCAGAACGAGCGCCAGCAGCGCCAGACCCAGCGCGCCGCGTTTGAGCAAGGCCATCAAGACGCGGACCTAGAGCAGCACGACATCGTACTGCTCCTGGGAATACATGGTCTCCACCTGGAATTTGACGGTGCGGCCGATGAAGGCTTCGAGGTCGGCGACGTTGCCCGACTCCTCGTCCAGCAGTCGATCCACCACTTTCTGGTTGGCCAGCACCAGATAGGAATTGGCCTGGTAGGCCCGCGCCTCGCGCAGGATCTCGCGGAAGATCTCGTAGCAGATGGTTTCCGCGGTGCGCAGGATGCCGCGGCCCTGACAATTGGCGCAGGGCTCGCAGAGCACCTGGGACAGGCTCTCGCGGGTGCGCTTGCGGGTCATCTGCAGCAGGCCCAGTTCGGTGATGCCGATGATGTTGGTCTTGGCATGGTCGCGTTCGAGCTGCTTTTCCAGGGTGCGGATCACCTGGCGCTGGTGCTCTTCGTCTTCCATGTCGATGAAGTCGATGATGATGATGCCGCCGAGATTGCGCAGCCGCAGCTGGCGGGCGATGGCGGTGGCCGCCTCCAGATTGGTCTTGAAGATGGTCTCTTCCAGATTGCGATGGCCGACGAAGGCGCCGGTGTTGACGTCGATGGTGGTCATCGCCTCGGTGGGATCGATCACCAGATAGCCCCCGGACTTGAGCAGCACCTTGCGCTCCAGGGCCTTCTGGATCTCGTCCTCCACACCATAGAGGTCGAAGATCGGCCGCTCCCCCGGATAGTGTTCCAGCCGCGCCGCCACCTCGGGCATCAGCTCTTCGACGAACTGGCCGATGCGCTGGAAATTCTCGCGACTGTCGACGCGGATCTTTTCGGTGCGCGGCCCGACCAGATCGCGCAAGGCGCGCAGGGCCAGGGTCAGGTCTTCGTAGATGGGCACCGGCGTCGGCCCCTGGAGATTGCCGGAGATCTGCTGCCAGAGCCGCCGTAGGTAGCGGATGTCGGCCAGGATGTCTTCTTCGCGCGCCGCCTCGGCGGCGGTACGCAGGATGAAGCCGCCCTCGTGCTCGATGCCCTCGCTCTCAACGCAGCGCGCCATGATCGCCTTGAGCCGTTCGCGCTCGGCTTCGTCCTCGATCTTCAGCGAGATGCCGACGTGGGAGGTACGCGGCATATAGACAAGGTAGCGCGAGGGGATCGACAGATGGGTGGTGAGGCGGGCGCCCTTGGTGCCTATGGGGTCCTTGGTGACCTGGACCACCAGGGTCTGGCCCTCGCGCACCAGGGCGTTGATGCTCTCCACCGCCGCGCCTTCGCGCTGGGAGATCTCGGCGGCATGGATGAAGGCCGCCCGGGCCAGGCCGATGTCGACGAAGGCCGCCTGCATGCCCGGCAGCACCCGCACCACCCGCCCGCGATAGATGTTGCCGACGATGCCGCGCCTGAGGGTGCGCTCGACGTGCACCTCCTGCAGCACACCGTTTTCCACGACGGCGACACGGGACTCCATGGGAGTGATGTTGATGAGGATCTCTTCGCTCATGGAGGACTCTTGGACGACGTGGAAGGGCGGAAGGGAGGCCGAGGCGCCGGGCGCCTCAGGACTGGGCGGTCGGCCGTCCGACAGACCGCCAACAAGGGATGGCGAAAGCGCTCAGCAGTTCCGCGGTCTCGCATAGCGGCAGCCCTACGACGGCGCTGTAGCTGCCGTGCAGACTGCGCACGAAGACCGCGCCGGCGCCCTGGATGGCGTAGCTGCCGGCCTTGTCGGCCGGCTCGCCGGTGTCCCAGTAGCGTTCGGCCTCGCCGGGCGCCAGGGGGCGGAATTCCACCTCGGCCGACACCACGCGACTCAGGCAGCGCTCGCCATCGGCGACGGCGACGCCGGTCACCACCCGATGTCGGCGTCCGCTGAGCGCCGCGAGCATGGCCAAGGCGTCGGCGCGATCCCGGGGCTTGCCGAGCAGCCGGTCATCGAGCACCACGCAGGTGTCGGCGCCCAGCACGCAGCCACTGGAGGCACCGGCCAGCACCTGCAAGCCCATGGCCGCCTTGGCTCGCGCCAGGCGCTCGACATAAGCGTCTGCGGCTTCCCCCGGATGCGGGGTTTCGTCCACGGTTGCGGCGACCTTCTGGAAGCCCACGCCGATCTGTTCGAGCAGTTCGGCGCGGCGGGGCGAAGCGGAGGCAAGGTAGAGCTGGGGCATCGACAACAACCAGACGACAGGGGATGACGGGAGAATGCCAGCCTGTCGCAGGTGAAACCAGCTTAGTTGACGCCGAATCTGAGGCGCAGCCCGCGGAGCAGCAGATAGATCCACGGCCAGAGCAGCGCGCTGACCAGCGAGGGCGTGAGAAACACCAGGGTCGGCGGCCGGCTACCGGCCAGGGCGTTGAGCCACAGCGCCAGCAGCTGGGCGATGCCATAGACCACCAGCAGCACGAAGCTCTGCTGCCAGATGGGAAAGGCCCGCAGCCGCTGCGCCAGGGAACGCACGAGAAAGACCACCAGGCTCAGCACCAAGGCGGTCTGGCCGAGCAGACTGCCGTAGAGCACGTCTTCGGCGATGCCCATCACCCAGGCGGTGAGCAGGCCGACGCGATGCGGCAGGGTCAGGGTCCAGAAGGTCAGCAGCATGGCCAGCCACAGCGGCCGACCGATCTCCATGAACTCGGGCATGGGCACCACGGACAGCAGCAACCCGACCAACAGGGTGAGCCAGATCACCCACCCGTTGTGGCCGATGCGCAGCGCCATCAACGATCACCCTCGTCGGGCAGTTCCGGCGCGGGTTGCTGGAGCCGGCGCTGCGACGGGGTAGCGCCTGGCGCCGGCTGAGCGGGCGTGGCAGTCGCGCCCTGGGACGCCGGCCTGGCCGGCGTCGCCGGATGCGCCGCACTGCCGTTGGCGGGCGGCTTGGTCGGCGTGGCGGGATGAGCCGAACCAGCGCCCTGCCCCGCCGGTGGCTTGGCCGGAGTCGCGCTGCGACTGCCACTGTTGGCCGCGGGCGCCGGGGTGGCATTGGCGGCCGCCGGCTGCGCGGCCGAGGCGCCGGCCGGCGGCGGATTCGCCGGGGCCGCCGGGCGCTGGGCCGCGTGGCGATCGGCGGCTTCCTGGGCCTCGGCGGCGTCATTGGCGCGCTGTTCGGGCGTGCGGGTGTCGCTGAACACCAGCAGCATGTAGCGACTGCGATTGAGCTTGGCGGTGGGAATGGCGCGCACCACGGCGAAGGGTTGCCCCGAGTCGTGGATCACCTTGGACACGGTCGCCACCGGGTAGCCGGCCGGGAAGCGCTGCCCCAGGCCGGAGCTCACCAGCAGGTCGCCTTCCTTGATGTCGGCGGTGTCGGCCACATAGCGCAGTTCCAGGCGCTCGGGATTGCCGGTGCCCACGGCGATGGCGCGCAGGCCGTTGCGATTGACCTGTACCGGAATGCTGTGGGTCACGTCGGTGAGCAGCAGCACCCGCGCCGAATAGGGCATAACCTCCACCACCTGCCCCATCAGGCCGCTGGCGTCGAGCACCGGCTGGCCGACGAAGACGCCGTCCTTCGCGCCCTTGTCGATGATGATGCGATGGGTATAGGGATTGGGGTCGACGCCGATCAGCTCGCCGACCAGCACCTTGTCGTCCACCAGGGCGGCGGAATTGAGCAGTTCGCGCAGGCGCACGTTCTGTTCGGTGAGGGCGGCGAGTTTCTGCAGACGGCGCTGCAGCAGCAGCTGCTCGGCCTTGAGTCGCTCGTTTTCCGCCATCAGCTCGGTGCGGCTGGAAAACTGATCGCTGACGCCTTCCCAGGCGCGCAGGGGAAAGCCCGCCACCTCATAGAGGGGCGAGAGGACCAGCGCCAGTTCGCTGCGTACCGGTTTCAGGTAGTCGAAGCGCGCGTCGGTGACCATGACACCCACCGAAAGGGCGGCCAGGATCAGCAGACGAATACCCAGCGCCGGGCTTTTGCTGAAAATCGGCTTGATGGTGAGTTCCTCGCAGAACGCGCCCGGCGCTCCGGCCGCCAGAGGCAGCCGGAGCGGGGCCTGTAGCCTGGAACTGCCTTATTCGGTGGACAGCAGGTCCATGGCGTGGCGATCCATCATGTCCAGCGCCTTGCCGCCGCCACGGGCCACGCAGGTCAGCGGGTCTTCGGCGACGATCACCGGCAGCCCGGTTTCCAGCGACAGCAGCTTGTCCAGATCGCGCAGCAGGGCGCCACCACCGGTCAGCACCAGGCCGCGCTCGGCGATGTCGGAGGCCAGCTCCGGCGGCGACTGCTCCAGGCAGCTCTTGACCGCCTGGACGATGGTCGCCAGGGATTCCTGCATGGCTTCGAGCACCTCGTTGGAATTGAGGGTGAAGCTGCGCGGTACGCCTTCGGCCAGGTTGCGGCCACGGACGTCGATCTCGCGGACCTCGCCGCCCGGGTAGGCGGTGCCGATTTCCTGCTTGATGCGCTCGGCGGTGGATTCGCCGATCAGGCTGCCGTAGTTGCGGCGCACATAGGTGACGATGGCTTCGTCGAAGCGATCGCCGCCGACGCGGACGGATTCGGCATAGACCACGCCATTCAGCGAGATCAGGGCGATCTCGGTGGTGCCGCCACCGATGTCGACGACCATGGAGCCATGGGCTTCCTCGACCGGCAGACCGGCGCCGATGGCCGCGGCCATGGGCTCCTCGATCAGGAACACCTCACGGGCACCCGCGCCCAGCGCGGATTCGCGAATGGCGCGACGCTCGACCTGGGTCGACTTGCAGGGCACGCAGATCAGCACCCGCGGACTGGGCTGCAGGAAGCTGTTCTCGTGCACCTTGTTGATGAAGTATTGCAACATCTTTTCACAGACGCTGAAGTCGGCGATGACGCCGTCCTTCATCGGGCGAATGGCGGAGATGTTGCCCGGCGTCCGGCCGAGCATGCGCTTGGCGTCGGTACCGACGGCGACGACGCTTTTCTGGTTGCCGTGGGTACGGATGGCGACGACCGACGGCTCGTTGAGCACGATGCCACGCTCGCGGACATAAATAAGGGTGTTGGCGGTTCCCAGGTCGATCGACAGATCGCTGGAGAACATGCCACGCAATTTCTTGAACATGAGGTGACCCTAGGCGGTGACAAGCAGGCACGCGACAGGACAAACGTGCGGGTAAAAAAGTGCGGCAGACTCTATCAATCGCAGGGATTTAGGGCAAGGCGCCGATATGCTAGATTGAGAGCTTTTCCGGGCCGTTAAGCCCCTGTTCAACGCGGCGCCCGACCCGCCCAGCCCGTCTCCAGCATACGCGGCCACCGACCGGGTCACGCCGCCTTCCTGCTTGGAGAAGCCGATGGCGCTCGAACGCACCGACGTCGAAAAGATCGCTCACCTGGCCCGCCTGGGTCTCGATGAAGCGGATCTCGCCGCTACCACCGCCACCCTCAACGACATCCTCGGCCTCGTCGACCAGATGCAGGCCGTGGACACCATGGGTATCGATCCCCTCGCCCACCCGCTGGAAGCCACCCAGCGTCTGCGCCCCGACCAGGCCACCGAAGGCGACCGGCGCGAGGCCTACCAGGCCATCGCCCCGGCCGTGGAAGCCGGCCTGTACCTGGTCCCCAAGGTGATCGAGTGAGACACGACATGCATCAGCTGACCCTGACCGAAATCGCCGCCGCCCTGGCCGCGAAGGATTTTTCCGCCGAGGAACTGACCCGCGGCCTGCTGCAGCGGATCGAGCAGCTCGACCCCCAGCTCAACAGCTTCATCACCCTGACCGCCGACGCGGCCCTGGCCCAGGCGCGGGCCGCCGACGCCCGACGAGCCGCTGGCGAAAATGGCGCCCTGCTCGGTGCGCCCCTCGCCCACAAGGACCTGTTCTGCACCCAGGGGGTGCTCACCAGCTGCGGTTCGAAAATCCTCACCGGCTTCAAGGCACCATATGATGCCACCGTGGTGGAGCGGCTGGCCGCGGCCGGTACCGTCTCCCTAGGCAAGCTGAACATGGACGAATTCGCCATGGGTTCGGCCAACGAGTCCAGCCACTACGGCCCGGTGAAGAATCCCTGGGACCTGACCCGGGTCCCGGGCGGTTCCTCCGGCGGTTCCGCCGCGGCCGTGGCCGCGCGCCTGCTGCCGGCCGCCACCGGCACCGACACCGGCGGCTCGATCCGCCAGCCGGCGGCCCTGACCAATCTCACCGGCATCAAGCCCACCTACGGCCGCGTCTCGCGCTGGGGCATGATCGCCTACGCCTCCAGCCTCGACCAGGGCGGCCCCCTGGCGCGCACCGCCGAGGACTGCGCCCTGCTGCTGCAGGCCATGGCCGGTTTCGACCCCAAGGACTCCACCAGCGTCGATCAGCCGGTGGACGACTACCAGGCTGCCCTGCAGCAGCCGCTGAGCGGCCTGCGCATCGGCCTGCCGCGGGAATACTTCGGTGCCGGCCTGGATGCCCGCATCGGTGACAAGGTACTGGCCGTGGTCGAGGAGCTGAAGAAGCTCGGCGCCACCGTCAAGGACATCTCGCTGCCCACCCTGCAGCACGCGATTCCGGCCTATTACGTCATCGCCCCGGCCGAAGCCAGCTCCAACCTGTCGCGCTTCGACGGCGTACGCTTCGGCTATCGCTGCGAGAATCCGATCAACCTGGAGGATCTCTACAAGAGATCCCGTGGCGAAGGCTTCGGTGCGGAAGTGAAGCGCCGCATCATGGTCGGCACCTATGCCCTGTCGGCCGGCTACTACGACGCCTACTACCTCAAGGCCCAGCGCATCCGCCGGCTGATCAAGAACGACTTCGTCGCGGCCTTCGCCGAGGTCGACGTCATTCTCGGCCCGACCACGCCGAACCTGGCCTGGAAACTCGGCGAGAAGAGCAACGACCCGGTCTCCGCCTATCTCGAAGACCTCTACACCATCGCCGCCAACCTCGCCGGCATCCCCGGCCTGTCGATGCCGGCCGGCTTCGTCGACGGCCTGCCGGTGGGCGTGCAGCTGCTCGGCAACTATTTCCAGGAAGGCCGGCTACTCAACGTCGCCCACCAGTACCAGCAGGTCAGCGACTGGCATCGCCAGGCGCCGAGCGGCTTCTGAGGAAGGATAGAGACATGCAATGGGAAACCGTGATCGGGCTTGAGATCCACGCTCAGCTCAGCACCCAATCGAAGATTTTCTCCGGCAGCGCCACCAGTTTCGGCGCCGAACCCAATGCCCACGCCAGCCTGGTCGACCTGGGCATGCCCGGCACCCTGCCGGTGCTCAACGCCGAGGCGGTGCGCATGGCCTGCAAGTTCGGCCTGGCCATCGACGCCGAGATCGCCGAACGCAACGTCTTCGCGCGCAAGAACTACTTCTATCCGGACCTGCCCAAGGGCTACCAGACCAGCCAGATGGATCATCCCATCGTCGGCAAGGGCCACCTGGACATCACCCTGGAAGACGGCACCGTCAAGCGCATCGGCATCACCCGCGCGCACCTGGAAGAAGACGCCGGCAAGAGCCTGCACGAAGACTTTCACGGCATGAGCGGCATCGACCTGAACCGCGCCGGCACGCCGCTGCTGGAGATCGTCTCCGAGCCGGACATCCGCAGCGCCAAGGAAGCCGTGGCCTATGTGAAGGCCATCCATGCCCTGGTGCGCTACCTGGGCATTTGCGACGGCAACATGGCCGAGGGTTCGCTGCGTTGCGACTGCAACGTCTCGGTGCGCCCCAAGGGCCAGGAAGCCTTCGGCACCCGCGCCGAGATCAAGAACGTCAACTCCTTCCGCTTCATCGAGAAGGCCATCAACCACGAGGTCCAGCGCCAGATCGAGTTGATCGAGGACGGCGGCACCGTGGTGCAGGAAACCCGCCTGTACGATCCCAACAAGGACGAGACCCGCTCCATGCGGAGCAAGGAAGAAGCCAACGACTACCGTTACTTCCCCTGCCCCGACCTCTTGCCGGTGGTGATCGAGCCGGCCTTCCTGGCCGAGGTGCGCAGCCAGCTGCCCGAGCTGCCGACCGAGAAGCGCGATCGCTTCCAGAGCGAGTACGGGCTGTCGGTCTACGACGCCAGCGTGCTGTCCGCCAGCCGCGAACTGGCCGACTACTTCGAGGAAGTCCAGCGGGTGAGCGGCGACGCCAAGCTGGCCGCCAACTGGGTGATGGGCGAATTGTCGAGCCTGCTCAACAAGCAAGATCTGGACATCGCCCAGGCGCCGGTGAGCGCGGCCCAGCTGGGCGGCCTGATTCTGCGCATCAAGGACGACACCATCTCCGGCAAGATCGCCAAGATGGTGTTCGAGTCGCTGGCCGCCGGCGAAGGCGCGAGCGCCGACGCCATCATCGAAGCCAAGGGCCTCAAGCAGGTCACCGACAGCGGCGCCATCGAGGCCATGCTGGACGAGGTCCTGGCGGCCAACGCCGCCCAGGTCGAGCAATACCGCGCCAGCGACGAAGCCAAGCGCGGCAAGATGTTCGGCTTCTTCGTCGGCCAGGCCATGAAGGCCTCCAAGGGCAAGGCCAACCCCGGCCAGGTCAACCAGCTGCTCAAGCAGAAACTGGAAGGCTGACGGCGGTCGCATGGGGTAACGGAGCGGGGCTGACAGTCCCGCTCCGACCCCTTAAGCTGCTGCCGGTCGTTTTGCCAGGAGGCATCGAGATGCATCGGATCCACCGTGCCGGACTGCTGTCGCTGGTCCTGCTGTTCGCCGGTTGCGCCAGTCAGGAAAGCTTCCCGCCCACGCTGTCTTCCAGTGCTGCCCATGACTATCAGGACACCGGCATGGCGTCCTTCTACTCCAAGTGGCACGCCGGGCGCCGCACCGCCAGCGGCGAGAAATACGATCCCGGGGCCCTGACCGCGGCCCATCGCACCCTGCCCTTCGGAACCCGGGTCCAGGTCACCAACCTGGCCAACGGTCGCAGCGTGGTGGTGCGCATCAACGATCGAGGACCGACGGTTCGCCGCCGGCTGATCGACCTGTCGCGCAGTGCGGCCGATCGTCTCGACATGGTGGCCGACGGGACCTCCCGGGTCAGCATCCGCAGCCTCGACTGATACGGGCGCTAGCCCTGACAGGCCGGGGCAAAGGCCCACAGCAGCCGTGGCGGCGCCGCGGCGAGCTGTCGGGCGATGGAGGCATAGCGCGGATCGAGCAGACTGGCCGACCAGTACAGGTTTCTGGCGTTCTGCGGATCCCAGCGCCCCGCATAGCCGGGCAGACCGGCCTCGGCGCGCTGCACATCGAAATGTACTGTCGTCTTGCGGAATTCCTCATGACTGCGCTGGCCTTGCGCATAGGGCAGCAGCCAGGCGAGCGCCCTGGCCAGGGTCTGATCATCGCGGCCCCGCAAGTGCAGCCAGTCCTCGCCGCGCCCCTGGGCCACCGCCGCCGCCAGCACCAGGGGTTCGAGGTCGTAGACGACATAGTGCAGGGCATCGCGCTCGCCGAAGTCCAGCACCTCGCCATCGGGCTTGAGATTGACCGATAGCTGCGCCACGAAGGCCGC
Organism: Pseudomonas sp. JUb52; assembly: GCF_004341115.1. Taxonomy (NCBI): domain Bacteria; kingdom Pseudomonadati; phylum Pseudomonadota; class Gammaproteobacteria; order Pseudomonadales; family Pseudomonadaceae; genus Pseudomonas; species Pseudomonas sp. JUb52. The sequence continues at coordinate 298,728 of NZ_SLYS01000003.1, forward strand.
CCTCGCCCGGGCGAACAGCGCCGGGTCATCCAGGGCACCCGCCGCCAGGGTCGCCAGCTTGATCCTGTGACTCTGCCAGTTGTTGCTCCAGACGCCACGGGCATCCCCACGATGCGCCTCCATCTGCTGCAGATAGCCCTCGGCCAGGGTCTCGATGAACGCGCGGGTGCGCTGGGCCGTGGCCAGGGGCAGGTCCGCCGCGGTCAGCCGATAGGCGAGTATGAGACCGCCCAGGTTGGTTTCGTCGATGGGCTGGAAGCTGGGCCGATACCCTGGCAGCCAGGCATCGAGATAGTGGGCCAGACGTGCCAGGGCCGCGGCATCGCGACTGTCCCGCCAGGCCAGCGCCGCGACCGAGGGTGGCGTCGCGGCCAGGCAGGTCGAATGCCCGGGTGCTGCGGCCAGGGCGAGATACAGCAAGGCAGCGCTCATGGCGGGAATCCCCTGGCTAGCGGTGGCACGACTGGGCTGGTATCCCCCAGCCTGGCACCCGCGCCTTAGCAACGCCTTAAGTCAGGCGCCCAGGGTAGCCCTCTGACGCTGGCGTCCTGCCAGCCGCCAGGAAAACCGGCCAAAAAAAAGCCCGCGACCAAGCGACTGGCCACGGGTTGTGCAACGGCGGGAGAGGCGCCGGAGCCCCTCTCGAAAAGCGGATCTTACTGGGGACCGAGCTTGTCCATCAGGGCGGCGAGCTTTTCGTACTCGTCCTGCTTGAGATCGGTCAGCGGGGTGCGCACGGGACCGGCGTCGTAGCCGGCGATGCGGGCGCCCGCCTTGACGATGCTGACGGCGTAGCCGGCGCAACGGTTGCGGATTTCCAGGTACGGCAGGAAGAAGTCGTCGATCAGCTTGCCGACCGCCTGGTGATCGTCACGGGCGATGGCTTCGTAGAACTGCACGGCGGTCTTGGGAATGAAGTTGAACACGGCCGAGGAATAGACCGGCACGCCCAGCGCCTTATAGGCGGCGGCATAGACTTCCGCGGTGGGCAGGCCACCCAGGTAGCTGAAGCGATCGCCCAGGCGACGGCGAATGGCGACCATGAGTTCGATGTCACCCAGGCCGTCCTTGTAGCCGATCAGGTTCGGGCAGCGCTCGGCCAGTTGCTCCAGATGATGGGGCTGCAGGCGGCAGACGTTGCGGTTGTAGACCACCACGCCGATCTTGACCGACTTGCAGACGGCTTCGACATGGGCGGCCACGCCGTCCTGGCTGGCTTCGGTCAGGTAGTGCGGCAGCAGCAGCAGACCCTTGGCGCCCAGCCGTTCGGCTTCCTGGGCATAGGCGATGGCCTGGCGGGTGGAGCCACCGACACCGGCGAGGATCGGCACGCTGCCCTGGCAGGTGTCCACCGCGGTCTTGATGATGCCGCTGTATTCGCTGGCTTCCAGCGAGAAGAATTCACCGGTGCCGCCAGCGGCGAACAGTGCGGTCGCACCGTAGGGGGCCAGCCACTCCAGGCGCTTGGCATAGGTGTCGGGGCGGAAGTCGCCGTTGGCATCGAAGTCGGTCAGCGGAAAGGACAGCAGACCGGAAGAGAGGACGTGTTTGAGTTCTTGTGGAGTCATCTTGAGTGCCTCGGCATAGGTTGGACTGGGGTGCGGCAGGTCCGCTACCCGTTGTAAGTCATCGTACAACCTCCCTTATGGAAGGGGCAAGCCCCAACCAGAAAAATGCCTATCGAGGCGTCAAAGCCCTGCTTCAGACCTCTTCCGCCTGGCGTTCCATTTCTTCATGGGCGCGTCTGAGCCGCTCGCGACTGTTGCTCAGGTGCAGGCGCATGGCCGAACGAGCCGCCTCGAGGTTGCCGTCTTCGATGGCCTGGACGATGGCTTCGTGCTCGGCATCCAGCCGTTTCTGATAGAGCTGCTGGTCGTCGTGGGCGAGATAGGCGGAATTGAGCCGGGTGCGCGGAATCAGCACCGTGCCCAGGTAGCTCATGATGTCGCTGAAATAGCGATTGCCGGTGGAACTGGCGATCAGCAGGTGCAATTCCAGATCCGCGTTCACCGCGCGATCGGGCTGCTCGACGCCGGTGCGCATGGTTTCCAGCAGCGCCCACATGGCCTGCAGTTGCTCGGCCGAGCGGCGCTGGGCGGCCAGGCCGGCGGCCTCGACTTCCAGGCTGATGCGCAATTCGAGCATCGCCAGGACGTCCTTGAGGGTGGTGATGGTGGCCGGATCGATCGGCAATGGCGACTCGGGGCGCCGCTCCAGCACGAAGGTGCCGATGCCGTGGCGCGTTTCCACGTAACCCCCGGCCTGCAGCCGGGAAATGGCCTCGCGCACCACGGTGCGACTCACGCCCTGAGCCTGCATGATGGCCGACTCGGTGGGGAGCTTGTCGCCAGGCTGGAATTGGCCGTCGCCGATCTGCTGAATAAGCACTCCGACGACCTCTTCTGCCAGGCTGCGGGGTCTTTTTCGGGGGCGGGATACGGTAGCTGCTGACATGGATTCTCGTACCGATTGAAGGGACTCTGGAATCATAGCACCCCCCTTCCCGAAAACGCCCGATTTAGACCGCCTAGTCCATCTCAGCGACCCTCACCAACCGCTCTAGGACGCAGTTCTTGGCCCTCCAGCAGCAGGTGGCGGCGATGGTAGGCGCGCAGGCTCGGACGATGGCCGACACTGACCAGGGTAAGACCCGGATTTTCCGCCAGCAGACGCTCATAGAGCGCACGCTCGTCCGCTTCGCTGAGCGCCGAGCTGGCTTCGTCGAGAAACAGCCAGTCGGGGGCATAGAGCAGCGCCCGCGCCAGGGCTACCCGCTGCTGCTCGCCGGGCGACAGGGTGCGTTCCCAGTGGCGGGCTTCATCCAGGTGCTCGCGCAGGTGATCGAGACGGCACTGCTGCAGCACCTCGGCCAGCCGCTCGTTGGAATAGGCATCCGCCGGCTGCGGATAGGCCAGGGCTTCGCGCAGGGTGCCGATGGGCAGATAGGGTTGCTGCGGCAGGAACAGCTGACGACCCGGCGGCACGCCGATCCCGCCCTGCCCTTGCCGCCAGAGTCCGGCCAGGGCCCGCAGCAGGGTGCTCTTGCCACTGCCCGAGGCGCCTTCGATCAGCAGGTGTTCGCCACGGGCGATGCGCAGATCGGTGGGATGCAGCAGCAACCGGCCGGCGGCGCCCAGGGAAAGACCTTCCAGGACCAGGTCGCTGCTACTGGCATGGGGCACCAGGATGTCGGTCTCCTGGCTGAACTCGGCCATGGTCTCGCGAAAGGTCAGCAGACGATCGGACACGGCGCGCCAGCCGGCCAGGCTGACGTAGGCGTCGACGAACCAGCTGAGACTCTCCTGGACATTGCCGAAGGCCGAGTTGATCTGCATCAGATCGCCGAGCTGGATCTTGCCGGAGAAATAGCGCGGCGCCGCCAGGACGAAGCCGGCGATGATGGCGATCTGGCTGTAGCCGGCGGTGAAGAAGGTCAGCCGCTTGGTGTAGTTCATCACCAGGTGGTAGTTGCCCCAGACATAGCCGAAGCGATCCAGCAGACGGCGGTGCTCGTTGGCCTCACCGCGGAACAGCGCCACGCTCTCGGCCTTCTCGCGGACGCGGATCAGGCCGAAGCGCAGGTCGGCTTCATAGCGTTGCTGCTGGTTGTAGAGACCGATCAGCCGACGGCCGATCAGGTGGGTCAGCCAGGTGCCGACGGTGGCGTAGATCAGGGCCGCCCAGAACATGTAGGCCGGGATGGTGATGCCGAACAGGGTGATGTCGCCGGAGATGCCGAACAGGATGACGCTGAAGGACACCAGGCTGACCACGGTGCGGATGAAGCCGAGCCCGAGGCTCAGGGTGGTTTCGGCGAAGTCGCGGATGTCTTCGGTGAGGCGCTGGTCGGGGTTGTCGGCGCCGCCTTCGCGTTCCAGCTGGTAGTAGTTGCGGTCGGACAGCCAGAGGCCGAAGTGCTTTTCGGTCAGCCAGCGCCGCCAGTTGATGGTCAGCGCCTGAGTGAGGTACAGCCGGTACACGGCCAGCAGGATGGCGGTGGCGGCCAGCCCGCAGAAGTACAGCATCAGCCGGATGAAGGCGGCCAGATCGCGATTCTGCAGGGCGTCGTAGAAGTAGCGATACCAGGTGTTCAGGGCCACCGACAGGCCGACCCCGGCCAGCGACAGGGCGATGACCACGGACAGCAGGAGCCAGGCCTTGCCTTTCTCTTCACTGCGCCAGTAGGGGGTGATCAGGGCCCAGACGCGGGCCAGGAAATGCCCACGGGAAGCCCCGTAGACGGAGGGCACGGGTACGGCGGATTCGGACATGCTCGGACTCTCAAGGACTGCTCAACGAGACGCCTGCACAGCCTATGCCGGAAAGCCTGAACGAATTCTGACTGAAACAATGTAACAGTTTGTCGCCCACGGCGATCGTGGGCGATGCCAGCCCTCAGCGGCGCACCGGGCGCTTCTGCAGCTTGCGCTGCAGGGTACGGCGGTGCATGCCCAGCGCCCGCGCGGTCGCCGAGATGTTGCCTTCGTGCTCGGACAGTACCCGCTGGATGTGCTCCCACTGCAGGCGATCCACCGACATGGGATTGTCCGGCACCAGGGTGTCGAGATCGGCGTGCTGGGCGAGCAGACCGGCCAGGACGTCGTCGGCATCCGCCGGCTTGCACAGGTAGTTGGTGGCGCCGCGCTTGATGGCCTCCACCGCGGTGGCGATGCTGGAATAGCCGGTGAGGATCACCACGCGCATCTCCGGGTGCAGCTCCAGCAGCTGGGGCAGCAGCACCAGCCCCGAGTCTCCTTCCATCTTGAGGTCGAGCACGGCGTAGTCCGGCAGGTCTTCCTTGGCCAGCTGCAGGCCTTCCTCGGCGCTGTCGGCGATGGACACGCGCAGGCCACGGCGATCCATGGCGCGGGCCATCACCCGGGTAAAGGTGGGATCATCGTCGACCAGCAGGATGTGGGGCTGGTCGTCGAAACCGCTGTTGAGGTCGTCAGTCATAGAATTCTCCAGGCATTCACGCCAGGGCGTAGTGCCGCGGCAGGCGCAATTCGGTCAGGGTGCCGCCTTCTTCGTGATTGTAGAGCTTCACCGTGCCGCCGGCGCGGGTGACGCTGGCCTGGCTGAGAAACAGGCCCAGCCCGAAGCCCTTGCCCTTGGTGGTGAAGAAGGGCTTGCCAAGCTGTTCGGCGATGGCCAGGGGTACGCCGGCACCGTGATCGCGGATCGACAGGCACAGCTCGCGCGCATCCCAGTGCAGACGGATGGCCAGGTTTTCCGGGCAGGCATCGGCGGCATTGTTGAGTAGATTCAGCAGTGCCTGGGTAAGTTCGACCGGCGGCGTCAGGCGCGGTGGCGTGCCCAGACTGACCACCTCGAAGCTGTAGGTGGCTTCCGGTCGCATCAGGTGCCAGCGATCCATGGTCGCCTCCAGCCACTCCACGGCGGTCTGCTCCTGCACCGTCTGGCGGCGGTCCGCCTCGGCCGCGCGCACCAGTTGCTGCAGGGTCTGCTTGCACTGGCCGACCTGGGCCTGCAACAGCGCCAGGTCCTCGCTCAGGGTCGGCTGACCGGCGTACTCCTGCTGCAGCTCCTTGAGCAGCACGCTCATGGTGGACAGCGGCGTGCTCAACTCGTGGGCAGCGCCGGCGGCCTGGGTGGCCACGGCCAGCAGCTGCTGATCGCGCATGGCCTGTTCGCGGCGCTGGGCCTGCAGGCTCTCCTGCTCGCGCAGGGCGGTGGCCATGCGCGCGACGAACAGGGTGATGACCGCGGCGGAGAGAGCGAAGCTCAGCCACATGCCGTAGCTGAGCACCGCGCCGTCGTTGGCCACCAGCAGGTGCAGCGGCTCGTAGGACAGCAGCATCAGCGAGAAGACCGCCAGGGTCAGGGCTGCCAGGACCAGGGTATAGAGCCAGGGCAGCGTGGCCGCGGCGATGGTCAGGGGCACCAGGTAATAGGAGGCGAAGGGGTTGGTCGGACCGCCGGCGAAATACAGCAGGGCACTGTGGATGGCCAGGTCGCAGCCCAGGTGGGCGGCGTATTCCTGCTCGGTGACCGGCCAGGGGCGGGTCAGCCGCAGGGCGGCGAACAGGCAGAGTACGGCCGAGACGCCCAGGGTGATGGCCAGGGCCGTCCAGGGCAGCTGGACGATGCCCGACAGCCGGGCGATGCCCACCGAGCCGGCCTGCGCGGCCAGCACCAGCACGCGGATGATGACCAGGCGCCCGAGATTCTGGCGATTGGCGGACAACCATTGAACAGGCAAGGAGAACATGCGAGGTTCCAGGCGCAAGAAACGATCGAGACGACAGCCCCGCGGGGCTGCCGGTCAGAGCAGACTTGGCATTATAGCGATGGGTATCCGCCCGCAGCCGCCGACGCGGCAAAGCGACGCACCATCCGCCAGGTCCGCGGTCACACCGCTTTCGGACTGCCAATCAGGAGAACACCATGACCTTTCCCCTACGCCCGCTCGTGCTGGGCGCCGCGCTGTTCAGCACCCTGCTCGCCACGGGCGTCCAGGCCGATGAGCCGCGCTACAACCAGATCAGCCTGAGGGCCGAGGTTAGCCGCGAGGTCCCGCGCGACCGCATGCAGGTCATGCTCTACACCGAAAGCCAGGGCCAGGATCCGGCGGCCCTGGCCAGCGACACCACCAAGACCCTCAACGCCGCCCTGGAGCAGGCGCGCAAGGTCAAGGGGGTGGACGTTTCCCTCGGCAATCGCAACACCTACCCGGTCTATGAAGACCAGGGCCGCGCCATCAACGCCTGGCGCGAGCGCGGTGAACTGCGCCTGGAAAGCGCCGACTTCGCCGCCCTGTCCAAGCTAACCGGCGAACTGCTGGGCAGCCTGAAGATGGGCAACCTGCAATTCACCATCGCCGATGGCACCCGCAAGCAGCAGGAGGATGCCCTGTTCAAGGACGCCGTGGCCGCCTTCAAGGCGCGCGCCCAGCTGGCCACCGAAGCCCTGGGTGGCTCGGGCTATCGCATCGTCAGCCTGGACCTGGGCACCAGCGGTGTACCCCAGCCGCTGCCGATGCTGCGCATGTCGGCGATGAAGGCCGCCAGCGATGCCGTGACCCCGGATGTCGCCCCCGGCACCACCACCGTCGAAGTGACCGCGGGCGGTACCATCGAAGTACAGATGCCCTGATCTAGTGCAGAAAAGTAACAACGCTGTTTCGGTGCGCACTTTTGGTGCGCACCGACTTCCAGCCGCGACACCTTGTCTTACATCTTTGCGACATCTGTTTTGTGTTTGGGTCGCCTGGGGTCAATAGCTCGCCTGAGCTATGGACATGGGCACAGGCTGTGCATGTGGGCTCATCTGTCCACAAGACATCGGCATTCTGTTTCGCAACGCCACATCGTGTTGCGCCGTCCCCGACATGAGGTCTCCATGCACAAGAACGTACTCGCTGCCCTCTTCGCTTCCGGTCTGCTGGCCGGCGCACCCCTGGCCCAGGCGACCAACCTGGTGTTCTGCTCCGAAGGCAGCCCGGCCGGCTTCGATCCGGCGCAATACACCACCGGCACCGACTTCGATGCGTCGGCGGAAACCATCTTCAACAAGCTGACCCAGTTCGAGCGCGGCGGTACCCAGGTCAAGCCGGGTCTGGCGGAAAGCTGGGACATCAGCGAAGACGGCAAGGTCTACACCTTCCACCTGCGCAAGGGCGTGAAATTCCACACTACGGACTATTTCAAGCCGACCCGCGAATTCAATGCCGATGACGTCCTGTTCACCTTCCAGCGCATGCTGGACAAGAACAATCCGTTCCGGAAGGCCTACCCCACCGAATTCCCCTACTTCACCGACATGGGCCTCGACCAGAACATCGCCAAGGTGGAAAAGGTCGACGACTACACGGTGCGCATGACCCTCAACGAAGTGGACGCCGCCTTCCTGCAGAATCTGGCGATGCCCTTCCCGTCGATCCAGTCGGCCGAGTACGCCGACAAGCTGCTCAAGGCCGGCAAGGCGGCCGAGATCAACCAGAAGCCGATCGGCACCGGTCCCTTCGTCTTCAGCCGCTACCAGAAGGATGCGGTGATCCGTTACAAGGCCAACCCGGACTACTGGGACAAGGTCGATGGACCCAAGGTGGACAACCTGATCTTCTCCATCAACACCGATCCCTCGGTACGGATGCAGAAGCTCAAGGCCGGCGAGTGCCAGATCACCGTCTATCCGCGTCCGGCGGACCTCGACGGGCTGAAGAAGGACCCGAATCTCAAGCTGCCGTCGCAGCCGGGCTTCAACCTGGGCTACATCTCCTACAACGTCGAGCACGGCGAGCTGGCCAAGCTCAAGGTACGCCAGGCGATGGACATGGCGGTCAACAAGGAAGCCATCATCAACGCCGTCTACCAGGGCGCCGGCCAGGTAGCCGTCAACAGCATGCCGCCGACCCAGTGGTCCTATGACAAGTCCATCAAGGACGCGCCCTACGATCCGGAAAAGGCCAAGGCCCTGCTCAAGGAAGCCGGCTTCAAGGAAGGCACCGAGCTCACCCTCTGGGCCATGCCGGTGCAGCGTCCCTACAACCCCAATGCGCGCCTGATGGCGGAGATGCTGCAGCAGGACTGGGCCAAGATCGGCGTCAAGACCAAGATCGTCAGCTACGAATGGGGCGAATACATCAAGCGCTCCAAGAGCGGCGAGCAGGACATCATGCTGATCGGCTGGAGCGGCGACAACGGCGATCCGGACAACTGGCTGGCGACCCTCTTCGGCTGCAAGGCCATCGGTGGCAACAACTTCTCCCGCTGGTGCTACCAGCCGTTCGAGGACCTGGTGGTCAAGGCCAAGCGCGTGACCGACCAGGGCGAGCGCACCAAGCTCTACGAACAGGCCCAGCAGGTGCTCAAGCAGCAGGTACCCATGACGCCCATCGCGCATTCCACGGTCTACATGCCGATGCGCAAGGAAGTCCAGGACTACAAGATCAGCCCCTTCGGGTTGAACGAGTTCTACGGCGTCAGCGTCAGCAAGTGAAGCCGCTTGGCCAGGGTCGGGAGCTAGACTCTCGACCCTGGCCGTTCATTTGACTGATGGAGTGAGACCCATGCGCCTTCCCTACGCCTACTCGTTGCTGGCGGCGAGCCTGCTCGCCTGTGCTCCGCTCGCCCAGGCGGCGAGCAACCTCGTCTATTGCTCGGAAGCCAGCCCGGCCGGTTTCGATCCGGCGCAATACACCTCAGGCACCGAATTCGATGCCTCGGCCGAAACGGTCTTCAACCGCCTGGTGCAGTTCCAGCGTGGCGGCACCACCCTCGAGCCGGGTCTGGCGACCCAATGGGACGTGAGCGCGGATGGCAAGACCTATACCTTCCACCTGCGCCAGGGCGTGAAATTCCATACCACCGACTACTTCAAGCCCACGCGCGACTTCACTGCCGACGACGTGGTCTTCACCTTCCAGCGCATGCTCGACAAGGAGCAGCCGTTCCGTAAGGCCTATCCCACGGAATTCCCCTATTTCACCGACATGGGGCTGGACCAGAACATCGCCAAGGTGGCCAAGGTCGACGACCACACCGTGGTCTTCACCCTGAACAAGGTCGACGCCGCCTTTGCCGCCGACCTGGCCATGAGCTTCGCCTCCATCCAGTCGGCGGAGTACGCCGCGCAATTGCTCAAGGCGGGCAAGCCCGAGCTGCTCAACCAGCAGCCCATCGGCACCGGCCCCTTCGTCTTCAGCCGCTACCAGAAGGATGCGGTAATCCGCTTCAAGGGCAATCCGGACTACTGGAAGCCCGAGGACGTCAAGCTCGACAACCTGATCTTCGCCATCACCCCCGATGCCGCCACCCGCCTGCAGAAGCTCAAGGCCAACGAATGCCAGGTGAGCGGCTATGCGCGTCCGGCGGACCTAGTGGAGATGAAGCAGGATCCGCAGCTCAAGGTCCTGCAGCAGCCGGGCTTCAACGTTGGCTTCCTCGCCTACAACGTCCAGCATCCACCGCTGGACAGGCCCGAGGTGCGGCGTGCCCTGGACATGGCCATCAACAAGCAGGCCATCGTCGACACCGTGTTCCAGGGCGCCGGCCAGGTCGCGCAGAACGTGATCCCGCCGAATCAGTGGTCCTACGACAAGAACATCAAGGGCGCGCCCTACGATCCGGAAAAGGCCAAGGCCCTGCTCAAGCAGGCGGGGATCAAGGACGGCACCGAGATCGCCCTCTGGGCCATGACGGTGCAGCGCGCCTCCAACCCCAACGCCCGCCAGTCGGCGCAGATGATCCAGCAGGATTGGGCCAAGGTCGGCATCAAGGCCAAGATCGTCAGCTACGAATGGGGCGAATACATCAAGAGAGCCAAGGCCGGCGAACACGATGTGCTGACCTATGGATGGACCGGCGACAACGGCGATCCCGACAACTGGCTGGGCGTGCTCTATGGCTGCAGCGCCATCGGCGGCAGCAACTATGCGCGCTGGTGCGACAAGAGCTACGACGCCCTCATCCAGAAGGCCAAGACCAGCAACGATCGCGCCGAACGCACCCGTCTCTACGAGCAGGCGCAACAGATCATTCGCCAGCAGATGCCGGTGAGCCCCATGGCCCACTCGGTGGTGTCCCAGCCCATGCGCAAAGAAGTGCAGGGCTTCAAGATCAACCCCTTCGGCGTCACCGGTTTCTATGGCGTAAGCCTCGATCGCTGACCCTGTCCGGCCCGCCTCGCGGGCCTTCACGAGGAGCCTTCCGTGTCCAAACCGCTATTCTCGCTGTCTCTCGCCGCCCTCCTCTGCCTGACGGCCAATGCCGCCCTGGCACGCCCCCTGGTGGTCTGCACCGAGGCCAATCCGGAAGGCTTCGATCCGGGTCGCTACACCTCCGGCTATACCTTCAACGCCTCGGCCACCCCGCTGTACAACCGCCTGGTGGAATTCAAGCAGGGCACCGCCGAGCTGGAGCCGGGCCTGGCCGAAAGCTGGGAGGTCTCCCCGGATGGCCTGCAGTACACCTTCACCCTGCGCCAGGGGGTGAAATTCCACACCACCGACTACTTCAAGCCCACGCGCGACTTCAACGCCGACGACGTGGTGTTCAGCTTCGAGCGCATGCTCGACAAGAACAACCCCTGGTACAACCTCTCCCCCAGCGGCTACCCCTATGCGGCGGCTATGGAGATGGGCACCCTGATCAAGTCCATCGACAAGGTGGACGACCGCCACGTGCGCTTCACCCTCAACCAGCCCGAGGCGCCCTTCCTGGCCGACCTGGCCATGGCCTTCGGCTCGATCCTGTCCAAGGAATACGCCGACAGCCTGCTGGCCAGCAAGAAGACCGACGACATCAACCAGAAGCCCATCGGCACCGGTCCCTTCGTCTTCCAGCGCTATGCCAAGGATTCCAACACCCGCTACAAGGTCAATCCGGACTACTTCGGCAAGAAGCCGCAGATGGACGGCCTGGTGCTGGCGGTGACCCTAGATCCCAATGTGCGCATTCAGCGGGTGCGCAACAACGAGTGCCAGATCGGCCTGACGGTCAAGCCGCAGGACGTGCCGATGCTCAAGCAGGACAAGAGCCTCAAGCTGGCCCAGGTGGAAAGCCAGACCACCTCCTACCTGGCGCTGACCACCAAGCACAAGGCGCTGAGCGACGCACGGGTGCGCCAGGCCATCGCCATGGCCTTCGATCAGCAGAACTACCTGAAGACGGTGTTCGGCGAAGGCGGCGCCAAGGCGGCGATCAATCCCTATCCCTCTTCGCTGCTGGGCTACGCCAAGGACATCAAGCCCTGGCCCCATGACGTGGAAAAGGCCAAGGCGCTGCTCAAGGAAGCCGGCTATCCCGATGGCTTCACCCTCAAGTACTACATCAGCACCGGCAGCGGCCCGGGCGGCAGTCCGGCGCTGGTGGCCCAGCTGATCCAGGGTGACCTCGCCAAGATCGGCATCAAGGCCGAAATCACCCAGTTCGAGTGGGGCGAATTCGTCAAGCGCACCAAGGCCGGCGAGCACGACCTGATGATGATGAGCTGGACCGGCGACAACGGGGACCCGGACAACTTCCTCACCACCAACCTGAGCTGCGCTGCGACTGAAAGCGGCGAGAACCGCGCCTTCTGGTGCGACAAGGCCTTCAACGACGCCATCGAAAAGGCCAAGCGCATCAACGACCCGGCGCAGCGTACCGCCCTCTACGAACAGGCCCAGCAGATCTTCCACCAGCAGATGCCGTGGATTCCGCTGGCGCATCCGCTGTTCACCGACGTCCTGCAACCCAAGGTGCAGGGCTATGTGCAGAGTCCGCTGGGGGTCTACGACTTCTCCACGGTGACCCTCGACTGATCGGCACCTGATGCCGTAAGCGACCGGGCCCGGGCGGCCCGCCCCTCGACCTTTCCCGCCTCGCGCCGTGTTTCGGCGCGACGGGTTCGATCGTGCCGGAAACGCCCAAAAAAACAGAGAAACGACCGCTTTGGAGCACAGCCGATGACCAACGTCCACCGTGGAGGCCTCGCCCTCTCGCTATTCACCCTGGCCCTGACCGCCCACGCCCAGTCCCCGGCGCCGGAAGATCCCAGCTACGCCAACGAGGTCCAGACCCTGCCCAACGTGCAGAAGCCGGTGAAGGGCCAGGAAGGCGCCAAGGGCTTCTTCGCCGACGACAGCCTGACCTTGGCCACGCGCAACTTCTTCGCCCGCGAGACCAGCTCCGATCCGATCTTCAGCTACACCAAGAACGGCACCCGGGTGCGCACCCACTCGCGCAATACCTGGGTCCAGGCCACGGCGCTCAAGTACAGCTCCGGCTACACCCAGGGCCCGGTGGGCTTCGGCATCGATGTGGCCGGCTATCAGGCCACCAACCTGGAGCGGGGCAAGGGTCAGATCGGTGGCGGCGGCAACCGCACCCTGGCCAACGCCGAGGGCGAGGGCCATGCCGAGTGGTCCAAGCTGGGCATCGCCGACGCGCGCTTCCGCGTCTCCAACACCGAACTCAAGATCGGTCGTTTCATGCTCGACACCCCGGTGATCAGCTACAACGACAACCGGCCCTTTCCCTCCGGTTTCGACGGCTTCGCCCTGACCAGCGACGAATGGGACAACCTCTCGCTGCAGGGTGGCAGCTTCACCCGCGTCAGCCCGCGGACCGGTGCCGGCGACGAGAAGTGGACCACCGAGTACGGCACCCGCGAGGTCACCGCCGACCGCCTGAGCTTTCTCGGTGGCAACTACAAGCTGCCCCAGGGCTGGGAAGTCAGCGTCTATGGCGCCAACTTCGAAAACGTCTGGAACCAGTACTTCCTGAGCGTGACCCAGGCCGGCGGCTCGCTCGACACCTTTGCCTGGAAGGCGGTGGCCAACGCCTATCGCACCGTCGACGCCGGCAGCGCCAAGGCCGGCGACATCGACAACACCGCCTGGAGCCTGGCGTTCACCGGCAGCCACCAGGCCCACAGCCTGACCCTGGCCTACCAGCAGATCGACGGCAACGAGTACTTCGACTACGCCCACGAAACCGCGGCCATCTACCTGGCCAACTCCCTGGTCTCGGACTACAACGGCCCCAACGAGAAGTCGCTGCAGATCCGCTACGAAACCGACTGGAGCTACTTCGGCGTGCCCGGCCTGAGCACCGGCGTCTGGTACGCCAAGGGTTGGGACATCGACGGCACCCACTACGACGCCGGCGCCGGCAAGTACGCCAACTATGCCGAGGTCCTGCAGCAGGATGGCGAGAAGCACCACGAGATCGGCCTGGTCACCACCTACAAGGTGCAGCAGGGCACGCTCAAGGACAGTCGCTTCCGCCTGTTGCTGACCGATCACCGTGCCAGCCAGAACCAGGTCGACGGCAACGTCAAGGAGCTGCGTCTGGTCTCCACCCTGCCGTTCAACCTGCTGTGATGACGAAACTCGGCGGATTTCGTGCAGCGCCCGGCATCTCGCCGGGATCGCGTCGCGAACACCGGCGAAGCCTTGGCCATGTCGAGGATATCGACGGCCGTGGCAACGTGGTAGTCTGCCGGGTTTGGAGCGCTGGCCCAGAGCGCTCTTCGAACCTATTCGTAGGACCGAACGAGCCTGCCGCTGGCAGGCCTCGTTCGTCGCGGACCAGGACGGTCCGCGCAGGGATGAATCCGGACCCACAAGGTCTGAGAGTCAGATCAAAAGCCCGCGGGCTTTTGAGCGGGCTTTCACTTAAAAACGCGGCCGGGCACGTACTCGCGCCGTCTTGATCAGCCTCAAGAGGAGATACCCCCTCCGATGCTCGCCTTCATCGCCCGTCGCTTCGGGCTGCTGATACCGACGTTCTTTGGCGTCACCCTGCTGACCTTCGCCCTGATCCGCCTCATCCCCGGCGATCCGGTGGAAGTCATGATGGGCGAACGCCGCGTCGATCCGCAGATGCACGCCGAAGCCATGCACCGCCTGGGCCTCGACAAGCCCCTGTACCAGCAGTATTTCGACTACATCGGCAATCTCGCCCAGGGCAACCTCGGCGAATCCCTGCGCAGCCGCGTCGGGGTCTGGGACGAATTCCTGACCCTGTTCCCGGCCACCCTGGAACTCTCGGTGGCGGCCATGCTGTTCGCCACGGTGTTCGGCGTGCTGGCCGGCATCATCGCCGCCCTCAGGCGCGGCTCCACGGTGGATCACGGAGTGATGGGCGTGGCCCTGACCGGCTACTCCATGCCGATCTTCTGGTGGGGCCTGCTGCTGATCATGCTGTTCTCGGTGCAGCTCGGCTGGACTCCGGTCTCCGGTCGCCTGGACCTGCTCTACGACATCCCGCCGCGCACCGGCTTCATGCTCATCGACACCCTGCTCTCCGACGAGCCCGGCGCCTTCGTCGATGCCCTCAAGCACCTGATCCTGCCGGCCATCGTGGTGGGCACCATTCCCCTGGCGGTGATCGCGCGCATGACCCGCTCGGCCATGCTCGAAGTGCTGCGCGAGGACTATGTGCGCACCGCTCGCGCCAAAGGCCTGTCGCCCAAGCGGGTAGTCTTCGTCCACGCCCTGCGCAACGCCCTGATCCCGGTGCTGACCGTGCTCGGCCTGCAGGTCGGTAGCCTACTCTCCGGCGCGGTGCTCACCGAGACCATCTTTTCCTGGCCCGGCATCGGCAAGTGGCTGATCGAGGCCATCGGCGCCCGGGACTACCCGGTGGTGCAGAACGGCATCCTGCTGATCGCCACCCTGGTCATCCTGGTCAATTTCGTCGTGGACATCCTCTACGGCCTGGTCAATCCGCGCATCCGCCACCAGCGTTGATGCGCCCATACGGACAGAGCCTATGACAACGGTAAACACCCCGGCCGCTCAAGACCCGAGCGCCCTCTACCCCTCCCCCTTCAAGGAGTTCTGGTACGCCTTCGCCCGCAACAAGGGCGCCCTCGGCGGGCTGATCTTCATGGTCATCGTGGTGTTCTGCGCGCTCTTCGCGCCCTGGGTCGCACCCCATGCGCCCAGCGAGCAATTCCGCGACTTCATGCTCACCCCGCCACTGTGGCTGGATGGCGGCAACAGCCAGTTCCCGCTGGGCACCGACGAGCTGGGGCGTGACCTGCTCAGCCGACTGATCCACGGCGCCCGGCTGTCGCTGCTGATCGGCCTGGCCTCGGTGGTCTTCTCGCTGATCCCCGGCATCCTGCTCGGCCTGATCGCCGGCTTCTCGCCCAACCGCGCCGGTCCGGTGATCATGCGCCTGATGGACATCATGCTGGCGCTGCCCTCGCTGCTGCTGGCCGTGGCCATCGTCGCCATCCTCGGCCCAGGCCTGATCAACACCGTGGTGGCCATCGCCATCGTCTCGCTGCCGTCCTATGTGCGCCTGACCCGCGCCGCGGTGATGGGCGAACTGCATCGCGACTACGTCACCGCCTCGCGGCTGGCCGGTGCCGGCACCCTGCGGCTGATGTTCGTCAGCGTGCTGCCCAACTGCATGGCGCCGCTGATCGTCCAGGCCACCCTGAGCTTTTCCTCGGCGATCCTCGATGCCGCCGCCCTGGGCTTCCTCGGCCTCGGCGTGCAGCCGCCCACTCCCGAGTGGGGCACCATGCTGGCCTCGGCCCGTGACTACATCGAGCGCGCCTGGTGGGTGGTGACCCTGCCGGGTCTCGCCATCCTCTTCACCGTGCTGGCCATCAACCTGATGGGCGACGGCCTGCGCGATGCCCTCGATCCGCGTCTGAAGGTGCAGTCATGAGCCTCCTCGAAATCCAGAACCTCTCGGTGCGCTTCGGCGGCGCCGACGCCCCGCCGGTGGTGGAAGGCCTCGATCTCACGGTGGATCAGGGTGAGATCGTCGCCATCGTCGGCGAATCCGGCTCCGGCAAGTCGGTGACCATGATGGCCGTGATGGGCCTGATCGATCACCCCGGCCGCATCACCGCCGACCGCCTGGCCTTCGACGGCCAAGACCTGCTCAGCCTCAAGGGTCGCCGCCGGCGCCACCTGATCGGCAAGGAGCTGTCGATGGTCTTCCAGGACCCTATGACGGCGCTCAACCCCAGCTACACCGTGGGCTTCCAGTTGGAAGAGGTGATCCGCCAGCATCTGGGCCTCAAGGGTCGCGCCGCTCGCCAGCGCGCTCTGGAATTGCTGGAAAAGGTCGAGATCCCGGCCGCGGCCAGTCGTCTCGGCGCCTATCCGCACCAGCTGTCCGGGGGCATGAGCCAGCGCGTCGCCATCGCCATGGCCATCGCCGCCGAGCCGCGTCTGCTGATCGCCGACGAACCCACCACCGCCCTGGACGTGACCATCCAGGCACAGATCATGGAGCTCTTGGTCAATCTGCAGCGCGACGAGGGCATGGGCCTGATCCTCATCACCCACGACCTCGCCGTGGTGGCCGAGACCGCCCAGCGCGTGGTGGTGATGTACGCCGGTCAGGCGGTGGAGAAAGGCGTGGTGCCGACGCTGTTCGACGCCCCCGCCCACCCCTATACCGAAGCCCTGCTGGCGGCCATTCCCGAGCACAGCCAGACGGATCGCCTGCACACCCTGCCCGGTATCGTCCCCGGTCGCTATGACCGGCCGGCCGGCTGCCTGCTCAGTCCGCGCTGCCCCTATGTGCAGCCGCGCTGCCAGGAGCGTCCGGCGCTGGAGCCCTATGACCGCGGTGCGGTGCGCTGCTTCTTCCCGCGCAACGTCGCCCCGGGCGAAGCCCCCGAGGTGCTGCCCGAACATCAACGTCCCAGCCAGTTGCCGGAGGATCGCCATGGCGCCGTCTGAAGCCACCGTCCTCGCCCGCTCCACCACCCCGGAGCAGGCGCCCGAGCACCTCGTGCTCGAAGCCAAGGGCCTGACCCAGCACTATCAAATCTCCCGCGGGCTGTTCAAGGACAGCGCCACGGTCAAGGCGCTCAACGGCGTCTCCTTCGACCTCCAGGTCGGGCGCACCCTGGCCGTGGTGGGGGAGTCGGGCTGTGGCAAGTCCACCCTGGCCCGCGCCCTGACCCTGATCGAGCAGCCCACCGCCGGCAGCCTGGTCATCGGCGGCCAGGACGTGGCCCAGGCCGACGCCGCCCGCCGCAAGGAGCTGCGCCGCGAGGTGCAGATGGTGTTCCAGAATCCCTACGCCTCGCTCAATCCGCGGCGCAAGATCGGCGACCAGCTGGCCGAGCCGCTGCAGATCAACACCAGCCTGTCGCGCACCGAAAGGCGCGAGAAGGTGCAGGCGATGATGCAGCAGGTGGGCTTGCGGCCCGAGCACTACCAGCGCTATCCGCACATGTTCTCCGGCGGCCAGCGCCAGCGCATCGCCGTGGCCCGCGCCATGATGCTGCAGCCCAAGGTGCTGGTGGCGGACGAGCCGACCTCGGCGCTGGACGTGTCCATCCAGGCGCAGGTGCTCAACCTGTTCATGGATCTGCAGCAGCAGTACCGGACCGCCTATGTGTTCATCTCCCACAACCTCTCGGTGGTGCGCCACATCGCCGACGAGGTGATGGTGATGTACCTGGGCTGCATCGTCGAAAAGACCAGTCGCGACCTGCTGTTCGAGCGGCCCCTGCATCCCTATACCCAGATGCTGCTGTCGGCCACCCCGAGTCTGCACCCGGACCCGAGCAAGCCGCGCATCCGCATCCAGGGCGAACTGCCCAATCCGCTGGATCCGCCACCCGGTTGCGTCTTCCACCGTCGCTGCCCCTATGCGACGGAAAAGTGCAAGACCGAGGTCCCGGCGCTGCGCAACGTGGAAGCCCGCCAGGTGGCCTGCCACTATGCGGAGAATTTTCTGTAGGGATTGGCAATGCCGGGTGCAGGCGCAGCCTCCCTCGCCTGCATCCTGGCAGCACGCCTACCAACTGGAAAACGCGCTGCGGTTTTCCACGCGCAGCACTTATCGCGGCCATGGGCCGCTCCTACAGTGACATGAGGTAAACCGTAGGAGCGGTCGCTACGGCGCACCGCCATAGCCGCGATGGAGATCCCGCCCCCATGCACATTCGCCCCTTCCAGCCCGCCAACACCGAGGCCGTGGTCAGCCTCTGGCAGGCTTGCGGTCTGACCCGTGCCTGGAACGATCCCTACCGCGACATCCAGCGCAAGCTCGCCGAGCAACCCGAGTTGTTATTGGTGGGCGACGTGGACGGCGCCCTCATGGCCAGTGCCATGATCGGCACCGATGGCCATCGCGGCTGGCTCTACTACCTGGCGGTGGCCCCCGCCCACCAGCGCCGCGGCCATGCCCGGCGACTGGTGGCGACCGCCGAACAGCTGCTCACCGAGCGCGGCTGCCCCAAGCCGCAGCTGATGGTGCGCCGGGACAATGCGGCGATCCTCGGCTTCTATGCGGCCTTGGGTTATGTGGAGGCCGAGGTCGTCACCCTGGGCAAACGGCTGATCGCCGACGCGTAGAGGTGGATGAAGGCCAGCCTTCCGCCGCCGCGGATAGCTCATTGCCCGTGGAAAACGCCTTGCGGTTTTCCACGCTACGGATTCACGGCGATCTTAGGGTGGGTAACGGCGCAGCCTTACCCACGCGGGACCTTCCTTCCCGGTGAAAACGCCATGCAATTCGCCGCGCTACGACTGGTCTTGCAGGCTGGGCTGAGACGGTTCCATCGTCCAAGTCCAACATTAATCGGCGCCAACCTAGGCCCTAGTGCGGCAGCAACCCCACCCGTGGCCCCGGATGCTTGCGGACCTCCGCGTAGGGCACCAGGGTGCCGCCGGGTTCGTCGCAGTTGCGGGCGGCGCGGAAGAAGGTCGGACCGAGGTAGAGGCCCTTGGGCGTCAGGTACCAGGGCGCGAATTGCCAGACGTCGGCGCTGCGATAATCGCAGCCGTCGCCATCGGTCGGCGCCTGCATCAGCTCTGGATACAGGCGGGTGAACAGCCCCATCACCCAGGGCGCCAGGGTCTGTTCCCGATAGTCCGCCAAGGCCTGGGAATAACGATCTTCCGGCTGCGGGCGGATCGGCTGGCCGTGACCCAGCCAGAGAACGTCTTCCAGCGCCAGCTCCTGGCCGGTCTGGAGATCCAGGGTCAGGGGCGCGCTGCCGAAATCCGGGTGGGCCGCGCCGCTGCAGCTGTACTGGCTGAACAGATTGACGCTGAGCAACCGCTCGGTGAGCAACTGCGGGGTCACCTGCAGGCTGTGCTCGCCGTCAGGACCGATGCAGCTCAGATGGGCGTCCACCTCCGCCCAGAGGCGGTCACGCAGCACGGCATTGGCCGCCTCGCTGGCGCCCTCCACGGTAAACAGCTGCATGCCCGAGACCGGCTCGCGCCACCCGCGCAGCTCACGCCCCATGAAGGTCTGGCGCTCGCCCGGTTCCAGCTGGAGCCCCTGCAGACGGCGATATTCGTAGGGATCGTCCTGGCGCAGTTGCTGCCGATAGCGATCGTCCGCGGCGGGCTGCGCCAGGTGCAGCGGGGCCAGGGCGAGGGGCAGGGTCTTGCCGGCCCCGCTCCAGCTGCCGGTCCAGCGACCGTCGGTGCCGCGCGTCAGCGACCAGCTGGCCTTGGCGCCGTCCTGCCAGGGCGCACCCTCCTCCAGCTCCAGCCGGTCGCCCGGCTGGGCCGGACCGCTCAGGCGCAGGTCGCGGCGATAGCGGTCGTAGAAATAGCGCCCATAGGCTTCGTCATTGGCGGTGGGATCGAGCTCCACCACCACCCGGGCCTGGCCCAGGGTGCCTTCCAGCAGCAGCTTTTCGGCATGGGCGACGCCGGTGGTCAGCAGCAGGGCCAACCCCAGTCCGGTCAGGCAAGCTTTCATCAGGGCTCCCGCAGCCAGCGTATCGGTGTTGCGCCCAGGGTAGAGCAGCGGCGCGAGGCTGTCTTGCGGGTCGGCGGACGAGCCACTGCCGCCCACGCGTTCAGCCATGGGAGA
The DNA here is from genome assembly GCF_004341115.1 of Pseudomonas sp. JUb52. Lineage (NCBI taxonomy): Bacteria > Pseudomonadati > Pseudomonadota > Gammaproteobacteria > Pseudomonadales > Pseudomonadaceae > Pseudomonas > Pseudomonas sp. JUb52. Next base: position 318,995 of record NZ_SLYS01000003.1, read on the forward strand.
ATGGCGTTTTTTCGACCCCCGGACGCCCATGGATCTCCCCGCCCTGCTCACCCGCCTGCACGCGATCCGCGATGCCAACGCCTGGCGGCGCTATCACAACCCCAAGAATCTGGCGATGGCCGCCAGCGTCGAGATGGCCGAACTGGTGGAGATCTTCCAGTGGAAGAGCGATGTCGAAGCTCGCGCCCTGAGCGCCGCCGAGCGCGAACACGCCGGCCAGGAAATCGCCGACGTCCTGCTCTATCTGCTGCAACTGGGCAGCGAACTGGAGCTGGACGTAGAGCAGGCGGTGCTGGCCAAGCTGGCCGATAACGAGAGGCGCTTCCTGCCGTGAGCGATACCTTCTTCGACGACCGCGCCACCCGTTTCGCCGCCAACATCTATGGCGGCACCAAGGGCGCCATCCGCCTGGCCGTATTGCAGGCGGATCTGACCGAGGTGCTGCCGCAACGCCCGCTGCGGGTGCTGGACATCGGCGCCGGGCTCGGCCACATGAGTCTCTGGCTGGCGCAACAGGGCCATGCGGTGACCCTGGCCGAACCCTCGGCGCCCATGCTGGCGGGGGCCCAGGAGGCCTTCGCCGCCGCCGGCCTCGACGCCGCCTGGCTGGCGCTGCCCTGGCAGGAGCTGCCCGCCTTCGCCGAACCCTTCGATCTCGTGCTCTGCCACGCGGTGCTGGAATGGCTGGAGACGCCCACGGCGATCCTGCCGACCCTGCAACGCTGCCTGGCGCCGGACGGCTGGCTGTCGCTGGCCTTCTACAACCGCGATGCCCTGATCTATCGCAACCTGCTCAAGGGGCACTTTCGCAAACTCAGGCAGGGTGAATACGCCGGCGCGGGCCAACGTGGCCTCACGCCGCAACAACCGCTGGACCCGCGCGAGGTCGAGGCCTGGCTGGCGCCGGACTGGCGGATCCGGGCGCGCAGTGGCGTACGGGTCTTCCATGACTACATGCCGCCGGAATTCCAGGCGCGCGCCGCGGGCGAGGAGCTGGTGGCCATGGAACTGGCCCATCGACGGCATCCGGCCTTCGCCGGTCTCGGCCGCTATCTGCATTGGCTCTGCCAAGCTAAGGCAGGATGACCCCGGGCGCGGTATGCTCTGGCCAGCATTCCTTCGAGGAACCGGTCATGCGTCGCCCCCTGCTCTGCCTGTCGCTCACGCTGCTCGCCCTGGCCGGTTGCCAGACGCCCAATCCCTATGTCGCCAGCAGCCTGCCCGAAGCCTCGGTGCCGGTGCTGCCGCAGCAGGATCCAGCGGCCTATCCGCCGGCACCGCGTGACTGGAGTCGCTATCGCACCTGGAGCTGGGCCCCCGGCGCCGCCGTGGTCAGCGGCGGCCTGGATGGCCAGACCGTGCAGCAGGCGGTGGCCGACGGTCTTGACCAGCGTGGGCTGCGACCGGCCCTTGGCGGTGCCCGCGCCGATCTGCAGGTGCGGGCCCGCCTTACCCAGCAGCAGCGCAGCGAGCAGTACACCGACTACTACGACACCGGCTATGGCTACGGCGGCTACGGGCCCTATGGCTACGGCCCGGGCTATGGCGCCACCGTCGGCCAGGCGCGGACCCGCACCCGGACCTTCCTGGTCGACGTGCTGGAGGTGGAATTGCTCGATTCCGCCACCGGCCGCGTGCTCTGGCATTCGGCCGCCGAGCAGGCCAGCGGCGGCAACAGCGGCGAACGCGCGCGCACCCTGAGGGATACCACCCGCCGCCTGCTGGCCAACTATCCGCCCAGCTGACGCGATAAGTCGCCCTTAAGCCAGTCCAAGCAGACTAGTCCCCTGACCCAGAGGATCGCCCATGAAACGTTGCCTCCTGCTGCTTGCGGTCCTCTTGCTGGCGGCCTGCGCCGAGCGTGGCCCGCGCAATCTGGACTATGACGCCAGCCGCGACTTCGCCGCCTATCGCAGCTGGGGTTGGGCGGATCCCGCCATCGAGTACCGCCCCAACGATCCGCGGGTGCGCAGCGATCTCACCGAACAGCGCCTGCGCGATTCGGTCAGCAGCGGGCTCGACCAGCGCGGGCTGCGTCCCGCACCGACCGGCGCGCGCCCGGACCTGAAGATCAAGCTCTATGTGATCCTCGATCAGCGCCAGCAGAGCTTCAGCTATGCCGATCCCTACTGGGGCCCGGGCTGGGGTGGCCCCTGGGGCTCCGCCTGGGGTCCCGGTCCCTGGGGGCCGAGCTATGTGCGCACCCAGACCGTCACCTACCCGGTGATGACGGTGCAACTCGACATGCTCGATGGCCGTGACGGCAAGCTGGTCTGGCGCGCCAGCGAAGAGCGCCTGCTGGACGACCAGAACGCCACCCCGGCCCAGCGCAGCGCCGCCTTCAGCCGGCTGATCGGCGACCTGCTCGTCAGCTATCCGCCGCGGCCTTGAGCGGTTGACCGTCCGGGCGGCTCTTGGCTGCCCCCGGTCCGACGCTGAGCAGACGGCCGCTGGGCGGTAACGGATAATGGCCTCTGGCCAGGTACCCCGCGCGTCGTCTGTGGCCCGCTTGCGGGGAACCTGACTGTCTCCAGCGCCGCCCAGGTTGATCATGACGTCCACGCCCATCGCCACCCGCCGCAGCCACAATCTGCTGCTGCGCCTCTTTCCGGTCATCTGCGCCCTGCCGATCCTGCTCGGCCTCGGCTGCTACCTGCTGATCAGGACCGCCACCAGCCAGGACGCCGACGTCCAGCAACGCGCCCGCACCTATATCGAGCGCACCCTGGTGCAGGTGGAAAACGAAATCGGCCACAACATCATCAACTACGCCAAGTGGGGCGAGGCCTACAAGCACCTGCACCTGACGGTCGATCTGTTCTGGGCCAACGACGAGCGCAACGTCGGCGACATCCCCTATGAGCTTTACGGCTACAACGGGGTCTTCGTACTGGATCCGCAGGACCGGACCGTCTACGCGGTGATCGATGGTCGGCCGACCGAGCGCGCGGCGGCGCAATGGCTCGAAGGCGATCTGGCCGGTCTGCTGGCAGAGACCCGCCAGCGCCCCGGCGAGACCGAAAGCCTGGTCCGGGTGCTGAGCGTGGGCGGCGTCCCGGCGCTGGTCGCCGCGGCCACCATAACGCCGGGCGCGAGCTACAGCGTGGCCCCTGGCCCCGGCGCGCCCTCGGTGATGCTGTTCGTCAACGTGCTCGATCCGGACACCCTGGCCCATCTCAGCGACACCTATGGCCTGCCGCGACTCGAGGCGTCGCGGGCGCCCCTCGCCGATCACCAATACCTGCAGTTTCTGGATTCGCCGCTGCTGCTCAACTGGCAACCGCCGCAACCCGGTGCCCAGCTCCTGCGCCGCACCCTGCCGATCTTTCTGGCCGGGGTGCTGCTGCTCGGGCTGGTGCTGGCCCTGCTGATCCGTCATGCGCTGAATTCGGCCCGCCAGCTCGACCGGCAATTCGATGCCCTGGTCGCCAGCCAGGCCGAACTGAGCCGCAGCGAAAGCCGCTTTCGCGAACTCGCCGAGGCCGCCTCCGACTGGCTCTGGGAAAGCGACGCCGCAGGCCGTATCACCTATCTGTCCGAACGCTTCGCCCGCATCACCGGCCATGCGCCCGGCAGCTGGCTCGGCCGGCCGCTCACGGAGCTGTTCAGCAGCGAGACCACCCGCCTGGCCAACTGGCTCCAGGACAACGTTCACCAGCGCGACGAGCGTCAGGTGCTGCGCTGCCACTACCGCGACCGCCAGGGTCACGCCCGGGTCTGCGAGATCACCGCCCGGCCGCTGCCCGAGGGCGCCGGCTTTCGCGGTACCGCCAGCGACATCACCGCCGCGGTCAATGCCCAGGCGGAAATCGAACACCTGTCGCAACACGACAGCCTGACCGGCCTGGCCAATCGGCTGCAATTGCAGCACTACCTGGCACGCAAACTGGCGCAATCCAGAACGCCGCTGACGCTGCTCAGCCTGGACCTGGATCGCTTCAAGCCGGTCAACGACAGCCTCGGCCATGCCGCCGGCGATCGGGTGCTGCAGGAAATCGCCCGGCGCCTGCAGGCCAGTCTGAGGCCCGGCGGCCTGGTGGCGCGCCTGGGTGGCGACGAATTCATCGTGGTGTTGCTCGGTCACCTGGACGTGGCGACGGTCGACCAGATCTGTGCCCGCCTGGTAAACGCCATCGGCCGGCCGATTCTGCTGGAGGAGCAGTCGGTCAGCGTCGGCACCAGCATTGGCATCGCCCAGGCCCCGGACCAGGCCACCCAGGTCGAGGACCTGCTGCGTCTGGCGGATATCGCGCTCTACCAGGCCAAGGCCGCGGGTCGCAACGGCTGGTGCTTTCATGCGCCGGCGATGGACGCCCAGCTCAGCCAGCGGCGGGATCTGGAGCAGGAGTTGCGCCAGGCGCTGGCGCTCGACCAGTTGCGCCTGGGCTACCTGCCGCGCCGAAGCATCGCCACGGGTGACCTGAGCGGCGTCGAGGTCCAGCTACACTGGGCCCATCCGCTGCGCGGTCTGCTGCCGCCCGCCGCCTTCCTGCCGCTGGCAGAGGAAACCGGACTCAGCGTTGCCCTGGGGCTGTGGCTGCTGGACGACGCCTGTCGCGCCGCCGCGGCCTGGCCCGTGCCGCTACGGCTGGTCATCAGCCTATCGGCGCGTCAGTGCGCCGATGCCGAGGCCCTGGTGGAGGCGGTCGCCAGCGCCCTGCAGACGAGTGGTCTGGCAGCGGGACGCCTGGAGCTGCAAGTGCCCGAGGCCTTGTTGCAGGCGGAAGACGTGTCTCTCACTCAGCTGCAGGCGCTCAAGGCCCTGGGCGTGCGCCTGAGCCTGGCCGACTTCGGCAGCGGCTCAGGCGGCCTCGAGGCGCTGCGCCAGTCCGTGCTGGATGGCATCAGCCTGGATAGCCGTCTCGTCGCTCGCCTGGAAACTCAGCCTGCCGATGCCGCCATCGCCCAGGCCCTGATCGGCCTCGGACGGACCCTGGGCCTGCGGGTGGCGGCGACGGGCGTGGAGACGCAGGACCAGTTGGACTGGCTGCGGGCGCACCTCTGCGACGAGGTCCAGGGCCCGCTGTTCGGCCCGGTCCTGGCGGGCAACGACCTGGCGTTGCTGCTGGCTACCGAACAGCGGCCGGGATGACGACCTAGAGGCGCTCCAGCCACCCCAGATCGCCCCCGCGGGCCGGTACCGGATAGCAGCCATAGGGCGCATAGCCATGGGTACAGACCGGATCGGCGCGCAGAGTGGGTTCGCCCACCGGTTGCGCGCGCCAGCCCTCCAGCAGGGCGATGGCGGCCAGGGCCAGAAGCAGGGCGATGAACAGCGCGGAGCGAATTGTTCTTGTCAGGCGCATGGTGACCTCCCGCGAGGCGATTGCCAGGATCGGCAGACAGCGTCCCCGCTCCTTGAGTATCGACCCTTGGAAGTCATTTCGCCGCCCCGCGCAGCTCCCGATTGCGCAAAGCTGCACTGCGGTGGGTGCAACAGTGGGCTAGGGCGAAGGGTGGAGATCCCGGACAAGGCTGCGCCGTTGTCCAGGCTACGCGCCAAGCCCCGCCCCACTCTAGACCGCCCCCTCTCCCGCCGGGAGAGGGTTGGGGTGAGGGTCACCCAGCATCGCCTTGGTCATTTCCGGACAAGGCCGCGCCTTTGTCCAGCCTACGCGCGAAGCCCCGTCCCACTCCGGACCGCCCCCTCTCCCGCCGGGAGAGGGTTGGGGTGAGGGTCACCTGGCATCGCCTTGGCCATTTCCGGACAAGGCTGCGCCTTTGTTCAGCCTACGCGCGAAGCCCCGCCCCACTCTGGACCGCCCCTCTCCCGCCGGGAGAGGGTTGGGGTGAGGGTCGAGCCACGTCAGGCGATCTCCACCTGCTCGCCGTTCAGCCGCACCGCCCAGGTGGGTAGGGCCTGCTCGGGGTACTCCAGGCAGCCGCCGTCCGCCAGGCGGAAGTGCTGCTTGTACAGCGGCGAGGCGATCACCAGATCCGGGCCCAGCTGGCCGACGATGCCGCGGCCGATGACGTTGGCGCCGGACTTGGGGTCGCGATTGCCCACGGCGAAGACCTTCTGCTCGGTGTCGGGCAGGTAGAACAGCGCCACCTGCTCGCCCTCGTGCAGGGCCACCACGCCGGACTGGGGCACCAGGTCGGCCAGGCTGCACAGGGGTTGCCAGCGGGGTTCCAGGGCATGCGCGGTAGTGGTCTGGGTCATGGTCAGGCCTCCTCGGTCAGGTTGATCAGGTGCAGTTCGCCGTGGCGCGCCGGCCGACGCTGGCCACGCTCCTTGACGAAATGGATGTCCGGGTCGCTGCCGCGCTGGTTGACGAAGGTACGGAAGCGCTTGAGCTTGTCCGGGTCGTTCAGGGCGTTGGCCCATTCGCATTCGTAGCGATCCACCACCAGCTGCATCTGGGCTTCCAGCTCGGCGCCCAGGCCCAGGCTGTCCTCGATGATCACCTGCTTGAGGTAATCCAGTCCGCCTTCCAGGGACTCACGCCACACCGAGGTACGCTGCAGGCGGTCGGCGGTGCGGATGTAGAACATCAGCAGGCGGTCGATGTAGCGGATCAGGGTCTCGTCGTCGAGGTCGGTGGCGAACAGCTCGGCATGGCGCGGGCGCATGCCGCCATTGCCGCAGACATAGAGGTTCCAGCCGTTCTCGGTGGCGATCACGCCGATGTCCTTGCTCTGGGCCTCGGCGCACTCGCGGGTGCAGCCGCTGACCGCGAACTTGAGCTTGTGCGGGGCGCGCAGGCCCTTGTAGCGATGCTCGATGTCCAGTGCCATTTTGACGCTGTCCTGCACCCCGTAGCGGCACCAGGTACTGCCGACGCAGCTCTTCACCGTGCGGGTCGACTTGCCGTAGGCATGACCGGTCTCGAAGCCGGCGGCGATCAGCTCGCCCCAGATGTCCGGCAGCTCGTGCAGCTGGGCGCCGAACAGGTCGATGCGCTGGCCGCCGGTGATCTTGGTGTAGAGGTCGTATTTCTTCGCCACCTGGCCGATGGCGATCAGGCCTTCCGGACTGATCTCGCCACCCGGGATGCGCGGCACCACCGAGTAGGTGCCGTTCTTCTGCATGTTGGCCATGAAGGTGTCATTGGTGTCCTGCAGCGGCACCAGGTGCGGATCGGTGATGGGGGCGTTCCAGCAGGAGGCCAGGACGTTGGCCACCGCCGGCTTGCAGATGTCGCAGCCATGGTGACCGCGGCCATGGCGCGCCAGGAGCTCGTCGAAACTCTGGATGCCTTCCACCCGCACCAGGTGATAGAGCTCCTGGCGGGTATGGGCGAAGTGTTCGCAGAGACTCTTGTCGACCTCGACGCCCCGGGCGATCAGCTCGTGCTCGAACACCTGCTTGACCAGCGCGGCGCAACCGCCGCAGCCAGTGCCGGCCTTGGTGCAGCTCTTGATGCCGGCCAGATCGGTGCAGCCGGCGTCGATGGCGGCGCAGACCGCGCCCTTGGTGACGTTGTGGCAGGAGCAGAGGGTGGCGGTGGCCGGCAGGGCATCGGCGCCCAGGGTCGGGGCGCCCTCGCCCACCGGCATGATCAGGCTGGCCGGATCCTGCGGCAGTGGGATGCCGTTCTGGGCGTATTGCAGCAGGGTGTCGTAGTAGCTGTTGTCGCCCACCAGCACGGCACCGAGGACGTGCTTGCCATCGGCGGATACCACCAGGCGGCGGTAGCTGGCGCTGGCTTCGTCGATGTAGCGATAGCTGCGCGCGCCGGGGGTGGCGCCGTGGGCATCACCGATGGAGCCCACATCCACACCCAGCAGCTTGAGCTTGGTGGACATATCGGCGCCGGTGAAGGGCGTGGCCTGACCGTGGCAGAGGGTGGCGGCCACCAGGCGCGCCATCTGGTAGCCCGGGGCGACCAGACCGAAAATGCTGCCATTCCAGGCGGCGCACTCGCCGATGGCATGGATGAAGGGATCGCTGGTCAGGCAGCCGTTGTCCACCGCCACCCCGCCGCGGGCGCCGAGTTCCAGGCCGCAGCTGCGGGCCAGGGCGTCCTGGGGACGGATGCCGGCGGAAAACAGGATCAGGTCGGTCTCGAGGAAATCCTCACCGGCGAAGTTCATGCGGTAGCGGTACTCGCTGCCGGCGGTGATGTTCTGGGTAGCCTTGGACAGGTGCACGCCCACGCCCAGGTCCTCGATGCGCTGCCTGAGCGCGGCGCCGCCGAGGTCGTCCAGCTGTACCGGCATCAGCCGCGGGGCGAATTCCACCACGTGGGCTTCCAGGCCCAGGGATTTCAGCGCATTGGCCGCCTCCAGGCCGAGCAGGCCACCACCCACCACCACGCCGCGGCGCGCCCGGGCGGCGGCCAGGCGGATGGTGTCCAAGTCGTCCAGGGTGCGATAGACCAGGCGCGAATCCCCTTCGGCACCCTCGATGGGCGGCACGAAGGGATAGGAACCGGTGGCCAGCACCAGGCGGTCGTAGCCAAAGGCGCCCTCGGGTGTCAGCACCCCGCGCTGTTCGCGGTCGATGGCGGTCACCGCGCAGCCCAGGTGCAGGACCAGGCCGGGCACGGCATAGAGACCGGCTTCGCTCATGGCCAGGGATTCGGCATCGCGACCGGCGAAGTACTCGGAGAGATGGACCCGGTCATAGGCGCGCTGGCGCTCTTCGCCGAAGACATGGATCTCGTAGTGGTCCAGGGCGCCGGCCGCCAGCAGCTGCTCGACGAGGTGATGGCCGACCATGCCGTTGCCGACGACGATCAGGCGTTCTTTGCGGGTCACGATGCTGTTCATGGAGGCTATCCCCCGGCCGAGGCCAATCAGGTTGATTCGCGGCAAATAAAAAGGCGCCTGAAACCTTGCGGTCTCAGGCGCCTTTGCCTGTTCTAGTAGGGAGGAGCCCTTGGCTCTGCTCCGTGCCCGTCGCCTGCAGTGGCTGTCGATCGCCGTTGATCGACCGGGCGACCCGAATGGGCGGGTCTGCCAGAGCGTTTGCATCGGTTGTGCCAGTTTCGTCGGCTCGCCCGCAGATCGGCCACTGGCGCGGGCTGCAGCCCGCCAAGCGGCTTGCCGGCGCCTGTTCGGACGGCTGCCGACTGGAACCACAACGGTGCAAGGCAGGGTCGGCCTGCCCTGTCCCGGCGCATCTCGACCGCCGTGGCTGTGACCTCGCCAGGCGCCACCTGCACCCCGCCAGGCCAACAGTCATGCGCTCCCCGAGCGCACCGGACCAAGCTGGCGCGAGCCTTGCTAAATCCCTGGCATGGAGCGGTCAACGTCGATCGCCCCCTTCACGACAAAGGCGCCGTGTTCGCCTCCCTCCGGGGAGCGCGACCGGCGCCTTTTCGCTTTCTGGTTTTCGAAGGATCCTTGCCATGACCACTACCCACCTCAAGAGCGTCTGCCCCTACTGCGGCGTCGGCTGCGGGATCGTCATGCAGGTGGAAGACGGCCGGGTCACCAAGGTCAGCGGCGATCGCGACCACCCCGCCAACCGCGGCCGCCTCTGCACCAAGGGCAGCACCAGCCACCAGGCGCTGGTGGACAGCGGGCGCATGGAGCAGGCCTATGTCCGCCACGACCGCTCCCACGAACCGGTGCAGACCGGACTGGAGCAGGCCATTGCCACCACCGCCGAGCGCCTGCGCGCCATTCTCGACCGCGACGGACCCGACGCCATCGCCTTCTATGTCTCCGGGCAGATGTCGCTGGAGGCCCAGTACCTGGCGAGCAAGCTGGCGCGGGGCTTCATCGGCACCAACCAGCTCGAATCCAATTCCCGCCTGTGCATGGCCAGTGCCGGCACCGGCTACAAGCTGTCCCTCGGCGCCGACGGTCCGCCCGGTTCCTATGACGACCTCGACCGCGCCGACCTCTTCCTGGTCAGCGGCGCCAACATGGCCGACTGTCATCCCATCCTCTTCCTGCGGCTGCTGGACCGGATCAAGCGCGGCGCCCGGCTGATCGTCGTCGATCCCCGGCGCACCGCCACCGCCGAGAAGGCCGATCTCTTCCTGCAACTGCGTCCGGGCACCGATCTGCTGCTGCTCAATGGCCTCCTGCATCTGCTGCACGCCGAGGGCTATCTGGACGACGCCTTCATCGCCGCCCATACCGAGGGCTGGGCGGCCATGCCGGCCTTTCTCGCCGACTACAGCCCGGCGCGCGTGGCCGCCGGGACCGGGCTGGCCGAGGCGGACATCCGCATCGCGGCGCGCTGGATCGGCGAGGCCGGTGAATGGACCAGTCTCTGGACCATGGGCCTGAACCAGAGCACCCATGGCACCTGGAGCACCAACGCCCTGTGCAACCTGCACCTGGCCACCGGCAAGATCTGCCGTCCCGGCAGCGGCCCCTTCTCCCTGACCGGCCAGCCCAATGCCATGGGCGGACGCGAGATGGGCTACATGGGGCCCGGCCTGCCCGGCCAGCGCAGCCTGCTGTCCGCCGCCGACCGCGCCTTCGTCGAGCGTGCCTGGAAGGTTCCGGAAGGCACCCTGCACACCCGCCTGGGCCAGGGCACCGTCGCCCTGTTCGAGGACCTGGCCGCCGGCACCGTGAAGGCCTGCTGGATCATCTGCACCAATCCGGTGGCCAGCGTGGCCAATCGCGACACGGTCATCCGCGGGCTGCAGGCCGCCGAACTGGTGATCACCCAGGACGCCTTTCTCGACACCGAGACCAACCGCTACGCTGACATCCTCCTGCCCGGCGCGCTCTGGGCCGAGGCCGACGGAGTGATGATCAATTCCGAGCGCAACCTGACCCTGGCCCCCCAGGCCGTCAACCCGCCCGGCGCGGCCCGCGCCGACTGGCAAATCATCGCCGACGTGGCCTGCGCCCTGGGCTATGGCGAACACTTCACCTACGCCTCGGCCGCCGAGGTGTTCGACGAGATCAGGCAATTCCACAACCCCCAGACCGGCTACGACATCCGCGGCGCCAGCCATGCCCGGTTGCGCGAGACGCCGCTGCAATGGCCCTGCCCCAGCGCAGAGAGCGATCCGCGCCAGCCGATCCGCTATCGCAACGACGGCCGCAGCCAGACCCTGCGCCTGGATGAGACAGGGGAACCCAGCGCGCTCAACTTCGCGACCCCCAGCGGCAAGGCGCAATTCTTCGCTCGCCCGCACCTGGACCCGGCGGAACTGCCCGATGCCGATTACCCCTTCGTGCTCAACACCGGGCGTTTGCAGCACCAGTGGCATACGCTCACCAAGACCGGCAAGATCGCCGCGCTGAATCGCCTCAATCCGGCGCCCTTCGTCGAGGTACATCCCCAGGACGCCCAGGCCCTAGCACTCAAGGACGGCGATCTCCTGGAAATCGCCTCCCGCCGTGGACGTGCGGTGTTGCCGGTGACGATCAGCGACCGGGTGCAGCCCGGTAACTGCTTCGCCCCCTTTCACTGGGCCGACGTCCAGGGCAGCGACCTGGCCATCAATGCCGTCACCAGCGACGCCGTCGATCCGCTCTCGCTGCAACCGGAACTCAAGGTCTGCGCGGTGCGCCTGACCCGGGTCGCCACCATCCCCCACCGCCAGCTGCCGGCCGACGAGCCGGTCACCGAGAGCGTCCAGCAACCCGCCCTGGCGCGGCTGGCCGATCTCACCGGGGTCGCCACCGCGGTACGGCCCCAGCTCAGCGCGGCCGAACGCACCTACCTGGCCGGCTTCATGGACGGCCTGCGCGACGGGGGCGCCCAGGGCGTGCCCTGCCTGCCGGCCCAGGCGCCGCTGGCCGCCGACACCCGCCTCTGGCTCGATGGCCTGCTCGCCGGGCTATTCAGCCGCCTGCCGCAAAGCCAGAGTGCCGGCCTGCCCCAGACCGCTACCGCGCCGGCCGATCTGGTGGTGCTCTGGGCCTCCCAGACCGGCAACGCCGAAGCCCTGGCCGAGCGCTGCGTCGCCCGCCTGTGCCAGGCCGGTCTCACCGTCGAATTGCACGACATGGCCGCCTATGCAGTGGAACGCCTGAGCGGTGCCCGCCGCGTCCTGCTGGTGAGCAGCACCTTTGGCGACGGCGAAGCCCCGGACAATGGCCAGGCCTTCTGGCAGGGCCTCGGTCGCCTCGATGCCTCCCTCGCCGAGCTGGACTACGCCGTGCTGGCCCTGGGCGATTCCACCTACGAGCAGTTCTGTGGCCACGGCCAGCGCCTCGACGCCCGCCTGTCCGAACTCGGCGCCCGCCGCCTCTGCCCGCGCCTTGACTGTGACGCCGATGGCCTCGACGCCGCCGACGCCTGGCTGAACGCCCTGCAAGGGCAGCTGGCGCCCCAGGCCGCCCAGGTGCCCGTCGCCCCTCCGACCACGACCGGTCGCCCGACGGCGGTGCCCGCGCGGCTGGTCATCAACCAAAGACTCAACGGTGCCGGATCGAACAAGGAGGTCCGGCTGTTCGGTTTCGAATCCGCGCAGCCCCTGGCCTACCAGGCCGGCGACGCCTTGAGCGTGAAGGCGCGCAACTGCCCGGAGCTGGTCGAGGAGGTCCTCGCCCTCGCCGGACTGGACGGCGAACAAGCGGTCGCGGTGGCCAAGGTCGGCGAGCTGTCGCTGCGCCAGGCGCTGAGCGAACACTTTGAGATCGCCCGTCCCAACCCCGAGACGCTGGCGCTGATCGCCGAACGCAGTGGCGCTGCCGAGTGCCGCGCCCTGCTGGGCGACCGGGATGAACTCAAGACCTGGCTCTGGGGCCGGCAACTGGCCGATGTGCTGGCGCGCTATCCCGCCCGCCACGATGCCGGCGAGTTGCTCGGCAGCCTCAAGCGCCTGCAGCCGCGCCTCTACTCCATTGCCTCCAGCCCTCTGGCCCATGCCGGCCAGGTGCACCTCACCGTCTCGGCGGTGCGCTACGGTCAGCGCAAGGGCGTGGCCTCCACCTTTCTCGCCGACCGTCTGCAGGACGCCACCACCGAGGTGCATGTCCAGCCTTCACGTCACTTCCGCCTGCCGGACCAGGGCGACGTCCCGCTGATCATGATCGGCCCCGGCACCGGCATCGCGCCCTTCCGCGGCTTTCTCCATGAGCGCCGCGCCCGGGGCGACCAGGGCCGCAACTGGCTGTTCTTCGGCGAACAGCACGCCGCCCATGACTTCTACTACCGCGACGAGCTGGAAGCCTTCCAGCGCGATGGCCTGCTGAGCGAACTGAGCCTGGCCTTTTCTCGCGACCAGGCCGAGAAGATCTATGTGCAGGATCGGCTGCGCGAACGCGGCGCCGAGGTCTGGCGCTGGCTGCAGGACGGCGCCCGCGTCTATGTCTGCGGCGATGCCAGCCGCATGGCCAGGGACGTCGACCAGGCCCTGCGCCAGGTGGTGGCGACCCATGGCCACCTCAGCGACGAGGCCGCCGCCGACTATGTGCGCGGGATGAGCGAGCAGAAGCGCTATCTGAAGGACGTCTACTAGCGTCAGTCGCTACAGCACCGCGCGCACCAGGCGGGTAAAGGCCGCGATGGCCTCGCGCTCGCCCAGCGCCCCGCGCACCACGGCCGCGGCCAGGGCCTCGCCGGCGCCGACCAGGCCGATGCAGGACACCTGCAACTCCGCGGCGGACCTCGTGCTGTGCGGCGTGAGCACCGCCGCCACCATCCGGGTGCCGTGCTCCAGCAACTCCTGATACACCGCGGTCTTTTCCTCACTCCCTGCCAGGGCCGCCGCCAGCACGCCGACCTCGCCCTGCATGTCGGTCACGCAACGGATGTAGCCCTCGGCCAGCGCCGCGGTGGCCTCTTCGGCGCTCTGCTGCCGGGCCGTCATGGCCTGGCGAAAGGCATCCATCTGCGCCAGATCGAGCCAGCGATAGAGTTCGATGAGCAGTCCCGAGCGGGTACCGAAATGCTCGTAGACGACCGGCTTGGAAACGCCTGCCTGTACGGCCAGATAGCCCAGAGTCAGGCGATCCGCGCCCTCTTCCCGGACGATGAGCCGCGCTGTTTCCAGCAATTGCTGACGCCGCGCCGCCTTCGAAAGACGCCGCGCGGCACCATCGGAGATCGGTTTTTCAGGGGTGGATCGCTCTGCCATTGGTCACGTCTTCTTGCAAACCTACTAAAGGTAGGTTAATCCTGATTTGGAACCTACTCTTGGTAGGTTAACGCGGGGAGCAGCTGCTGGCCAGCTGGCGGTGCCGTCTCCGCGATCTCAGCACTGCAACCACGAGGACAGCATCATGCCACTGCAACCCATACTCTTTGCCGGCGGTTCGGGCACGGTAGGCCGCCAGGCCGTCCACTGGTTCCGCCAGCGCCAGCCTGACTGGCCGCTGCTGGTGGGGGGCCGCAACCTCGCCACGGCCGAGGACGTCGCCCAGGCCGCCGGCCAGGCCCGGGCAGTGGGCCTGGATCTCGACCAGCCAGGGCTGGGACTGGATCCCGCCCTCACCCCGGCAGCCATCATCATGCTGGCACCGGATCAGGCCCTGCACGGCCTGAGCCTCGCCCAGCGCCTGGGCATCCCCTATCTCAATGCCAACACCGGCGTCACCGAACTGGGGCCGGAAGTCGCCCAGTTCATGCACCACCCCGGCGCCCATGCCCTGGTGCTGTCCAGTCACTGGGCTTCGGGCGCCGCCCTGGCGCTGGCGCTCGATCTCGCCCGCCGCTTCACCCGGGTCGCGGCCATCGGGGTGGAGGTCTTGCTGGATGAGGAAGACCCGGCTGGTCCCCTGGCATGGGAGGATATGGCGCGGGTGCACAGCGCGGCGCCCGCGGCCCTGGCGTTTCGGCATGGGCGCCGCCACTGGCTGAGCGGTGCCGACCTGCAGGGCAGCGTCACGGCGCTGGACGGTCGCACGCTGGCCGCCACGGCCTTTGGCTCCATCGACCTGCTCAGTCTCTGGGCCACCACCGCCGCGCCGGAACTCCGCTTCGACATCGCCATGGGCGAGTCCTCCAGCCGGCGGCGGGGCGCGGAAACGGCGGCCGAGATCGCGGTCAGGGTGACCGGCGAAAGGGACGGCCAGACCACCACCGCACGGTCCGTGCTGGAATTCAGCCAGGGGCAGGCCTCGCTGACTGCCCTCGGGCTGGTGCTGTCGCTGGAGCGGGCGCTGGGCCTGGTGGGCGGTAGACCGCTGCCGGCAGGTCTCTATATGCCCGAACAGCTCTGGGCGGCCGACTGGTTTCTGCAGGAGTTGCAGCGGGAGGGCGCGGTGCTGCATCACCCGATGGACGGGTACTGAGCTCAGGAAATGGCGGAAGGCAGTGGGAGTCGAACCCACCCGGGAACGGCTGCCGTCCCCAACCGGGTTTGAAGCCCGGCCACGCCACCGGGCGTGATTGCCTTCCTCTGTTGCGCTAGCCCTCGGCGGCGCGGGCCCAGGCGCTGTCCGGGCGAACCCGGCGCTCGTCGCCGAAGCGACGGGTGAAACCGATGCGATCCAGGCATTCGAGGATCTGGATGCTGCGCTTGCGACCGATGCCGAGGGCATCGCGAAAGGCCGCGGCGCGAATGATCCCTGCTTCGCGCTCCAGGCGCAATGCCTCGCCGGCCGCGGCTTCCAGACTCGCCTGGGGATAGAAGAGATCCTTGACCACCTGGGTCAGTTCCCCCAGCCGGGCCAGTTTGCGCAGCAACAGGCGTACCTCGGTCTCGGGCTGACCCAGGCTCTTGGCGAGATCGCGGGTCCAGGGCGGATCGAAGCGCTGGGCCTCCAGCAGCGGCCAGAGCCGGGCCTTGAGCCCCTCCTCCGCTTCAGTGAGGCGTACCCGGTGATCGGGCAGGTGCAGCCAGGGACCGCTGCTCTGCAAGCGCCCCTCGGCCAGGGCCGTCTCCAGCAGCGCCAGATAGACGGGCCGCTCCAGTTCCGGCGCGGCGATGCGGCGCAGGCGATCCCGATCCGGTCCCAGTTCGTCGGGTTGCTCCTGGTGAAAGGTAGCCAGCGCCACGCCCAGGCGCTCGAGTGCCGCCTGCCACAGAGCCGCCGCGAACAGCCGCGGACCGACCCGCGTGTCCACCCTCAGGGTGTCGGCGGGCAATTGCCAATCGCCTTCGGGGCGGTTGAATTGCCGGGCCAGTAGCCGCGGATCGAGACCGCCCGCGGCCTGGGCCAGGAGTTCGGGCAGGGCTTCCTCCAGGCCGCCCTGCCGCAGCGCCTGGAGTTGCGCCAGGCGCTGCGGGGTGCGGCGATGGCGGGCCGGGGCGAAGGGATCGAGCAGCCGCGCGCCGCCCAGGGTGCGCTGGGCGGACTGGTCGCGCAGCACCAGGCGATCACCGTGCACTCCGTGCAAAGGCGCATTGAGCACCAGTTGCGCCAGGGCCGTGGCACCCGGGGCGAGGCTGTCACCTTCCAGCAGGGCGACGCGCCCGGTGAGATCCTGGGCGCCCAGGTGCACGTGCACCGGCGTCCAGTGCGCCAGGTTGCGCGCCTCGCCGGGCAGCAGGCGCAGTTCGACGTCGATGCGGGTGGTGGGCGCGTGCAGCGCCTCGGCCACCAGCCAGTCGCCGCGGGCGAGGCTGTCGGTGCTCAGGCGCTCGCCCGCCAGATTGAGCGATACGCGCTGACCGGCCTGGGCGGCTTCTGCCGCGCGATTCTGCGCATGCAGCCCCCGCACCCGCAGTCGCTGGCCGCGCGGGGTGAGGATGAGCTCGTCGCCAACGGCCACCTGGCCGGCGAAGGCGGTGCCGGTGACCACCACGCCGGCCCCGGCGACGCTGAACACCCGGTCCACCGCCAGGCGAAAGCCACCGCGGACGTTGCGCTGGCGCACCTGGTCCAGGGCCGCGAGCAAGGCGGCGCGCAACGCGGGGATACCGGCGCCGCTGGGGCTGGCCACCGGATACAGCGGCGCCCCGGCGAAGGGCCCGGCAGCCAGCAGCGCACTGACCTCCTGACCCACCTGCGCCAGCCGCTCGGCGTCCACCCGATCGGCCTTGGTCAGGGCCACCAGCAGCCGGGGAATGCCGAGCAATTCGAGGATCGCCAGGTGCTCGCGGGTCTGCGGCATGACGCCGTCGTCGGCCGCCACCACCAGCAGGGCCAGATCCAGGCCGCTGGCACCGGCCAGCATGTTGTGCACGAAGCGTTCGTGGCCGGGCACGTCGATGAAGCCGGTGAGGCCGCCGTCGCCCAGATCGGCATAGACATAGCCCAGGTCGATGGTGATGCCACGCGCCTGCTCTTCACGGCGGCGGTCACCGGCGACTCCGGTGAGGGCCTGGATCAGCGCGGTCTTGCCATGGTCGATGTGGCCGGCGGTGCCGATGATCATGGGGACGGTACCAGGCGGGAGAACAAGGGCGTCATGGGGACTCCAGGCGGCGGACTGGCGCTCAGGGTAGCGGCGCCCCGCGCGCCCGCCTAGCCGTGATGCTCGCGCAGGAAGGCCACGAAGGCGCGCAGCGGGGCTGGCAGCTGGCGGCGATCCGCGTAGTAGAGCCGCGGACCGGGAAAGGACGGGGACCAGTCCGCCAGCACTTCCACCAGGCGGCCGTCGGCCAGGGGCGCAGCCAGGTAGTCGGCGAAGGAATAGATGAGGCCGACGCCGTCGAGGGCGGCCTGCAGTTCCAGGTCGAGTGCCGAAGCCAGCAGGCGACTGCCCGGCGCGACGTTGATGACCTCGCTGCCGCGCTCGAAGCTCCACTGCGCCACCAGGCCACTGGCGAAGCGATGCCCGATGCAGGAATGCCGGACCAGGTCGGCGGGGTGCGCCGGTACGCCATGCTGCTCCAGGTAGGCCGGGGTTCCGGCCACGGCGAATCTCTGGGTGGCCGGGCCCAGCCGCACGCTGATCATGTCGGCTTCCAGGTGCTCGTCGTAGCGCACCCCGGCATCGAAACCAGCGGCGAGCACGTCGATCAGCCGGTCCTCGGCCACCACCTCCAGGCGAATGCCCGGATACCGGGCCAGGAAGGGGCCGATCAGCGGCGGCAGCAGCACCCGGGCGACGATGGTGGGCACATTGAGTCTCAGGCTGCCCACCGGACTTTCGCCCTCGGCATTGATGGCGTCCAGCGCGCCGCGCACCTCGCGCAGGGCCGGGGTCAGGCGTTCCAGCAGGCGCTGGCCAGCCGCGGTGGGCGTCACGCTGCGGGTGGTGCGGTGTAGCAGCCGCACATCCAGTTCCCGCTCCAGCCGCCGCACCGCATCGCTCAGCGAAGAGGCGGCCACGCCACGCACATAGGCAGCGCCGCGAAAGCTGCGGGCCTCGGCCACGGCGGCGAAGGCCGCCAGGTCATCCAGATTCAAGGCGCCTCCATTGTACGGCTAGGCGAACAGGTCGTTGTGTCACGACCGGATTATCGCACGGCACCCTGGCGACTAGAGTGAAGCCTCATCCATCTGACGAGGAATCCCTTATGCAACAGCGTCGCTTGGGCCAGCAGGGCCCTCTGGTATCCACGCTCGGTCTGGGCTGCATGGGCATGTCCGATCTCTATGGCGCCGCCGACCGTGGCGAGGCCATCGCCACGGTCCAGGCCGCCCTCGAACGCGGCGTCACCCTGTTCGACACCGGTGACTTCTATGGCATGGGCCACAACGAACTGCTCCTGGGCGAGGCCTTGCGCGGCCGCCGCGATAGTGCCCTGATCAGCGTCAAGTTCGGTGCCCTGCGCGGTCCGGGCGGCGAGTGGCTGGGCTACGACGCCCGGCCGGCGGCGATCAAGAATTTCGTCGCCTACAGCCTCAAGCGCCTGGGCGTGGACCACATCGACATCTATCGCCCGGCGCGGCTGGATCGCCAGGTGCCCATCGAGGACACCATGGGCGCCCTCGCCGAGCTGGTGCAGGCGGGCTACATCCGCCACATCGGCCTCTCGGAAGTGGGCGCCCAGACCCTGCGGCGAGCGGCCGCGGTGCACCCGGTCTGCGACCTGCAGATCGAGTATTCGCTGGTCTCGCGCGGCATCGAGGCCGAGATCCTGCCGACCTGCCGCGACCTGGGCATCGGCATCACCGCCTATGGCGTGCTCTCCCGCGGCCTGCTCAGCGGTCACTGGCGCCACCCCTCGGG
The DNA here is from genome assembly GCF_004341115.1 of Pseudomonas sp. JUb52. Classification (NCBI taxonomy): domain Bacteria; kingdom Pseudomonadati; phylum Pseudomonadota; class Gammaproteobacteria; order Pseudomonadales; family Pseudomonadaceae; genus Pseudomonas; species Pseudomonas sp. JUb52. Next base: position 337,869 of record NZ_SLYS01000003.1, read on the forward strand.
CAGCGGCGACTTTCGCGCCCTCAGTCCGCGCTTCCAGCCGGGCAACGTGGAGCGCAACCTGGCGCTGGTAGAAGGCCTGAAGCAATTCGCCGAACGCCGCGGCACCACCCCGGCCCGGCTGGCGGTGGCCTGGGTCGCCGCCCAGGGCGAGGACATCGTGCCTTTAATCGGAGCCCGCCGCCGCGCTCAGCTCGACGAATCCCTCGGTGCGCTGGAGGTGACGCTGAGCGATGCGGATCGCGCCGAACTGGAACGCCTGCTGCCGCCAGGCGCGGTGGCCGGCGATCGCTACGGCGAACATCAGCTGCGCGATCTCGACAGCGAACGCTGAACCACCCCCGGCAACAACGGCCCGCCTTGCGCGGGCCTTTGCGTTTCAGCGCTCGGCCGGACGCTCCTGCATCAGCACCCAGGGCGCCACCACCACCGCCCACAGCGCCACCGCGGGCGCTTCCAGCCGGCGCCGCGCGCGCTCTTCGTCGACCTTGGCCAGCTGACCCTGCTGCAGCCACAGACCCACTCGGGCGGCATCGTCCTGGGTCACGGCGATGGCCGCCTCGATCAGGTCCAGCTCGGGCGCCACTTCCAGCAGCACGCCCCGCGCAAAATGCGGTTGCAATTCTTCCCAGCCGATGGCGGCCGTCTGCCCGAGCAGGGTGGCGTAGCGCGTTGCGTGATCGGTCATGGTGCGGGCCTCGCGAAAAGGGCGGATTCTACCGTCGCCCTCCCCGCTTGCCGAGCGCCCGGACGCACGGTCGACAAGTCCGACAAGTTGTCGTCGCCAGCTTTCCAAGACGAACAGACGGTGATTAAACTGCGCGGCGCGTCATAAAGAACAAAATCGGCACATTTTCGCTTCCAACTGCCTCATTAATAAAAGCATTCCGAGTGGAGCACTCATGAAAAAGGCAACTCTGCGTTTCTCCCGCTTGGTCGCGGCCCTGGCCCTGGCCGGCATGGCCAGCCACACCCTGGCAGCCGACACCCTGAAGATCGGTCTGGCCGGCCCCAAGACCGGTCCGGTCGCCCAGTACGGTGACATGGAGTTCATTGGTGCCCAGATGGCCATCGAGCAGATCAACAAGGCCGGCGGCGTCAAGGGCAAGCAGCTCGAAGGCGTGATCTACGACGACGCCTGCGATCCCAAGCAGGCCGTGGCGGTTGCCAACAAGATCGTCAACGATGGCGTCAAGTTCGTCGTCGGCCACCTCTGCTCCAGCTCCACCCAGCCGGCTTCCGACATCTATGAGGACGAAGGCATCCTGATGGTGACCCCGGCGGCCACCAGCCCCGACATCACCAACCGTGGCTACAAGCTGATCTTCCGCACCATCGGCCTGGACAACATGCAGGGCCCGACCGCCGGCAAGTTCATCGTCGAGCACGTCAAGCCGAAGATCGTCGCGGTCATCCACGACAAGCAGCAGTACGGCGAAGGCATCGCCACCGCGGTCAAGCAGACCCTGGACAAGGCCGGCGTCAAGGTCGCCGTGTTCGAGGGCATCAACTCCGGCGACAAGGACTTCTCCTCGCTGATCGCCAAGCTCAAGCAGGCCAACGTCGACTTCGTCTACTACGGCGGCTACCACCCCGAGTTGGGCCTGATCCTGCGTCAGGCGGCCGAGAAGGGCCTGACCGCCAAGTTCATGGGTCCGGAAGGCGTGGGCAACAGCTCCATCTCCGCCATTGCCGGCAAGGCCTCCGAAGGCCTGCTGGTCACCCTGCCGCGCTCCTTCGACCAGGATCCCAAGAACCAGGCCCTGGTGCAGGCGTTCAAGGACAAGAAGCAGGATCCGAGCGGTCCCTTCGTGTTCCCCTCCTACGCCGCCGTGCAGGTCATCGCCGAAGGCATCGCCAAGGCGGGCGACGAGAAGCCCGAGGACGTGGCCAAGGCGCTGCGCAGCAACACCTTCAACACCCCCACCGGCGAGCTGGCGTTCGACGAAAAAGGCGACCTGAAGAACTTCGAGTTCGTGGTCTACGAATGGCACGCCGACGGCACCAAGACTGAAGCCAAGTAAGCCCTGCCTGTAACACCGGAGCCCACCGCCCACGGCGGTGGGCTTCGTTTATCCGCCTCCATCCGAGGCCTGGGACCTGCACCAGAAGTGCACTTGGGTCCCCTGGAGACACCCATGCCCGAGTTCTACCACTACCTGCAACAGCTGGTGAACGGCCTCACGGTCGGCAGCACCTATGCCCTGATCGCCATCGGCTACACCATGGTCTACGGCATCATCGGCATGATCAACTTCGCCCATGGCGAGGTGTACATGATCGGCTCCTACGTGGCTTTCATCGCCATCGCGGGCCTCGCCATGCTGGGCATCCACAGCCTGCCCATCGTCATGCTCGCCGCCTTCGGCGCCAGCATCATCATCGCCAGTGCCTACGGCTACAGCATCGAACGCATCGCCTATCGCCCCCTGCGCGGCGGTAACCGGCTGATCCCGCTGATCTCGGCGATCGGCATGTCGATCTTCCTGCAGAACTGGGTGCTGCTGGCCCAGGACTCCAAGGACAAGTCGATCCCCAACCTGCTGCCGGGCAACTTCATCATCGGCACCGACGCTATGAACGGCGTGGTGATCTCCTATGTGCAGGTGCTGATCTTCATCGTCACCCTGCTCACCATGTTCGGCCTGACCTGGTTCATCTCCCGCTCCCGCCTGGGCCGCGCCTGCCGCGCCTGCGCCGAGGACATCAAGATGGCCAACCTGCTGGGCATCAACACCAACGGCATCATCGCCCTGACCTTCGTCATCGGCGCCACCCTGGCCGCCGTGGCCGCGGTGCTGCTGGGCATCCAGTACGGCGTGATCAACCCGAGCCTGGGTTTCCTGGCCGGCATCAAGGCCTTTACCGCCGCCGTGCTCGGCGGCATCGGCAGCATCCCCGGCGCCATGCTCGGCGGCCTGGTGCTGGGCGTGGCCGAGGCCTTTGGCGCCGATGTCTTCGGTGACCAGTACAAGGACGTGGTGGCCTTCAGCCTGCTGGTGCTGGTGCTGCTGTTCCGCCCCACCGGCATCCTGGGTCGTCCGGAGGTGGAAAAGGTATGAGTGCCCGTCTGCGAACCGCCTTCTTCAGCGCCCTGCTGGTGCTGGCCGTCGCCTATCCCATCCTCGGCCTCAAGCTGGAGACGGTGGGCGTCAACCTCGAAGTGCACGGCGCCACGCCGCGCACCCTCTGGATCGTGGCCCTGGCCGCGGTGCTGATGTTCGTCTGGCAACTGGTGCGTGACCAGGTCACCGCCGGCTGGCGCCGCAGCGGCGGCCTACCATTGCCGGCCACCGGCCTGGGCACCAAGCTGACCGAACCCAAGACCCAGCGCTGGGTGATCCTCGGTCTGGTGCTGGTCGCCCTGGTGTGGCCCTTCTATGGCTCGCGCGGCGCGGTGGACATCGCCACCCTGATCCTGATCTACGTGATGCTCGGCCTCGGCCTGAACATCGTGGTGGGCCTGGCCGGTCTGCTCGACCTGGGCTACGTCGGCTTCTATGCCGTCGGCGCCTACACCTACGCCATGCTCTCCCACTACTATGGCCTGGGCTTCTGGGTATGCCTGCCGCTGGCAGGGCTGATGGCGGCGCTGTTCGGCTTCCTGCTCGGCTTCCCTGTACTGCGCCTGCGCGGCGACTACCTGGCCATCGTCACCCTGGGCTTCGGCGAGATCATCCGCATCCTCTTGCGCAACCTCACCGAATGGACCGGCGGTCCCAACGGCATCAGCGGCATCGACAAGCCGACCCTGTTCGGCCTGACCTTCGAACGCCGCGCACCCGAGGGCATGACGCCCTTCCACGAGTACTTCGGCATCCCCTACAACTCCGAATACAAGGTGATCTTCCTCTACCTGATCGCCCTGCTGCTGGTGCTGCTGACCCTGTTCGTGATCAATCGCCTCCTGCGCATGCCCATCGGTCGCGCCTGGGAAGCCCTGCGCGAAGACGAGATCGCCTGCCGCGCCCTGGGTCTGAATCCCACGCTGATCAAGCTCTCGGCCTTTACCCTGGGCGCCTGCTTCGCTGGTTTCGCCGGCAGCTTCTTCGCCGCCCGCCAGGGCCTGGTGTCGCCGGAATCCTTCACCTTCATCGAATCGGCCATCATCCTGGCCATCGTGGTGCTGGGCGGCATGGGGTCCCAGCTCGGCGTGATCCTCGCGGCCATCGTGATGATCCTGCTGCCGGAGCTGATGCGTGAATTCAGCGAATACCGCATGTTGATGTTCGGCCTGCTGATGGTCGTGATGATGATCTGGCGTCCGCAAGGCCTGCTCCCGATGCAACGCCCGCACCTGGAGTTGCGCAAATGAGCCAAGCCCTTCTTGATGTCTCCGGCCTGTCCATGAGGTTCGGCGGCCTGCTGGCCGTCAACGGCGTCAACATCCGTGTGGAACAGGGCCAGGTGGTCTCGCTGATCGGTCCCAACGGCGCCGGCAAGACCACGGTGTTCAACTGCCTGACCGGCTTCTACCGGCCCAGTGGCGGCGAGATCCTCCTGCGCGGCGAGGCCATCCAGGGCCTGCCCGGGCACAAGATCGCCCGCAAGGGCGTGGTGCGTACCTTCCAGAACGTCCGCCTGTTCAAGGAAATGACCGCGGTGGAGAACCTGCTGGTGGCCCAGCATCGCCACCTCAATACCGGCTTCCTGGCCGGGCTGTTCAAGACCCCGGCCTTTCGCAAGAGCGAAGCCGAGGCCATGGACTACGCGCGTTTCTGGCTGGAGCAGGTCAATCTCACCGAGTTCGCCAACCGTAACGCCGGCAATCTCGCCTACGGCCAGCAGCGCCGCCTGGAAATCGCCCGCTGCATGATGACCCGCCCGCAGATCCTCATGCTCGACGAGCCGGCCGCCGGTCTCAACCCGCGCGAGACCGAGGACCTCAAGGCGCTCATCGCCCTGCTGCGCGCCGAGCACGGCGTCACCGTGCTCTTGATCGAGCACGACATGCACCTGGTGATGAGCATTTCCGACCACATCGTGGTGATCAACCAGGGTACCCCCCTGGCCGACGGGACGCCGGAGCAGATCCGCAACAACCCCGACGTGATCAAGGCCTACCTGGGCGAATCCTGATGGAGACCTCCATGCTGCAGTTCGACAACGTCTCCACCTTCTACGGCAAGATCCAGGCGCTGCATGGCGTCAGCGTGCAGGTGAACCGGGGCGAGATCGTCACCCTGATCGGCGCCAACGGTGCTGGCAAGTCCACCCTGCTGATGACCCTCTGCGGTACCCCGCGTGCCCATGGCGGCAGCATCCGCTACGAAGGCGAGGAACTGGTCGGCCAGGAAACCGCGCAGATCATGCGCAAGGGCATCGCCGTGGTGCCGGAAGGCCGCCGGGTGTTCGCCCGCCTGACCGTGGAAGAGAACCTCGCCATGGGCGGCTTCTTTACCGACAAGCACGCCTATGACCGCCAGCTGGAGAAGGTCCTCGGCCTCTTCCCGCGACTCAAGGAGCGCTATGCCCAGCGCGCCGGCACCATGTCTGGCGGCGAGCAGCAGATGCTCGCCATCGGCCGGGCGATGATGAGCGAGCCGCGCCTGCTGCTGCTCGACGAGCCCTCCCTGGGCCTGGCGCCCATCATCATCCAGCAGATCTTCGAGATCATCGAGCAACTGCGCCAGGATGGGGTGACGGTGTTCCTGGTCGAGCAGAACGCCAACCAGGCGCTCAAGCTGGCCGACCGCGGCTATGTGCTGGAGAACGGCCGCATCGTCATGCAGGACAGCGGCGCCGAACTGCTGGCCAACCCGGACGTGCGCAAGGCCTATCTGGGCGGTTGAGCATGCCGTCGCTGCCCGAAACGCTTCAACCTCGGCGCAGCGAAGCCCAACAGCACCGTAGCGTGGAAAACGGCGCAGCCTTTTCCACTGGGGCTTCACAGCGAAGCGCGCCCTCACCCCAGCCCTCTCCCGCAGGGAGAGGGGGCGATCCATGCAGCGCGTAGGCTGGGTTGAGACGGCTCCACCGTCGAAGCCCAACAGCGAAGTAGCGTGGAAAACGGCGCAGCCTTTTCCACTGGGGGCTTCACAGCGAAGCGCGCCCTCACCCCAGCCCTCTCCCGCAGGGAGAGGGGGCTATCCATGCAACGCGTAGGTTGGGTTGAGACAGCTCCACTGTCGAAGCCCAACGGTGCCGTAGCGTGGAAAACGGCGCAGCCTTTTCCACTAGGGGCTTCACGGTGAAGGGTGCCCTCACCCCAGCCCTCTCCCGCAGGGAGAGGGGGCTTTCAACGCGTAGGTTGGGTTGAGACGGCTCCATCGTCGAAGCCCGACAGCGAAGTAGTGTGGAAAACGGCGCAGCCTTTTCCACTGGGGGCTTCACGGTGAAGGGTGCCCTCACCCCAGCCCTCTCCCACAGGGAGAGGGGGCGATCCATGCAGGCGTAGAGCGCCATCGCCCCCCGCTACCCCAACGCCTCCAACCGCTGCCGACTGCGCTCGAACCAGTCGCTCAGAGCTTCCGCCACCACTCTGGTCCGCTTGGGCAACCCGCCCTGGTAGGGATGCACCAGAAACAACGGCTGGCTGGGGGTGCGCCATTCCCTGAGCAGCCAGACCAGGGCGCCGCTGGCCAACTCTTCGTGCACCATGAACGAGGGCAGCCGGGCGATGCCCTGCCCGGCCAGGGCCGCCTGCTTGAGCAGGCTGTAGTGGTTGCAGGAAAGACTGGGCGCCACCTGGACGCGGCTGAGCTGATGCTCGCGGTGATAGAGCCAGACGTCGCCCTCGGCATAGTGACTGTTCACCAGGCAGCGATGGCCGAGCAGATCCTCGGGCACCCGGGGAACCTCGACCCCGGCCAGATAGGCCGGTGCCGCGCAGGTCACCTCCTGCATGGCGAACAGCGGGCGGGCGACCAGGCGTTCGTCCGGCTCCAGCCGGGCGCGGATCGCCAGGTCGAAGCCCTCGGCCACCAGGTCGCGGTAGCCGTTGTCCAGCACCAGGTCCAGCTGGATGGCGGGATGGGCGGCGCGACAGGCCAGCAGCACCTCGAAAAAGGTGTAGCCCAGGGACACCGGCACGGTCAGGCGCACCGGGCCGACGGCTTCCTCCTGCAGCCGGGCCACGCTCTGCAGGGCCCGCTCGCGCTGGCGCACCAGGGCCTGGGCCTCCGGCAGCAGGGCACGACCGGCGGGAGTGGGATCGAGGCGTCGGGTGGTACGGTGCAGCAGCTGGGTCTCCAGGCGCATCTCTAGCGCCCGGATGCGCTTGGACAGCTGGCCCTTGCTGCAGCCCAGGCGCTCGGCCGCACGGGTGAAGCTGCCGCTGTCACAGAGGATGGCGAAGGCGGCGAGATCGGCGAAGTCGTCCTGCATCGTTTCCCCCTGGAAACACTGGATTGCCATTCAGGCGATTTATCCGGGCAATGGGCCATTCTAGGCTGAGGACTCCTTTCCCTTCACGGAGCCACCCCCATGAAAATCATCCTCGTCGGTGCCAGCGGGACCCTGGGCAGCGCCATCGCCGATCGCCTGGGCAGCCGCCATGACCTGATCCGCGTCGGCCGCCGATCCGGCGATCTGCAGGTCGACATCACCCAACCCGAGTCCATCCGTGCCCTCTTCGCCCAGGTGGGTCGTTTCGACGCCCTGGTCAGCGCGGTGGGTTCGGTGACCTTCGCCCCCTTCACCGAGATGACGCCCGAGGCGTACCAGAAAGGCCTGCAGGACAAGCTCATGGGCCAGGTCAATCTGGTACTGCTCGGCCAGCAGCAGGCCGCCGAGGGCGCCTCCTTCACCCTGACCACCGGCATCCTCAGCGAACAGCCCATCGCCCAGGGCAGCTCGGCGGCCATGGTCAACGCGGCGCTGGAAGGCTTCGTGCGCGGTGCGGCCATCGAATTGCCCCACGGTCAGCGCCTCAACGCGGTCAGCCCGACGGTGCTGCAGGAGTCCCTGGGCCACTACGGCGATTTCTTCCGCGGTTTCAAGGCGGTCAGCGGCGCCGAGGCCGCCCTGGCCTACGAACGCAGTGTGGAAGGACGAGAAACCGGCAAGACGTATCGCGTCTGGTAAGTCCTTGAGCTCGCGGCGCTGTCTGAGTAACGTGTGCCCACCTCAGTCGGAGTCCTGCGATGCCAGCGCCGCGTGCCATCTTTCCCCTAGCCCTGCTCGGCCTCCTCGGCGGCTGTAGCCTGTTCCAGAGCGACGACACCCCGCGTGCACCGGGCGGCGAGCGCCTGCAGGGCGATCTGCGCTGGAGCGGTGACCAGCTGCTGTTCCGCCCCTGCCAGGAACAGCGTTTCTTCGACGTCACCGACGCCAACAACACCGCCATTCTGCGCGATGCCCACGAACTGGCCGCCGACAGCGGCGCCGCTTCGCTGTTCGCCGACCTGCGCGGCAAGCTCAAGTCCGGCGGCCGCGATGGTGCCCAGGGCGTGTTCGCCGTCACCGACGTCTACCGCGTGCAATACAGCGGACCGGGTTGCAGCGATCCCAACTTCAAGCGCACCGCCATGAACGCCGGTGGCCATGGACCGGACTGGAGCGTCCAGGTCAGCAACCAGGGCATGCTGGTCAGCACCGCCGGCCAGCAGCGCCGCGCCCTGCCCTTCGTGCAGGAAGAATTGCCGGGCGGCATGCGCGCCCTGTCCACCGAAGCCAATGGCGAGAAGGTCGAGCTGTGGATCAATCCGCGCCGCTGCGTGGACGGTCGCACCGGCACCGTGCAGTCACTGCAGGCCGAACTGCGCATCAATGGCCAGACCTGGCAGGGCTGCGCCTTCTATGGCGGAGCCGGCAATCCCACCTAACTCGGGCGTTCGCGCGATGCTTAGCGCGATCCCCTTGGCATCTCCCGCTTTACGTTTAGCGTCGCGCGCCCCAAGGGGCTAGTCTAGCGACGGCAAGGTTTCATCCGCTTCGCTTGGTCACTTCCGGGTTCCACCAGGCGAAGGCACAGGAACGCTCATCCAGCCAGGGTCCAGGCATGCCAACATCCCCAGCGTCTCGTAGCGCGCCTCCGCGCCGACGGGGCCATACCGTTCTCCTGCGGCTGTTCCCCGCGCTCTGCGTGCTGCTCCTGGGTCTCATCGGCCTGGGTTGCTATCTGCTGGTCGACAATGCCGTGCGCCAGGATGCCACCGTCGCCCAGCACACCGAGCGCGCCGTTGGCCGCACCTTCACGCGCCTCGACGAAGAGGTCGCCCGCAACCTGATCGACTACAGCAAATGGGACGAAGCCTATCGCCGCCTGCACCAGACACTGGACAGCGACTGGGCCTTCGAACAGGGCAATCTGGGCGAATCCCTGTTCCAGGTCTATGGCTATGAGGGAGTGCTGGTGTTCGACGGTCAGGATCGGCCCCGCTATCGCCTGCTCGACGGCCAGCTCGCCGATCCCGCTGCCCCTTGGCTGCAGGGCGACATCGCCGGCCTGCTGGCCGCGGCGCGCAGCGCCGACGCCCGCGCCGGCAGCGTGTCCGGCGTGCTGACCGTGGCCGGGATGCCGGCGCTGGTGGCCGCCGCCGCCATCACCCCAGGCGACCAGGCCGGCGTTCGCCCCCAGGACGCGCCGGCCTCGGTACTGGTCTTCGTCAATGTGCTCAGTCCGGCGCGGCTGGCGGCCCTGAGCGAAGCCAACAACCTGCCGCCGCTGAGCATCAGCGCCAACGCCGCCGGCAGCCGCGCCAGCTGGCAACTACCGGGTTCCAGCTATCAGCTGACCTGGCGCCCACCGCGTCCGGGGCTGTGGCTGATGCAACAGACCCTGCCGCTGTTCGGTGGCGGGGTGCTGATCCTGCTGCTGGGGCTGATCTGGCTGTTTCGCCAGGCGCTGATCTCGATGCGCCAGCTGGATGCCCAGTACGATGACCTGCTGGCCAGCCGCAGCGAACTGGCCATCGGCGAGCGGCGCTTCCGCGACATCGCCGAGGCCACCTCGGACTGGCTGTGGGAGGTCGACGCCACGCTGCGCCTGGTCTATGTCTCGGATCGCTTCGCCGAGGTCACCGGGGAAGCCACCGAGCGCTGGCTCGGCCGGCCGCTCGCCGAATTGCTCACCCCCCATGCCGACACCCTGGCGCACTGGCTCGCCGGCCAGGCCCACGACCGCAAGCCACGACAGCCGCTGGTCTGCCACTACCTGGACGGCAACGGGCGCGAACGCACCTGCCGGGTGGCCGCCCGGGCCATTCCCGAAGGCGGCTATCGCGGCACCGTCACCGATCTCACCGACGAGATCGAGGCCCTGGCCCAGGTCCAGCACCTGTCCTGGCACGATCCCCTGACCGGCCTGCCCAATCGCCATCGCCTGCACCAGTTTCTCGCCACCCATCTGGAAGGCCCGGAGCCCCGCCCCCTGGCGCTGATCAGCCTGGACCTGGATAGATTCAAGACGGTCAACGACGCCCTCGGCCATGCCGCCGGCGATCAGGTCCTGCAGGAAGCGGCGCAGCGCCTGCGGCAGAACGTGACCGCCACCGACCTGGTGGCGCGCCTGGGCGGCGACGAATTCTGTGTGGTGCTCAGCGGCGATCGCGACCCCGCTGCCATCGCCGACCTCTGTCGGCGCCTGGTGGAGCAGTTGCGCCAACCCTTCCGCCTCGGCGAGCAGCGGGTCTTCATCGGCAGCAGCCTGGGCGTGGCCCTGGCGCCGCGGGATACCGGCATCCCGGCGGAATTGCTGCGTCTGGCCGACATCGCCCTCTACCAGGCCAAGGCCGCTGGCCGCGGCACCTGGCGCTTCCACGAACCGGCCATGAACGAGCAGGTGCTCCTGCGCCGGCAGCTGGAACAGGATCTGCGCCAGGCCCTGCGCGATGATCGGCTCAGTCTCTACTACCAGCCACGCCGTTGCCTGGCCGATGGCAGCCTGTGCGGCTTCGAGGCGCTGGTGCGCTGGGAGCACCCGACCCAGGGCCTGCTGGAGCCGCTGGATTTCCTGGCCCTGGCCGAAGACGCCGGCCTCGGACAGCGCCTGGGGCGCTGGGTGCTCGAGACCGCCTGCCACGACGCCCAGGGCTGGCCGGAACGCCTCTCGGTGTCGGTCAATCTGTCGCCGCAGCAATTTCACGCCAACGAAGATCCGGTGCAGACCGTGGCCGAGGCGCTCTACCAGAGCGGCCTGGCGGCCTCGCGCCTGGAGCTGGAACTCACCGAGCGAACCCTGCTGGATCCCGCCGCCGACGTGGCCAACACCCTGGGCGCGCTCAAGGGCCTGGGCGTGCGCCTGTGCCTGGACGACTTCGGTTCCGGCCTGTGCTCCCTGGCCTACCTGCGCCGCTATCCACTGGACGGCATCCGCCTCGACCGCAGCCTCATCGCGCGGCACCGGCAAGCGCCGGAAGACAGCGCCCTGGTGCGGGCCATGATCGATCTCGGCCGCTCGCTGGGGCTGAGGGTGACCCTCAAGGGCGTGGAGGACGCCGAGCACCTGCGCCAGCTGCAGCACTTGCCGGCGGACGAGATCCAGGGCTTCCACTGCGGCGCGCCGCTACCGGCCGATCGGCTGGGCGCCTGGCTGGACGAAGGGGTGGCGGAGCCGTTGAGCTGAAGGGGTGCGCCGGGCGCCTAGCGCTCGGCCACCATGCTGCCCTCGCCCGCCGCACCGCGTCGCTGGTTGCGGTCGTCGCGAGGAGTGACGCCAAAGAAGTTGCGATAGGCGCTGGAGAAGTGCGGCCCCGACGAGAAGCCGCAGGACAGGCCGATCTGGATGATCGACTTGCTGGTCTGGGTCAGCATCTTGCGCGCCCGATTCAGCCGTAGCTCCAGGTAGTACTGGCTGGGCACCCGCGCCAGGTACTGCTTGAAGATCCGCTCCAGTTGCCGGCGGGAGACGCAGACGTGCTGGGCGATCTCGTCGGTGGTGAGGGGCTCTTCGATATTGGCCTCCATCAGCATCACCGCCTGGGTCAGCTTGGGATGACTCGACCCCAGGCGATTCTTCAGCGGAATGCGCTGCCGCTCGCTGCCCTCGCGCAGCCGCTCGACGATCAGCTCCTCGGCGATGGTGCCCGCCTGTTCGGCGTCGCGGTCACGGCCGATCATGGCCAGCAGCAGATCGAGGATGGCCAGGCCGCCACAGGCGGTCAGGCGATCGCGGTCCCACTCGTAGAGGTGGTGGGTGGCGATGACCTTGGGAAATTGCTCGCTGAATTCCTCCAGCCAGCGCCAGTGCACGGCGGCGCGATGCCCGTCGAGCAGACCGAGCTGGGCGAGGATGTGCACCCCGGCGGAAAAGCCTCCCATCACCACCCCGGCCCGGGCGGTCTGGCGCAGGGCCGCGGCCAGGGGCGGCGGCAGCGCGGGCGAGGGTTCGTCGGCCAGCACGAAGAGGCGATCCAGGCGTTCCAGCTGCCCTTCCCAGTGGCCACCCGGCAGGCGCGGCTGCAACTCGCTGCCGGCCTGCAGAAAGCGCACCTCGTAGGGTGTATCGCTCGAATGGCGAGCGGCGAGTTCCAGCGCTTCCTCGACCAGGCCCACGGTCAGCGGACGAACGTCGGGCCACAGCAGAAAGGCGATGCGGATGGTCATCTAACGTCTGGCTTCCTGTCGAGAGCGGCGGGGGCGACCGATCCGGGGCCCGCGCGCCATGAAACCCTTGTGGGGTGGCACGCATGGTACGCCGGAGCGCTGCCCCTGTCCCGGCCTTTGCCCGGGGTAGCGGACCGGTGTGCCCTCCGGTCCGCCGGCTGGCGCGATTCTAGCGCCAGCGCAACGGCCAGGGCTTTTACCCTGGCGACAACTCCTTACAGGACCTCCAAAAACAAACCGCCCGCTACCGGGACGATAGCGGGCGGTTGGCGAAGCCGTCGAATCAGGCGACGGCCTGGCTCATCTGCTGGTGGGTCCCGACCAGATGCTGGACCACGCCCGGATCGGCCAGGGTGGAGATGTCGCCGAGCGCGTCGTATTCACCCACGGCGATCTTGCGCAGGATACGCCGCATGATCTTGCCGGAGCGGGTCTTGGGCAGCCCCGGCGCCCACTGGATGACGTCGGGCGTGGCGATCGGACCGATCTCCTTGCGCACCCACTGCTTGAGCTCCTGGCGCAGGGCTTCGTTGCCCTCCTCGCCCTGGTTGAGGGTCACGTAGACATAGATGCCCTGGCCCTTGAGGTCATGGGGCATGCCCACCACCGCGGCCTCAGCCACCTTGGGATGGGCCACCAGGGCGCTCTCGATCTCGGCGGTGCCCATGCGGTGGCCGGAGACGTTGAGCACGTCGTCGACGCGACCGGTGATCCAGTAGTAGCCGTCTTCGTCGCGGCGGGCGCCATCACCGGTGAAGTACATGCCCTTGAAGGTCTTGAAATAGGTGTCGACGAAGCGGTCGTGATCGCCATAGATGGAGCGCGACTGGCCCGGCCAGGAATCGAGGATCACCAGGTTGCCTTCCACGGCGCCGTCGAGCAGGTTGCCTTCGTTGTCCACCAGCGCCGGCTGGATGCCGAAGAACGGCCGGGTCGCCGAACCGGGCTTCTGGCCGATGGCGCCGGGCAGCGGGCTGATGAGGATGCCGCCGGTCTCGGTCTGCCACCAGGTGTCGACGATGGGGCAGCGCTCCTGGCCCACGGTCTTGTAGTACCAGTGCCAGGCCTCGGGGTTGATCGGCTCGCCCACCGAACCGAGCAGGCGCAGGCTGCTGCCGTCGACGCCGCGCATGGCTGCATCGCCCTGGGCCATCATGGCGCGGATGGCGGTGGGCGCGGTGTAGAGGACGTTGACCTGATGCTTGTCCACCACCTGGCCCATGCGGGTGACGTCCGGGTAGTTGGGCACGCCCTCGAACAGCAGGGTGGTGGCGCCATTGGCCAGGGGGCCATAGACGATGTAGCTGTGGCCGGTGATCCAGCCGACGTCGGCGGTGCACCAGTAGACCTCGCCCGGGCGATAGTCGAAGACCCGCTCGTGGGTCAGGGCGGCATAGGTCAGGTAGCCGCCGGTGGTGTGCAGGATGCCCTTGGGCTTGCCGGTGGAACCGGACGTATAGAGGATGAACAGCGGCGCCTCGGCGGACATTTCCTTGGGCTCGCAGTGTTCCGGGGCCACCGAGGTGATGTCCTCGTACCAGACGTCGCGGTGGCGGTGCCAGGCGATGTCGGCGCCGGTGCGCTTGCAGACGATCACCTTGCGCACCGAATAGGTGGCAGGGTTGGTCAGGGCCTCGTCGACGTTGGCCTTGAGCGGGATCTTGCGGCCGCCGCGCACGCCTTCGTCGGCGGTGATCACCAGCTTGGACTGGCAGTCGCTGATGCGGCCGGCCAGGGATTCGGGAGAGAAGCCGCCGAACACCACCGAGTGCACCGCGCCGATACGGGCGCAGGCCAGCATGGCCACGACGGCCTCGGGGATCATCGGCATGTAGATGGTCACCACGTCGCCGCGGTGGATGTCCTGGCCGCGCAGGGCGTTGGCCAGCTGGCAGACCTCGCGATGCAGCTCGCGGTAGGTGATGTGGCGGCTGTCGGCCGGATCGTCGCCTTCCCAGATGATGGCGGTCTGGTCACCGCGGGTTTCCAGGTGGCGATCCAGGCAGTTGTAGGAGGCGTTCAGGGTGCCATCGGCGAACCACTGGATGTCGACGCGATGATCGTCGAAAGAGGTCTGCTTGACCCGGCTGAAGGGCTTGATCCAGTCCAGGCGCTGGGCCTGCTCGCGCCAGAAGCCATCGGGGTTGAGGATGGACTGCTGGTACAGCCGGCGATAGGTGACTTCATCGGTCAGGGTCCGGGAAGCGACTTCCGCGCGGACCGGGTAGAAAGCGGCACTCATGGGACGATCTCCTCGGCGGGAAACTGTTGTTCTTGTTGTGTTCCGTTGTACGGCGCGCACCGGTTTCGGACCATTCGACCATGGTCGGACGGGACGCCGGGAGCTGACCGGCGGGTCTGTTACCCTGCCCTTTCGTGACTTTCTTTCCCCAAGGAGCGCCCCATGGCCGATCTCGCCCACTCCCATTGCGTCCCCTGCCGCTCCAGCGAGCCTGCCCTGAGCGAGGCCGCCAGCAACGAATTACTCAAGGCCGTCCCGGGGTGGACGCTGGTCGAGCGCGAAGGAATTCCACGGCTGGAACGCCGCTATGCCTTCGGCAACTTTCTGGAAGCGCTGGACTTCACCAACCGCGTCGGCCGCGAGGCGCAGGATGAGGATCACCACCCGGCCCTGCTCACCGAATGGGGCGCGGTGACGGTGAGCTGGTGGACCCACAACATCGGCGGCCTGCACCGCAACGACTTCATCATGGCCGCCCGTACCGATGCGGTCGCCCTGGCGGCCAACGTCTGAGCGCCGGTCCGCCGGATCGCCGGATCGCCGGCCGCGCGCTAGTCGCAGGCGGCGGCGAGTCCCTCGGCATGCACGAAGCACAGCTTGTTGCCTTCCGGATCCCGGCAGTAGGCGGCGTAGAAGTCCGCGCCATAGTCCGGCCGGATGCCGGGAGCGCCCTCGTCATTGCCGCCCAGTTGCAGGGCGCGGTGCCAGGCCGCCTCGACGGCCGCCGGCGAAGGCGCGGCGAAGCTCACCTGGACGCCATTGCCCCAGGAGGCCGGCAGGCCATTGAAGGGCAGCTGTACATAGAATTGCGGCCACGCTCGCCCCGGGCGCTGCCAGCCGCAGCCGGGCGGGCCGCCATCGTCTTCCGCCGGCATCCGCACCAGGCCGAGCTCGTGCAAAACACTGTCATAGAATCCGATCAGGCGCTCAAGGTCGCGCGCGCCTACCTGCACATGGCTGAACATGGGCTCTCTCCCGCTTGCCAGGGGCCATCAGGCCACGTTAGACCAGTCCGCTGCGGCTGCCTATCGGCTCGACAAGCCCGGTCCGGGCGGTTAGCGTGGCGGCCTTTGCCTGTGACGACATAGCCATGAATCTGCGCACCCTCCCCCGCCTGACCAAGATCGGTCTGGTCTTCTTCATCCTCGGCCTGCTGGGCGTGGCCTTCGCCCTCTATGGCCTGTACCAGGGTCCGCGTCCCTCCGAACCCGGCGCCATGCGCAGCCTGCTGTTCGCGGCGGGCTTGCAGCTGACCGGCTACGTGCTGCTCAACCGCAATCGCTTCCGCATGCTGTCCGGCCGGCGCAAGGACTGACCATGACCCTCCAGTGGAGCTGCCGCGCCGCGCCGGCGCTGACCACCGCCGAGCTCTATGCCGCCCTGGTGTTGCGCGCCCGGGTCTTCGTGGTGGAGCAGCAGTGCATCTATCCCGACGCCGATGGCCTGGACCTGGCGGAAGACGTCTGGCACCTGTTCGGCTGGCGCGACGACCAGTTGCACGCCTACCTGCGCCTGCTCGGCGCGGTACGCGAGGAAGTGGTGATCGGCCGGGTGATCGTCGCCCCCGAGGGCCGCGGCAGCGGCCTGGGGCATCTGCTGCTGGCGGAAGCCCTGCGCGTCTGCGCCGAGCGCTGGCCCGGGCGCCCGCTGTTCCTCTCCGCCCAGGCCCATTTGCAGGCCTACTATGGCCGCTATGGCTTCACGCCCTGCTCAGCGGTCTATGACGAAGACGGCATCCCCCATATCGACATGCGTCGCCTGGCGGACTAACGGCGGCGGCGCAAGGGATCGAGCAGCGGCTTGAGGCCGTTGTGGTCGATCTCCTGCATCAGCGCCAGCAAGCGGCCCAGCTCGCCAGGCGGAAAGCCGCTGCGGGCGAACCAGTTGAGGTAGTGACCCGGCAGGTCGGCCAGCAGGCGGCCGGCGTACTTGCCATAGGGCATGGTCCAGGTCACCAGGGCTTCCAGATCCGCGGGTTGCATCTCTTGTCTCCTCTACACGGCCTGGCGATTATGCCATGCCCTCAGGGGCCAACCGTCGGCCGCGGGGAGCGCCAGCCGTCCGCGACGATCCCAGCTACACCAGGTCTGCAGAGGATTTCAGCATGAGCAACGTTTCCCGGCCGCTGGCCGCCGTCACCGGTGCCTCCAGCGGCATCGGCTTCGAACTGGCCAAGCAGCTGGCCCGCCACGGCCATGATCTGCTGCTGGTCTCCCGCGGCGATGGGCTGGACGCCGCCGAGCGCGAATTGCGTGCCCTAGGGGTCAAGGTCTGGAGCCATGCGGCCGACCTGCGCACCGCCGTGGGTGTGGAAGAGACGTTTCGCTTCCTGCGTCGCCAGGGCCGCCCGCTGGACGTCGTGGTACTTAACGCCGGGGTCGGCCTGGGCGGCGCCTTCGTCGGCCAGACGCGCCTGGAAGACGAGATGGCATTGATCCAGCTCAATGTGATGGCCACCGTGCACCTGGCCAAGCTGGTGTTGCCGGAGATGGTCGCCGCCGGCCGCGGCCGGGTGCTCTTCACCTCCTCCATCTCGGCCACCGCGCCGATTCCCTTCGAGGCCGTCTATGGCGCCTCCAAGGCCTTCATCAACTCCTTCGCCTTCGCCCTGCGCAACGAGCTGAAGGACAGCGGCGTGACCCTGACGGTGCTCATGCCCGGCCAGACCGACACCAACTTCTTCCACCGCGCCGGCGAAGACGACACCAGCGTCGGCGCCGGGCCCAAGCACGATCCGGTGCAGGTGGCCGCCCAGGGTTATGCCGCCCTGATGCAGGGCCTCGACCATGTCTATGGCGGCGGTCCCGAGGTCCAGCACGAGGGCGAGGTGCTCAATCGGGTGGAAAGCGAGGCTCAGAAGGCCGAACGGCACCGCGCCTGGTCGGAGCCGGGATCGGCGGAAAAAAAGGACTAGCTGCGCTCACGCTAGGCGAGGCGTCAGGCCCCTGCCTGACGTCCGGTTGGCCGCCCCTAGTTGACCGGCGTGGCCCCGGGCGTGCCGCACTTGGCGAACTTGCCCTTGGCATCCTTGCATTGCACCGCCTTGGTCTTGGTCGTGTCGCATTTGACGAACTTGCCGTGGGCATCCCGGCAGGGCGCCGCCTGGACGCTGGCGGATGCGAAAAGGGTCAGGGCTAGCGCGGCGAACAGTGCTTTGAGCATGACGATCACCTCCAGGGCCGGGAGTGGCCTCTCGAAGCGTAGCCTGGGCGCGAGGGGTCTGCCATGGGGTTTGAAAGCTGCAGATCATCCCGGCGAGGTTGAGCGCTCAGGCAAGGGTCGGCCGTCGATCACTCGTCACTTGGCCAGGGATATTCAGGCTCGCGGAATAGCCTCTGCCCTTGCAATGACAATGGTCACGGCTAGCGGAGCGTTTCGCCATCGGTAGCTAGCACGCTCATTTGGCCCTGGCGGTATTGGCCTCGTTGCTCCGGGAATCATTCTTGAGAACATTGCCAAAGCACTACTGGACTGAGTTATTCAGGCGAATGGATAGGGGCCAGGAAAGTCACCTATGGGATACCAGTGGGTAATGAGGCCTGCATCGGTCCACTGATGCAGCAAGATGGCCGGCGGCTCGACGTAGGACGCCGCGCTGGCCTGGGGATCCAGGCGTAGTGCTATGGCGGTGGTGGTACTAGGCGCGGTGCATAGCAGGGTGCCCGCAAAACACAGGATCATGAAACGGTGAATGTGCCCGCACAGGATTCGCTCGACGCTGGGGTAGCCGCTTATTACGTGCCGAAGGCGGTGGCCATTGAGACATTTGTAGGCATCGATATAAGGAATGCCGCTATCGAACGGCGGTTGGTGCATGAATATCAGGGTGGGTGTTTCTGGCGCTTCGTCTAGCCGCTGGCGTAGCCAGACCGCGTGGCTTTCGGTCATGTCACCATGGTGGTCATTCGCCACACTGATGTCCAAGGCGATGATTCGCAACGGCCACGCGGGATCGGCGTAGACAGCGCTCCAATCCAGCGCATCGTCGCTGGGGCAATGATCTGCAAAATAACGAGCCATTACCTGGCGGTCATCGTGGTTGCCCGGCAGCATCAATACCGGTGTCGTCAAAGGCGCCAATATCTGTTGTGCCTGGGCATAGGCTGCTGGGCTTCCGCAATCGACCAGATCCCCGCTGAACAGAATCACATCCGGTTTGGGCTGCAATTCAAGCAGCGTACTGACGGCTGCTTCGAGCATGGCATTGGCGCCCACTAGATTCTGGTAAAGCTGGCCCTCCGGCCTTACATGCGTGTCGGAAAACTGAGCTATCAGCATAGGACCCCCACCCATTCCTGAAGACCGCAAATAAGCCGCCACAGCCGCGCGCCACAGCGCAACACGTTATCCCGTGCGGCAATCCTCATAAGCTCGCTTTTGCAATATCGGCGCCAAACGCGAAAGGCTCTGCCAGTGCCAACCCGAAAAGAGGGAAACCGTTGCGCCCAGCGTACACGGGAAAGGAGCAATAGCGCCGGGATAGTCATCCCACCGCTTCAAGAGTCGCCCGCGCTTGCTCCCTACCGCACGTTCACTGTACCGCCCGATCTCTGCCTCACTGATCCTCGCGCACCGCGGGAACAGGCGCCAAGATGCCCATTCGCCAATCACCATGAGAACGACCATGCGCACCCTGGGCCTGCTGGGCGGCATGAGCTGGGAGAGTTCGGCTCACTACTATCGCATCCTCAACGAAGAGGTCCGGCGGCGGTTGGGCGGCAGTCATTCGGCGGCCTGTCTGCTGCTGTCAGTGGACTTCGCCGAGATCGCCGCGCTGCAGCATGCCGGCGACTGGGCGACGCTGGGTCTACGCCTGCAAGCGCATGCGCGGCAACTGGCGGCAGGCGGTGCCGAGGCGCTGGTGCTCTGTACCAACACCATGCATTGCCTGGCGGCGGAGATCGAGGCGGCCACGGCCCTGCCGCTGCTGCACATCGCCGATCCTACCGGGGCGGCGATCCAGGCCAAGGGCCTGCGGACCGTCGGCCTGCTGGGCACCGCCTTCACCATGGAGCAGGCCTTCTATCGCGAGCGGCTGAGGGCGGGCTTCGGCCTGGAAGTGCTGGTGCCTGAAGCGGACGCGCGCCAGACCGTGCACCGGATCATCTACGAAGAACTGGTGCGCGGCGCAGTGCGCGCCGAATCGCGGGCCGCCTATCGAGCGATCATCGCCGAACTGATCGCCCAGGGCGCCGAGGGCATCGTGCTCGGCTGCACCGAGATCATGCTGCTGGTGGACCAGAGCGACAGCGCGGTGCCGCTGTTCGACACCACGCGACTGCACGCCCTGGCCGCTGTGGACTGGGCCCTGGACGAGCCCCGGGACTAGCCCTGCAGTCGCTGCGCCACCTCGGCCAGCAGCGGACGGGCATCGAGCGCGGGCTGCTGGCACTCCGCGGCCAGGGCCGCCAGTGCCGGATCGACCGGCTCGCTGCACCGCGCCAACCACTCCTCCAGCAGAATGCCGAAGGCGCGACTCTCGAAGCGTTGCAGGCGCGCCGCCTGAACCGTGTCCTCGGGCAGCAGCGAGGCACCGCCGAAATCCCCCAGCAGGCAGCGGGCGCCGCCATCCCAGAGGATGTTGTGGGCATAGAAATCACCGTGGACCAGGCCGTGTCCGTGCAGGTGCGCCAGGGCACTGGCCATGCCGCCAGCCATGCTGCGCACGGCGCTGGCGGTGAAGCGGGTGTCCTCGGGATAGACGTCGCGGCTGCAGGTGGTGAAGCTGGGCGGTCCGGCCAGGTTGCCGAAGGCCGGCTCCACCAGCTCCAGCACCAGGCCGCTGCGCTGCTCGGGATGCTCGGCCAGGTCACCGAGAGCACCGATCAGCCAGGGATGGGTGCCGGCGCTGAGGCTGGCGGCGCTTTCGCTTTCCGGGGTGCCATCGCTGGTCATGCTGCCCTTGAACAGCTTGACGGCGACCTCGCGCGACCCGGTGGGCGATTGCCAGCGCGCCTGATGGATGATGCCGGAGGCGCCCTCCCCCAGCCGCTCGCCAAGCTGCAGATCACCCCAGGCGATGCGCTGCTGGCGGGCGGCCTGAGCTCGCACCGCGCGCTCGCGCTCGGCGCCCAGGGGATTGTCGCCATAGGCCAGCCAGGTCAGCCGTGGCAACTCCAAGATGGCCGGCGGCAGCGCGGCGAAGCGATTCGCCGACAGCCGCAGCAGTTCCAGCTGGTGCAGGTCGGCCATGGAGGCCGGCAGATGCTGCAAGCGGTTACCGGCCAGCATCAACTTTTGCAGGGCGGGCCGCTCGCCCAGGGCGGCGGGCACCTCGGCGATGCGGTTGTCGGTAAGGATCAGCCAGCGCAGGCGCGGCGGCAGGGCCGCGGCGCCTACCCGCTCCAGCTGGCAGGCCTTGAAGCCGATCATCTCCAGCCTGGGCAGCGTGCCCAGCACCTCGGGCAGCTCGGTGAAGGGATTGCCCGAGCAGAAGAGAATGCGCAGCTGGTGCAGCCGCCCCAGGTCGGCGGGCAAGCGGGTCAGCCGATTGCCCGACAGGTCGAGGATTTCCAGGCTGTCGGCCAGGCTAAAGATCTCTTCGGGGAATTCGGTCAGGTCGGCGCGCAGGGTCAGGCGCGTGGCCCCGGCCAGTTTGCCGGCACGCAGCCGGGCAAGGGTATCCGTCATGGGAAAGCGACTCTCACTGTCTGGAAAAACCGGCACCCGCCGGTGATGGCGCGGACGTTAGCACGCCGGGGCAACTAGCCGCGGTCCTCGTGCGCCAGAATGCGCGCCACTGCCTCTTGCAGCGTGCCGGCGGTCACCTGGGGTGGCGCCAGGGGATTGGCCGCCTGGTCGGGACGCCGCTGCAGCAGGGCCCCCTTGAACCCGGCGGCCTGGGCGCCGGCGATATCCCAGGCATGGACGGCGATCAGCCACAGGTCTTCGGCGGGTTGACCCAGGCTGGCGGCGGCCTGGCGATAGGTGGCCGTAACCGGCTTGCTGGCGCCGGCGTCCTCGGCCGAGAGGATATCGGCGAAGGCGTCGCTCAGGCCGGCGTATTCCAGCTGCGCCCGGGTCGCGGCGCGCGCATTGTTGGAAAAGGCGATGCAGCTCACGCCCTGCGCCCGGGCGAAATCGAGGCCCGCGCGGACATCGGCATGGGCGGGCAGCCGCTTGAGGGCGTCGGCGACGCGCTGCCGGTCGGCGGCGCTGAGCGTTCGCCCGAACCGTGCGCCGATCATCTCCAGCGCCGCCTGCCCCTGGGTCTCGAAGGGGGCGTGCCGGCCACAGAGCTCGGCGCTCATGGCGTTCTGCAAGGTCTGGGCGAACCATAGCGTGCGGCTCTGGGAGTCACCGAACAGGTCGGTGAACAGGCCATCCAGCGCGGACAGGTCCAGCACGGTCTCGTTGATGTCGAACAGGCAGGTCAGGGTCATGGTCGCTACTCGGCCGGGGATATCCCTTCGACCAGGGCTCGCGATTGACGTGCAGCCGCGCTAAGGTTCCAGACTGGCAGGCGAGACGAAACGGCTAAAGTCTTATGATTTCTCGCCGATACTTCCGCAGACCTGCCTCTCGTTTGCTGCACTCGCCTGGCTCGGGTCGCGGCAGTTCTTCCAAGATGGGCTTTTTGCTCGAGCAAGGCTCATCGATATTCCCGAGATAGCCTGATGGCCGATTCACTGAAGTACGAAGATGACCGCCTCAACGCCCTGCACGCCCTGGAGTTGCTGGATTCGGCGCCGGCGGAGGAATTCGATCGCCTCTGCGAGCTGGTCGCCAGCAGCTTCAATGTGCCGACCGCGCTGATCAGCCTGGTGGATCGCGACCGCCAGTGGTTCAAGGCCCGCGTCGGCTTCGACCTGGCGCAGATGCCCATCGAGGACGCCTTCTGCGCCCACACCATCCAGGCCGAGGATGGCCGGATGGAGATCAACGATGCCTGCTGCGATACCCGCTTCAGCCATAACCCCCTGGTGGTCAGCCCCCCCATGTGCGCTTCTATGCCGGCTCGACCCTGGTCACCGAGGGCGGCTATGCCATCGGCAGCCTGTGCATCCTCGACAGCCAGCCGCGCGAATTGACGACGGCGGAACGCAAGCGCCTGGACGACTTCGCTGCCCAGGTCATGAAGCTCATCGCCCTGCGCCAACACCTGCGCCGCCGCGATCCGGTCAGCGGCCTGCCCAATCGTCAGCAGTTCCAGGCCGATGTCGCCCAACTGGCCGAACTCCAGCCCGACGAGGGGCGCCTGCTGGTGCTGGTGGATCCCCTGGAGACCCACTGGAAGGACCAGCTGGTGCTGGCCCAGGGCATGTGGCCCTTCGAGACCTTCCTGCGCAGCCTCGCCTTGCGCCTGTGCGACGCCCTGAGCGAGCGGGCCAAGGTCTATCACGTGGACACCAAGAGATTCGCCTTCCTGCTGCCGGAGGACTGCGATTATCAGCCGCTGCTCGACGCGCTCATCGCCCAGTTGCGGATGCCGGTCCAGGCCGACCGCATTCCCATCGATCCGCCGGTCAAGGCCGGTGTGGTGCCCTTCCTGCTCGACTCGGGCGAAGTCCGCGACCTGCTGCGCAAGGCCATGGTGGCGGTCGATCAGGCGACGCTGAGCAGTCGTCACTGGGTGGTCTACGAGCGTCCGCAGGACGAGGCCTTCCAGCGCATCTTCCAGCTGGTCCGGCAGATTCCCGAAGCCCTGGAGCGCGGCGACTTCAGCCTGGCCTTCCAGCCACGCCTGGCCCTGCCCGGACGCCGGCTGTGCAGCGCCGAAGCCTTGCTGCGCTGGACCCATCCGCAATTCGGCCCCATCGCGCCCGGCGACTTCATTCCGGCGATCGAGAAGACCGCGCTGATCCACAGCGTCACCCGCTGGGTGATCCGTACCGCCGTCAGCCAGCTGGCGCACTGGGACAATCGCTATCAGGGGCGACTGTCGCTCAACCTGTCGCCACGGGATTTCGACGAAGGCGATCTGGTCGACCTGCTGCGCGAGACCTGCCAGCGCCAGGGTGTCGATCCGCGGCGGCTGGAAGTGGAGATCACCGAAGGCGAATGGCTGAAACGCAATCCCGAGGCCATCGCCCAGCTGCATGCCCTGCGCGAGCTGGGCCTGGAGATCGCCATCGACGATTTCGGCAGCGGCTACAGCAACTTCGCCTATCTCTACGAATTGCCGGTCACCAGCGTCAAGCTCGACCGCTCGCTGATCCATGACCTGCCCGAGGATCCACGCAAGCAGGAGGTGGTCAGGGCACTGCTGGCGCTGATCGGCAAGCTCGGCTATCGCAGCGTTGCCGAGGGCATAGAGACGCCCGAGGTGCTGGCCTTCCTGCAGGAAGCCGGCTGCGACGAGGTCCAGGGCTATCTGCTGGCCCGGCCCATGGCCCTGCCCGCTTTCGAGGCCTGGTACGCCGAACGGGGTTAAGCCGAATGGATGAGGTCATTTGACTGACAAATTCATTCCAGGCTCTACACTGGTTCAGGTCGTAGTTTCCCGGGAGTGAGGACATGAGGGAATCAGGTACCGAGTTGTTGGAGGTGGTTGGCCTGGATACCGGCAACCTGAGCAGCCAGGGCTGCATCGACAAGGTGCTGCACGCGCTGCGCATCCACCTGGACATGGACGTGGCCTTTCTTGCTGAATTTCGCCAGCAGGATCGGGTCTTTCGCAACGTCGATGCGGCGCCCGATGCGCCGCTTAAAGCCGGCGATGCCCTGCCGCTCAGCCAGGGCTATTGTCAGCAGGTGGTCACCGGCCACCTGCCCGAACTCATCCCCGACACCCGCGCCGTCGGCGCTACCCGGCTGATCCCGGAAACCCGCAGCGTGCCCATCGGCGCTCACGTCAGCGTGCCGGTGCGGCTCAGCGATGGCGAACTCTATGGCACCTTCTGCTGCTTCAAGTACCAGCCCGATCCGACCCTGAGTCCCCGTGACCTGGAGTTGGTGCGGACCTTTGCCGAACTGGTGGCCGATCGCCTCAGCCTGGACGTCTCCAGTCGTCGCGGCCAGGTCGAGATGCGCCAGCGCATCCAGGGCGCGGTGGCTGCACACCAACCCAGCATCGTCTACCAGCCGATCTATCATCTGACTGATCTGCGGATCGCCGGCTGGGAGTCACTGTCGCGCTTCCACTGTCCGCCGCAGCGCAGCCCGGACCTGTGGTTTTCCGAAGCCAGCGCCATCGGTCTGGGGGACGAGCTCGAAGAATGCGCCATGCGCTTCGCCCTGCAGGGGCTGCAGAGTCTGCCCGACGACAGCTATCTCACAATGAACTGCTCGCCGCAGACCATCCTGGGCGGGCGCCTGCCTGCGCTGCTGGCCGGCAATCCTCCCGGACGCCTGGTGCTGGAGATCACCGAACATGCCGAGGTCGACGACTACGACGCCCTGCATGCCCAGCTGAAACCGCTGCGGGCCCAGGGCGTGCGCCTGGCCATCGACGATGCCGGCGCCGGCTATTCGAGTCTGAGGCACATCCTTCGGCTGCGGCCGGACATGATCAAGCTGGACATGAGCCTGGTGCGCGACATCGATCGCGACGCCGAACGCCGGGCGCTGGCCTCGGCGATCATCGCCTTCGCCCGCGAGACCCACAAGGAGGTGATCGCCGAGGGGGTGGAAACCCTCGCCGAGCTGGAAGCGCTCAAGGCGCTGCAGGTGGACAAGGTGCAGGGCAACCTGCTGAGTCGCCCGCTGCCGCGCGACGACGCCCTGCGCCTGCCCCGGCAGCGCCAGCTGGAAGGCCAGGCGGACCGCTGAACCGGAAAGGATCGGCGGCCATTCAAGTCGTCAATCCTTTGGCCGATACGCCTAGGCGAATGATCCCTTCCTCTGACGCCAGACCCGCTCTCGGCCGATCTTTGCCCTGCAGGAGTTACCGGTGCGCTCCATCCTGGTCATCGAAGACAGCCCCATGGTCCTCAAGATTCTGGCGCACCTCTTTCGTCAGCAGCGTGACTTCGAGCCGGTGTTCTGCGCCACCCTGGCCGAAGCCGAGCTGATGCTGGAAACCTCGGCCAATCTGTTCTTCGCCGCCCTGGTGGATCTCAACCTGCCCGATGCGGCCAATGGCGAAAGCGTCGATCTGGTGCTGCGCTACCGCCTGCCCTGCATCGTCCTCAGCGGCTCCTACGACGAACGCCGGCGCGACGACCTGCTCACCAAGGGCGTGGTCGACTACGTGCTCAAGGAAAGCCAGTACTCCTACGAATTCGCCTTCCGACTGCTGCGCCGGCTGGACAGCAATACCGCGGTCAAGATCCTCATCGCCGAGGACTCCGATGCCACCCGTAACTACATCCGCCACGTGCTGACGCCTCACCGCTACCAGTTGCTGGACGCCTGCGACGGCAACGAGGCCCTGCGTCTGCTGCAGGAGCAGCCGGACATCGACCTGCTGGTGGTGGACCACAGCATGCCCGGCCTCAGCGGCTTCGAACTGGTGCAGATGTTGCGGCAGAAGCTGCGCCGCCACGACCTCAGCATCATCGGCCTGTCGGCCGACGAAAAGGGTTCGCTCAGCGCCAAGTTCATCAAGCAGGGGGCCGACGACTTCCTGCGCAAGCCCTTCTGCCCCGAGGAGCTCAATTGCCGAGTGGTCTCGACCTTGGAACGGCGGGATCTGCTGCGCGCCCTCACCCACGCCGCCCAGTACGATTCCCTCACCGGGCTGCGCAACAGGCGCGCCTTCCAGGATCAGGCCCAGGAGCTGTTCCGCCAGGCCGAACGCGAGGGCCACGCCCTGAGCGTGGCCATGCTCGACCTGGATCACTTCAAGCGCATCAACGACGAACACGGCCATGCCAGCGGCGACAGTGCCCTGGTGGTCTTCGCCCAGGCCTTGGCCCGGACCCTGCCCCAGGATCTCACCGGTCGCCTGGGTGGCGAGGAATTCGCCCTGGTCAGCCGGATGCCACCGGAGCAGCTGCTGCAGGCGCTGGACCTGCTGCGCCGCTACTGCCACGCCCAGAGCTATGCCCCCGGCGCCCCGCCGCTGTCGTTCAGCGCCGGCGTCTTCAGCGGCCTCGCCGACGACCTCGAAGGCTTCCTCCACGAAGCCGACCGGCGCCTCTATCAGGCCAAACGCCAGGGCCGCGGTCGGACCTGCCTGGTGCTCGAGGCCGACTAGGCCCGTGCCCTGGTTGGCGCCATCCATCACAAGACATATGATGTCATATGATTAACCTGCCGATGCAGGTTGATCCGCATTGCCTCGTCTGAACAATAACAATCAAGGACCTGCACCATGCATGACTCCCTCCCGGGTCTCGCCCGGCCATTGTCACGTCGCCAGTTGCTCCAGGGCGGCCTGGTCTGCGGCGCCGCCCTCGCCCTGCCCGGTCTCGCCCTCGCCGGGGAACCCCTGAGCCAACGCTATCCCGATCCGCTGATCGAGATCCTCGACGACCGCTTCCTCGAGTTGCGGCTGTTCAACGCCAGTGTCGAACGTCTGGCCACCGGCCTGCGCTGGGCCGAAGGCCCGGTGTGGATCGGCGATGGCAACTACCTGCTGATGAGCGACATCCCCAACAACCGCATCGTGCGCTGGGATGAGGTCAGTGGCCGGCTGGACACCTACCGCGCCCAGTCGAATTTCGCCAACGGCCTGACCCGTGATCGCCAGGGTCGGCTGATCGCCTGTGAAGGCTCCACCACTCACGGCCTCGGGCGGCGGGTCACCCGCACCGAGCACGATGGGCGTATCACGGTGCTGGCCGATAGCTTCGACGGCAAGCCGTTCAATTCGCCCAATGACGTGGTGGTCAAGCGTGACGGCTCCATCTGGTTCAGCGACCCGCCGTTCCAGGCCAACAGCGACTACGAGGGTCATAGGGTCAAGACCGAGCAACCCGACGGTGTCTATCGCATCGACGGCGAGAGCCTGGCGGTGACCCGGGTGATCGGTGATCTCAACGGCCCCAACGGACTGGCCTTCTCGCCGGACGAGAAGCTGCTCTATGTGGTCGAGGGCCGCGCCAAGCCCAATCGCCTGGTGTGGGCCTATACCGTCAAGGACGACGGCAGCCTGGGCGAGCGCCGCAAGCACATCGAGGCGCTGGAATACGGCGCCCTGGACGGCATCAAGTGCGATGTGGCGGGCAATCTCTGGTGCGGCTGGGGCAGCAGTGGCGCGCCGGCGGCCAAGCCCGAGGCGCTCGATGGGGTACGGGTCTTCGATCCCAGCGGCAAGGCGCTGGGTCACATCCACCTGCCGGAACGCTGCCCCAACCTCTGCTTTGGCGGCCCGGAAGGCAACCGGCTATTCATGGCCGGTTCCCACTCGCTGTACAGCCTCTACGTCAACATCCGCGGTGCCGGCCTCTAGCGGCTAGCGGGACTCGGGCGGCGACTGTTCGGCCAGGACGGTCAGGGAGTCGAGCACGCTGTCCAGGGCGTAGGCCGCTTCGAAGCGCGCCAGATTCTGGGTGAGGTCGGCCAGGCTGGTGGTGATCCCCAGCCAGTTGCCCAGGCCGATCTGGCGCGCCGCTTCCGGCAGCGAACAACCGCCATCGCGGCGTTCCAGCCAGGCCAGCACCAGTTCCGGCGGGGTATCGGCTTCGAGGCCCAGGGTGCGCAGCAGTCGCAGGGCCTTGGCCTGTTCGCGGGGTGGCAGCCGATGGCGGGCCGTGGGGGTGGGCTGGTCGACGATCAGCGTCAACCGGGAGCCGGGGGTATCGGTCATCTGGACCTCTAGGGACTACACCAGAACCGTACGGCGCGAGGCCGCTTCATCGCCCCATGTTAGGCGAATAGTCTGGCCAATTGCCATCCCCGGGCCCGACCCTCGTCACCTGGAAAACGCCGTTCGGCCCCCTGCTCCCCTCAGCGCGCGGCGCGGCCCCGGCAGCGCTGCCAGCGTTCCTCCACCCGCTGGGCGAACCAGGCGGTGGTGAGGGTGCGGGTAATCTTGGGACTTTCCAGGGTGATGCCCGGCAAGATGGCGCGCGGCAGGCTGCGACCGACCTTGCGCTCGGCCAGGGCATAGACCTTGGCATAAAGATCGGTCTTCGCGAAGTCCTCGGACTCCCCCGCCTCCAGGTCGTGGCGGATGGCAATGTCGCTCATGCCCAGGGCCGGCGCCAGGCGATTGACCGCCCGCTCGGTCTCGCCCTGGGTCCGCGAACCGGGCACCACCAGATCGCCGTCCAGCGCCAGCTTCATCCCCGTGGCCCGGCTTACCGCGCTCTGGAAGGCGGCATTGCGACTGGCGTACCAGCCGGCGTTGAAATCGGCGAAGCGATACAGTGGGGTGGCATAGTCCGCCGGATAGCCCAGCAGGTGCGCGGTGCCGAAATAGAGACCGCCCCGCCGGCTGAACACCTCGTGGCGGATGGAACCCTCGCGCTCATAGGGATAGCCGCGGGCATGAGCCTCGGCGAAGTCGATGCTGACCTGCATGGGGCCGCCGGTGCGCACCGGATTGAAGCGCCCGAACAGCTGGCCTCCCAGGGGCACCATGGCGATGAAGTCCTCGAAGATCAGACTCAGCTCGCGCTCGGTTCGGGCACTGTCCAGGCGCTGGGCGTAGGTCTTGCCGGTGGGCGACCTGAGGTTGAGCGCGGTGCGCACCAGCAGTTGGGGCACATAGGCCCGCGCCGCACGGCTATCGATCTCTTCCCGGGCGATCCGCCCCAGTCCCGGCACCGGCGGATCGACCTGGTAGGTGGATTCCTGCTCCGCCACCGCCAGCACAGCGCAGAGGTTGTCCGTGGAGGGCTCGAAGCCCTGGGCGCTGAAGGCGGTCTGGATATCGCTGGCCCAGCCCTGCCGATCCGCCACGCTGGCCGGCAGCAGCCGCAGGAGCTCGGCGCGCACCTCGGCCGGCGAACGGGTCGGACCCTGGGAGCTGGGCGTCAGGCTGCAACCGGCCAGCACCAGGGCAGCGGCTAGGGCGGTCCAGCCGCGCAATCGCGGCAGGGTGGGCAAGGCGGGAACAGACGGCACGGCAGCAGCGGACACGGCGACTCCAGGGGATTCCTTTGGCCGCTTTGACCACGCCCTCGGCCAAACGGCTGCCCTGAACGCTAGATAACTTCTGGCTATATCGATGTAACCCTTTCATTCAACCAGAGCTGACGGGTGGCTGGGATTCCCGGGCAAGTCCTACTAAAATAGTCGGACTTTAGTTCGAAGCTACCGGAACCATGATGCAGCAGACCTCTACGCTTTCCTCTCCTCGCCTGCCCTGGGCGGCCCTGTGGGCGACCTGCCTGCTCGCCCTGGGCATGGTCTTTCTAGGCCAGGCCGTAGGCGGCCGTCAGGCGCTCCTGCTGCTGCTCGGCGGCGCCCTCGGCCTGACCCTCTACCACGCCGCCTTCGGCTTCACCTCGGCCTGGCGGGTGTTCATCCTCGACCGCCGCGGCGCCGGCCTGCGCGCCCAGATGGTGATGCTGGCCCTGGCGGTGCTGCTGTTCTTTCCCGCCCTGGGCGCCGGCAGCCTGTTCGGCGAGGCGGTCCGCGGCAACGTCTCGCCGCTGTCCACCTCGGTGGTGGTCGGCGCCTTCCTGTTCGGCATCGGCATGCAACTGGGCGGTGGCTGCGCCTCCGGCACCCTGTTCACCGCCGGCGGCGGCAATGCGCGGATGCTGGTGACCCTGCTGTTCTTCGTCATCGGTTCGCTGATCGCCACCCAGCACCTGGGCTGGTGGTTCGCCCTGCCCAGTCTGCCGCCCACCTCCCTGGTGACCAGCCTGGGCGTGCTGCCCGGCATCCTGGTCAGCCTGGCGGCCTTCGCCCTGATCGCCGGGGTCTCGGTGGTGCTGGAGCGCCGTCGCCACGGCTCGCTGGAAGTCACGGTGCCCGGTGAACACCAGGGCGCGGCGCGCCTGCTGCGCGGCAGCTGGCCGCTGGTCTGGGGCGCCATCGCTCTGGCCATACTGAACTTCGTCACCCTGGCCCTGGCCGGTCGCCCCTGGGGCGTCACCTCGGCCTTCGCCCTCTGGGGCGCCAAGGGTGCCGGTCTGCTCGGGCTGGACGTCTCCGGCTGGGCCTTCTGGCAGCAACCGGCCAATGCCCGGGCGCTGGCCGAGCCCTTCTGGTTCGACGTCACCAGCGTGATGAATCTCGGCATCATGCTGGGCGCCCTGGCCGCCGCGGGCCTTGCCGGGCGCTTCGCCCCCAGCCTGCGCATTCCCGCGCGGTCACTGATGGCGGCGGTGCTTGGCGGCCTGCTGCTGGGCTACGGCGCGCGGCTGGCCTATGGCTGCAACATCGGCGCCTACTTCAGCGGCATCGCCTCGGGCAGCCTGCACGGCTGGCTGTGGCTGGTGGCCGCCTTCTTCGGCAACAGCCTGGGCGTGCGCCTGCGCCCCTTCTTCTTTCCCGGCGAACGCCGCGTCGAACGCCTGACCGGCTGCTAGACCGGCAGGACCTGGCGACCGGGCGGCAGCGCTCCCGGTCGCTCCGGCAGGCTGATGACCCCGTACTGGGGTGCGCCGTGGTAGGTCTTCAGCGCCTGCATGACGAAGAGCAGGGCCGCGGTGCCCTGGTATTCGAACAGTCCCTGCAGCGGCCAGATGGTCATGAAGGCGAGGAATACCGCCAGGGTGAATTCCAGGTCGCGGCTCAGCTTGCGCGCCACTAGGTAGTGGACCGCCAGGCCGATGGGAATCACCAGGATCGACAGGAAGCCGAAGCGGAACACGGTGCCGAAGATGCCGACGTCGGAAAGGAAGAAGTAGTCGCCGAAGATCGGCTTGAAGCCGTCGTTCCACATCAGGCTGAGGCTGCCGCTGGGCAGGCCGTTGTACAGCTGCAGGTGGTTGATGATCTGGGAAATGGTGTTTTCCCGGACGTTGTCGGTAGGGCCTTCCTGCACCGAGCGCGCATAGAAATCCAGGTTGAAGCCGAGGGTTTCCAGGAGGTGCGGATAGAGGATCAGCGGCGCGATGATGATGGCGCCGAACAGCGCCGGGCCGACCAGGCGCGCGCGCAGGGCGAGGATGGTGAACACCAGGCAGACCACGATCAGCTGGCGGGTCTGCAACACCACCACGATGGTCGCCAGAAAGAACAGCGCCAGCAGGCCGTGCCTCAGCTTGGGCCGCAACTGGCCGTCGATGAAGGAGCGCCCGCGACCGGCGAAGTAGATGCAGATGAAGTAGCCGAAGAAGATGGAGCCCGCCCCCGTGGAGGCCCGTCCGGGACGGCTGAGGTCCTTCACCTCCTCGCGCAGGTCCGGCAGCATTTTGAAGTAGGACAGCCAGCACAGCAGCGCCGAGAGCAGCCCGACCAAGATGATCAGATTCTCGAACTGCACGGCATTGAGTCGCTTGGCCAGGTAGAGCACCAGGAAGGCGCTGAAGCAGTAGAGCACGCGCCGCTCCTCGATGAGGCCGTAGACCAGCGGCTGGCCCCAGAACAGCTGGGCGAACACCGCCGGCAGGCCGACGAACACCGCCGTGGAAAACAGGCAGAAGCCCATCAGCAGCCGATAGTCGCGCTGCGGCCGATGCCAGGTGCTCAGGGTGAAGAGCGCGAAGAAACCCAGGCAGATCGCCAGGTACAGCTCGCCCACGTAGCGGATGCCCACCGGATTGGTCGGGCTCTGTTCGAAGACGCCGAACTGCAGGACCATCAGGCCACCCAGGGCCAGAAAACTCAGTCGATTGATCAGCGTACCCGGCATACCCGGTTTCCTCGCAGCACGTTCATGGATGGGGCGTTCATTGCAGGCGCCAGTCACCCTCGACCTTGGCGTAGGTCAGTTGGCGACCGTCCGCCAGACTCAGGCGGGCGCGGGTGTATTCGGGCAGGTCGACGCGGAAATCCCGGCCTTCCAGATAGAGTCCGCCACAGGCCCCCGGCTCGCCGTGGTAGTCCAGCGGCTGGCGCTGCAATTCGTGGATGCTGCGGTGGAACAGCAGGTTGGCGTAGCCGCGCACCGTCATGTCGGTGGAGATGAGGGTGCAGTCCAGGGCGACCTGGCCTTTCACCAGCCCGACCAGGGCCTGGTTCTGCCGGTCGATGGCGCCCCAGCCGGTATAGACGGCGAGGTCTTGGCGATAGGTCTGGCCGTTCTGCAGGGCCGCGGCCACCAGCACCACGGCGAGCACGGCGCGCCCCGGGGTCTTCAGGGCCAGAAAGGCCAGGCCGAGCAGCAGCGCGGCGGGAAAGATGAACTTGAGGCGATCGAAGGAAAACTGGGTGGCATGCTGCAGCAGCAGCAGATTTTCCAGCAGCGGCACGCTGGCGGCGACCAGCAGCAGCGTGGTGCTGCGCGGCCAGTTCAGGCTCTTGCGCTTCCAGACCAGTACCCCCAGGGCGATGGCCACCGCGGCCAGGAACAGGCCGAAGGACAGCCCGTAGCCGGCGAAGAAGTCGGTCAGGTGGGCATTGTTCGGACTGCGGGCGAGAAAGCGCCGGGCAAAGGCCTTGAGCGTCGGCAACAGGCCCGCCGCCAGGCTGTAGTGCAGCAGCACCAGCAATCCGGCCAGCGCCGTGGCGAAGGCCAGGCGCCAGGCCATCCGCTGGCCTTCCGGCAATTGCCGGCGCTGCAGCCAGAACAGCGCGACCAGCCCGCCGCCGAAGACGTAGCCGGTCCATTCGGTCAGGGCGCCGAAGCAGACCAGGCCGGCCAGCAGCCAGCCCAGCCGCTGGCGCTGGCCGGTGGGCGCCTGCAGGTAGTGGAAGAGCGTCAGCAGACTGGCCAGCAGCAGCACTTGGTAGAAACTCTGCACCCAGTAAAGCAGGCCCTGGGACAGCAGCGCCTCGCGGCTGAACACTGCGATCAGGCAGCCCAGCACCGCGCTCGTGGCGGCCAGGCCGCGGCTGGCGCCGTGACTGCGCAGCACCAGGTAGAGCAGGCGGAACAGCAGCAGCGCCGTGAGGGCGCCGAGGGCGGCGTTGAACAGCGCGAGGCTGTGCAGCGAAGGCGTCAGCCCCGCGGCCTTGAGGCCGAGATAGGGCGCGAGAAAGCCGTAGCTGCTGAAGCTGGTGTAGACGTAGTCGCCACTGTGGGTGGGGATGGTCGCGCCCCAGGACACCTGCTTGTCGTGATTGCCGCCCAGGGTCACCGTGGGCAGCCACCAGTGGCGGGTCACGCCGGATTCGTCCAGGGCATTGAGACTGAGCAGGACGTGATAGCTGGCTTCGAGATTCTGCGCCCCGGTGCCGTCGCGAAAATCCGGCAGGCGCCAGAGCAGCGCCAGCAGCAACAGTAGACCGACCACCAGACCGCCCAGCCAGAACGGCCACCGTCCCACCCGGACCCCGGGATGGGTAACGTCAGATACCACGCTCATTGTCCTGTCTCCTGACAGCCATGCAGTCGAGAACGCCGTCCAGGGCAGTGAAGAACCAGGCGCCATCCTCCGCAGGCCTGGTACAACCGGTGCAAGACCGCCCACGCAGGCCAAGAGGCGCGTGGGCGGGTAACCGGGCTTCAACCGCTGACTACATTCAAGAAGCCGTCAGGAACACGCCGGTGCCAGGGGGCCGCGGCGTTTGCATCTGCTACCTGGGGTGCCTTCGCCAGCAAGGGCACGGGCACGAGCGACCCCGGGACACCAGGCGCTGGCCATGGCTTGTCGTCCGGAGACACGACAGGTCGCGAAGAAGACTGCCTTAGCACCTTGACGCTGCCAAGCGGGCATCCGTCGCGTTCTGCACGGAGTGTCACATTTTTGGCTTTTGCTTTCGCTTAGAGTCGACGCAGCACTCCAGCCGACAAGGCGCGGATCCCCGATCCAGCGCCTGGCGTTCCCAGCTGTGCCCTGCCTGGTGTGATGATTTCGACCCCCGGTTCGCCGCGCGCTGCCCTCTCGCCAGCGTGCGGCTGCGACGGCTGTCCTTTCTCGTACCTGCCCCAAGGCCCGCTCCTGCATGGACAAGTCGCATCAGACGCTCCCCGCCGCCACCCAGGCCGCGGACATAGGTTTCGCCCGCTACTGCGCCGCGCTCTGGCGCCATCGTCGCAGCCTGCTCGTCTGCATCGTCCTCTGCACCCTGGTGGGCGTGGCCTATGCGCAACTGGCCGCGCCGCGCTATCAGGCGGTGGCGACGGTGCAGATCGAATACCAGCGCGGCATCGTGCGGCTGGACGAAGCCGACAACGGCCGGCCGCTGCCGCCGCCGGAAGCCATCACCGAGATGCAGCTGCTCACCTCGCGGCGGGTGGTCGGCGAGGTGGTGGACGCCGAGGGCCTGGACCTGAGCGTCACCCCGCGGCGCCTGCCGCTGCTGGGCGACTGGCTGGCGCGCCGCCACGAACGCGCGGGCACCGGGGTGGCCCCGCCGCTGTTCGGCCTCGCGCGCTTCGCCTGGGGCGGCGAACAGCTGACCATCGCCAGGCTGAGCGTACCCGACGCCCTCTATGGCCAGCCGCTGACCCTCACCGCCGAGGCCCCGGATCGCTTCCTGCTGAGCGATGCCCAGGGCAAGCGCCTGCTGGAAGGTCGGCTGGGCCAGCCGGCCAGCGCCGGCGAGCTGCAGCTGGACATCGCCCACCTGCACGCCTATCCGGGCACCGAATTCATCCTCGTCAAGCAACGCCGCGGCGTGGCCATCCAGGCGCTGCAGGAGCGGCTGATGGTCAGCGAGCGCGGCAAGCGCTCGGGCATCCTCTCGATCCAGCTGCAGGACACCGATCCGCAGCGGGCGCAACGCATCCTGCGCGGCATCACCGAGGCCTATGTGCGCCAGGACGTGACCCGCAACGCCGACGAATCCACCCAGCAACTGGCCTTCCTGCGCCAGGAGTTGCCGCGGGTGAATCAGCGCCTGGCCGACGGCCGCCAGGCGCTGGACCGCTATCAGCGCCGCCAGGGCTCCATCGCCATCGGCGAAGAGGGACGCAGCCTGCTGCGCCAGGCGGTGGACCTCGATGGCCAGCTGTCGGCCCTAGAGATGGAGCGCCTCGGACTGGCACTGCGCTTCACCACCACCCACCCGCTGTACCAGACCCTGCTGGCGCGCCGCCAGGTGCTCAACGGCGAGCGCCAGGCCGTGCAGCAGCGCCTGGCCAAGCTGCCCCAGACCCAGCAGGAGGTTCTGCGCCTGCAGCGCGACGTCGAGGCGGCGGACAAGCTCTATGCGCTGATGAGCAAGCGCATCCAGGAATTGTCGGTGGTGCGCGCCGGCACGGTGAGCGATGTGCGCATCATCGACAGCGCCTATACCCAGATCGCCCCGGTCTATCCCAAGAAGCCCCTGCTGATCCTCAGCGCCCTGCTCTTCGGCTGCCTGGCCGGGATGGCCTGGGTCTATCTGCGCGCCAGCCTGGAGCGCGGCATCGAAGACGCCGAGGGCCTGGAAAATCTGGGCCTGCCGGTGCTGGCGCAATTGCCGCTGACGCCGAGCCGCCAACTCGGCGGCCCGCTGCAGACCTCACTCGACAGCGGCTACCAGGAGGCCCTGCGGATCCTGCGCACCAGCCTGGCCTTCGCCCGCACCGAGGCGCGCAACGACCTGCTGCTGATCACCAGCGCCAGCCCCGGCGCCGGCAAGTCCTCGGTGGCCATGCAACTGGCGCGGGTGCTGGCCGAAGGCGGGACGCGGGTGCTGCTGGTGGATGCCGACCTGCGGCGCGGACGCCTGCACCGGCGCCTGCAACTGGCGCGCCGCCCGGGTCTGGCCGAGGTGCTGGCGGGGCTGGCGACGCCCGAGCAGGCGATCCAGCCCTCGGCGATCCCCGGCCTGGATTGCCTGGTGGGCGGCGTCCGCCCGCCCAATCCGGCCGAACTGCTGATGAGTGCGCGCTGTACCGAGCTGCTGCGCGGCCTGCAGCAGGACTACGAACTGGTCATCCTCGACACCCCGCCGGTGCTGGCGGTGACCGATGCCGTGCTGCTGGCCGCCCAGGCCGGTACCTGCCTGCTGGTGTCGCGCCATGGCTGCAACACCGCCAAGGAAATCGAGGCCACCCAGCGCCAGTTCGCCCACAGCGGTCTGGTGCTCCAGGGTGCGGTGCTCAACGCCGTGCCGCCCCCGCCGTTCACCCGCGCCGCCCTGGGGGTCCTGACCGGCTGACGCCCACCTGGCCAGGCCCGGCGCTATGCTGGCGCCTGGCCAGCTCCTGTCATCAAAGCTCAATACGGAGCCCCTAGGCTGCATCGACCTCCCGAGAACGGATTCGTATCGATGTCGTCCGCTCCCCTGCCCTCCGCGCGTGCCGCCTCCCGCCCCAGCCAACGCTGCGCCCTCGACCTCTGCACCCAGTGGCCCGCCGTCGAGGCCGAGCACACCAACGCCATGGTCATGGACCTGTTCAACGAACTCCGCGAGATCACCAGTCTCGCGGTAGTCGAGCACGACCGCCCGATCGGCCTGATCAACCGCGACATCTTTCTCTCGCAGATGAGCAAGCCGTATCACCGCGAAGTCTACGATCGCAAGAGCTGCATCGCCTTCATGGACAAGGAGCCGCTGGTGGTGGATGCCGACCTGTCCATCGAGGAACTGACCCGGCGCACCGTCGAGGTGGGCGAAAAGGCCCTGGCCGATGGCTTCATCGTCACCCGCGAAGGGCGCTTCGCCGGGCTCGGCCTGGGCGTGCAGCTGATGCGCATCGTCTCGGATCTGCAGGCCGAGAAGAATCGCCAGATCATGCACAGCATCGAATACGCCAGCGTCATCCAGCGCGCCATGCTGCGCAGCTCGCGCGAGGCCCTGGCGGTGATGGAACAGGACGCCACCCTGGTCTGGCAGCCGCGCGACGTGGTCGGTGGCGACTTCTATCACTTCGCCCAGCACGCAGACGGCTGGTTCGGCGCCATTGCCGACTGCACCGGGCACGGCGTGCCCGGTGCCTTCATGACCCTGATCGCCTCGGCGTCCCTGACCCAGGCCCTGCAACAGCTGGGACCGCGCGATCCCTCGGCGTTGCTCTCGGCGATCAACGCCAGCGTCAAGGCGATGCTGGGCCAGTCCGGCGGCATCTCCGAATCCAACGACGGCCTGGACCTGGCCTGCTTCTGGGTGGACAGAGGCAGCCACAGCCTGACCTACGCCGGCGCCCGCATGCCGCTCCACCTGCTGGCACCCGACGCCGCGGACGTCCTGACCCTGCCGCCGCTGCGCCTGGGGGTCGACTACGCCGACAGCCCGCTCGATCAGTGCTGGCCGGCCACCACCCTGCCGTTGCCGCCGGGCAGCCTGCTGTTCGCCACCACCGATGGCCTGATCGACCAGATCGGCGGCCCGCGGCGCACCTCCTTTGGCAAGCGCCGCGCCCTGACCCGGCTGAGCGAATCGCGTGCGCTGCCTACCGCGGCCTTCTGTGAGCAACTCAGCGCGGACCTCGCCCACTGGCAAGGCGACGAACTGCGTCGCGACGACCTCACCTTCCTCTGCATCCGCGTGGCCTGAACGACATGACCGCCTCCTTTCCCGCGAACGGCGCCTTTCTCGACATCGCCCAGCAGCAGCACGTGATCTTCTATCACCGCGGTTATTTCTCCCATGGCATCGTCGCAGCCATGGCCGAGGTGGTGAAGCTGCAACTGGAGTTCGAAGGCATCAGCGGCGCCACCCGGCGCAAGCTGTTTTCTTCCTTCATCGAATTGTCACAGAACGTCCTGCATTATTCCGCCGATGCCCTGCCGCCGGACGCCCTGGCGGACACCAAGCTGGGCCAGGGCTCGGTCTGTATCACCCGCCAGGACGGCAACTACCAGATGCTCTGCGCCAACCCCATCGCCAGCGACAAGGTCGACGCCCTGCGCGAGCGGCTCGAGCCGCTGTGCAGCATGTCGCTGGAACAGATCAAGCAGGCCTATCGCGAGTCCCTGCGCGCCGAGACCCCGGCCGACAGCAAGGGCGCCGGCCTCGGCTTCCTGACCATGGCGCGCGATGCCAGCGCGCCTCTGGAATTCGCCTTCCATCCCTCGACGCAGACGCCGGGCACCACCCTGTTCTGCCTGAAAGCCATCATCTGACAGGGACCCCTACCTCGTATGGACACCATGTTCATCGCTCCCACCGCCACCTCTCCGGAGGTGGACTTCCGTTTCGCCGAGGACGAGCTCTGGCTCAAGGGCGAATCCTTTCCGGAAAACGCCGCGGCCTTCTACCTGCCGGTGATCGAGTCGCTGCGGGCCTACCTCGACCAGCGCCGGGACGCCCGCATCCGGGTGCACGTGGCCCTGGCCTATTTCAACAGCTCCAGCACCAAGATGCTGTTCACCCTGTTCGATGCCCTGGACCAGGCGGCCCAGGCCGGCAACCGGGTGGAGCTGCACTGGTACTACGATGCCGAGGACGAGACCATCCAGGAATTCGGCGAAGAACTGCGACTGGACTTCCAGGCGCTGACGTTCATCGAGCATCCCGAGCTGCCGGCATGACCGCCAGCGTCAGGCGCTACAGCCCCGCCGAGGCGGGCCCCGACCTGTTCGAGCAGGAAGCCGGGGTGCTGCAGGCGGCGCGCGCCCTCTATGGGGCCGACGACGCCGATGCCGAGCGCTACCGAGCCGCCCTCGGCGACCTGACGCTGCATTTCGAACGCCTGATGCGCGAGACCCGCCGGCTGATTGCCCGCAGCGATCGCGCCGAACGCGAGATGAACACCCTCAACCAGCAATTGCAGACCCTCAGCCAGCAGCTGGAGTACCGCGCCACCCACGACGCCCTCACCGGGATGCTCAATCGCGGCGCGGTGATCGACCAGGCCGGCCAGGCCCTGCGGCAACGGGGTGGGGCCATGATCGTCCTGGACATCGACCACTTCAAACGCATCAACGACGAGTTCGGCCATCCCGCCGGCGATCGGGTGATCCAGGCCATCGCCCGCTGCCTGCAGGAGCTGGTCCAGGCGCCGGCCATCGTCGGTCGGGTGGGTGGCGAGGAATTCACCGTGCTGCTGCCGACCCTGGCGCGGGACGAGGCCCTGGCCATGACCGAACGCCTGCGTCTGCGCATCGCCCGGGAGGCGAGCGGACCGGCGCCGGTGACGGCCAGCTTCGGCCTCAGCCTCAACCTGCCGGGGACCGACTTCGAGCTCGCCTACGGCCTGGCCGACGCCGCGCTCTACCGGGCCAAGCGCGCGGGGCGCAACCAGGTGGTGCTGGCCGACTGACCACCGCGATCAGTCAGCCCCACGCCCTTCTTCCGGGCACAAAAAAGCCGCTGCGCCGGGGAGGCACAGCGGCTTTTTGCTGACCGCTTAGGACTGTTTCCAGTCCGGATAGCGGCGCTGGTCGGCGGCTGGCGGGAAGTACTGGTACAGCCAGGTTTCGCTCAGGGCGCGATCCTGGGTGCGGATGAAGGCACGCATCTGCACCGGATCGGCCTTGTCGCTGGTGGGGTACCAGTCGAAGATCACCCGGTAGCCGCCGATTTCGTCGATCTTGAGCACGTGGAAATCCTGCACCTTGCCGTCGGTGACGGTGACCACCGGCTCGATGCCGGTACCCTCGGGCAGGAACGACAGGCCGCCGCCGTTGAAATCGATGGCGAAGCGCCGCGCCCAGACCTTGGGCCAGTGCTCACCGGGCGCCCAGCCCTCGGGGAAGCCGCCGATGCCGGAACGGGTGGCATAGACCCGCGCCAGCGGCGTGCTCACCGGCGGCAGCGCACTCCAGTGCAGCTTGTAGCCATAGTTCAGCGACTTGCCGGCGGTAATGGTCTCGGCCGGCGCCCAGAAGGCCACGATGTTGTCCAGGGTCTCGCCGGTGGTGGGGATCTCCAGCAGTTGGATGGCACCCTCGCCCCAGGCGGAGGTGGGCTCGACCCACAGACTCGGCCGGCGGTCGTAGCGGACCATGACGTCCTGGTAGCTTTCGAATTCGTGGTCGGTCTGCACCAGGCCGAAGCCCTTGGGACTGTCGTCCTTGAAGGCGTTGAACTGCAGCTTGGGCGGATTGTTCAGCGGACGGCAGATCCACTCGCCGTTGCCCTTCCACATGGCCAGGCGGTCGGAGTCGTGGATCTGCGGGTGGTAGGTGTTGCAGGTCTGCCGCTCGTGGGTGCCGCAGCCGAACATGCTGGTCATGGGCGCGATGCCCAGTTGCTTGATGTCGCGGCGGGCGTTGACGTTGGCGTCCACGTCCATCACCACGCGGTCGTTCAGGCAATCGATGTCGAAGCGATAGGCGCCGGTGGCGCTAGGCGAATCCAGCAGCGCATAGACCACGAAGCGGGTGCTGTTCTTGCTCGGGGTGACGAACCAGAACTTGGTGAAGTCGGGGAATTCCTCGGGGCGATCGGCATAGGTGTCGATGGCCAAACCGCGGGCCGAGAGGCCGTACTGGCGGGTCTTGTCCACGGCGCGGAAGTAGCTGGCGCCAAGGAAGGAGACGATGTCGTACTGGGCCAGGTGCGGCGCCTTGAACACCTTGAAGCCGGCGAAGCCCAGGTCGCCCTTGAGCTGGCTCTTGTCGACGCCGCTGTCGTTGTAGTTGAACAGCTCGGGGCGGAAGTGGACTTCCTTGGCCTCGTTGGTCTTGGGGTCCACCGAGAACATTCGCACCGGGGTCTTGAAGCCCATGCCGACGTGGAAGAACTGCACGTCCAGCTGGCCCTTGAGGTCGTGCCACAGCGAATGCTTGGCATCGTAGCCGATGGCGTTGAACTGCTGCGGCGTCATGTTCGCCAGGGTGTCGGGCAGTTTCTGGGCGGTGGGCTGGTAGGCCTGGCCGGCCAGCTCCTTGGCGTGCTGCTTGAGCCAGTCGAAATCGAAGGCCTGGCCATCGCCATTGGCCGGATTGGCAAAGGCCTGGAGGGCGAACAGCCCGGTGGAGGGAATGCCGGTGTAGGCCGCCAGGGCCAGGGACGCTTTGAGCAGGTGTCTACGCTGCATGGATCAACCTTGGTCACTAAGGATGAAAGATTCGGCCCAGCCGAACCGCCAGAAAGGAAAAAGAATGCACGATACCCGGATAGGTTCGCCATCGCACCGGTGAACTGCAGCCTAGCGCACGCTCTGGCCTGCCAGAGGGGTTACCAAAGCTTTCCGGATCACAGTTCCGGTTGCCGGGCCTCCCGGAAAGCGCATCATCGACCTTCCCTTGCCGCTTCCCTGGAGATCCTCATGGCCGCTGCCGCCATCGCCTTCGGGCAACCCAGCCCCATCCTGCGCATCTTCGATGACGAAAAGGCGCGCG
The DNA here is from genome assembly GCF_004341115.1 of Pseudomonas sp. JUb52. Classification (NCBI taxonomy): domain Bacteria; kingdom Pseudomonadati; phylum Pseudomonadota; class Gammaproteobacteria; order Pseudomonadales; family Pseudomonadaceae; genus Pseudomonas; species Pseudomonas sp. JUb52. The sequence continues at coordinate 379,584 of NZ_SLYS01000003.1, forward strand.
AATTCTACTGCCACTTCCTGGGTTTCCGCCTGGTCTGGGAACACCGCTTCGAACTGGGGCTGCCGCTGTACGCCGAAGTCGAGCGCGCCGGCCTGCGCCTGCATCTCTCCGGCCACCACGGCGATGCCTGCCCCGGCTCGACGGTCTTCGTCCGCCTGACCGGCATCCGCGCCTTCCAGGCCGAATTGCTGGCCAGGGACTACGGCTTCGCTCGCCCGGGTATCGAGGAATTGCCCTGGGGCCCGGTGATGGAGATCGCCGATCCCTTCGGTAACAGGCTGAGGTTTTGCGAGGAGACGCCGGAGGCCTAAGCAACGGCTGTACGGTGATCGCGGCCAGGGGCCGCTCCTACAGGCTCGATGATGGAGATGACCGCCTGCGCGGATGGCTCCCTCTCCCCTCGGGAGAGGGTTGGGGTGAGGACGCCCTCGCCACAAAGTCCCCAGTGGAAAAGGCTGCGCCGTTTTCCACGCTACGGCTCTACACCTGGTGCCCCCCTATAACGGCTAAGACAGTTACTCCTACGGGCTCGATGTAATCGTAGGAGCGGCCCATGGCCGCGATCAACAAAACACCGGAGTGCCATAGGATCAGTTGCATCGGCGGGCGGCCATGACCGGGATAGGCTTCAAGCCGGCGCAGGTTCGCCCGTGGGCACCGCGCCCTCCTCCACCTGCCACCAGCTCGGCAGCAGCGCCCTGACCTCGGGCTGGGTGAATCTGTCGTCGATGAGATAGAGGCAGCCGCGGTCCTGCACGGTGCGGATCACCCGGCCGGCGGCCTGGATGACCTTTTGCAGCCCAGGATAGAGGTAGGCATAGCGATAGCCGTCGCCGAAGCGCCGCTGCAGGCGCTGGCGCAGCTGTTCGTTGACCGGATTGAGCTGGGGCAGGCCCAGGGTGGCGACAAAGGCGCCGATCAGGCGGTCGCCGGGCAGGTCGATGCCCTCGCCGAAGCTGCCGCCGAGCACGGCGAAGCCGATGCCGCGGCCGTCGGCCTGGAAACGCTCGAGAAAGGCCTGGCGGGCGGCTTCGTCCATGCCGCGGGACTGGCGCCACTGGGGCACGTCGGGAGCCAGCTCGGCCAGCGCCTCGGCCACCTGGTCGAGGTAGTCGAAGCTGCTGAAGAAGGCCAGGTAGTTGCCCGGGCGTTGGCGATAGCGACTGGCGATCAGGGCGGCGATGGGCGCGCGCGAGGCGGCGCGGTCGGCGTAGCGGGTGGAGAGCCTCACCAGGCGCACCTCCAGCTGCTCGGCGGCGAAGGGCGAGGCGACGTCGACCCAGGCGCTGCCGGCCGGGACCCCGAGCAGATCGCGGTGGAAATGCTGGGGAATCAGGGTGGCGGAGAACAGGGTGCAGCTGTGCGCCGCCGCCAGCCGCGGACCGACGAAGGGCGCCGGCACCAGATTGCGCAGGTTGAGTTGCGATTGCGCCTTGCCGCGGCCCTTGAGCAGGGTGACATCGAACAGCGAGTGATCGCCAAAGGTCTCGCCCAGGCGCATGAACTGCAGCAGGTCGAAGAACAGCGTCTGCAGCTCCGGCGCCGGCGGCTGCCCGGATTCGCCGAAGTGCTCGGTGAGCAGCCCCACCACCCGTTGCAGGGCGGTCAGGAAGGCGGCCGGCAATTCCGGCTGTACCTGGTAGTCGACCTGCTGCTCCTTGTGCAGGCGATTCCACTCGCGATTGAGCGCCTGCAGGCCTTTGGCGATGGCCGGGGGCGCCACCGCCTTACCGGCGGCCAGGCGACGCTGGTCGAGGCTGGCGCTGTACATCCCGCGGGCGCGGTCGAGCAGGTTGTGGGCCTCGTCCACCAGCACCCCGACCCGCCATTCCTGGGTCTGGGCCAGGGCGTGGAGCATGGCGCTGCCGTCGAAGTAGTAGTTGTAGTCGCCCACCACCACGTCGCTCCAGCGCGCCAGTTCCTGGGCCAGGTAGTAGGGGCAGACCTCATGGGCCAGGGCCGTCTCCCGCACCCGCGCCCGGGTCAATTGCGTGGGTTCGGCCAGGGCGGCGGCGCGGGCCGCCGGCAGGCGGTCATAGAAGCCACGCGCCAGCGGGCAGGACTCGCCGTGGCAGGCCAGCTCCGGGTGTTCGCAGGCCTTGTCCCGCGCCACCAGTTCCAGCACCCGCACCGGCGCGGCCAGGGACTCCAGACCATGCAGGGCCAGGGCGCGGCCAGGGGTCTTGGCGGCCAGGAAGAACAGCCGGTCCAGGTTCTGCCGCGGCATGGCCTTGAGCAGCGGGAACAGGGTGCCCACCGTCTTGCCGATGCCGGTAGGCGCCTGGGCCAGCAGGCAGCAGCCGACGCTGGCGGCCTTGTAGACGGCTTCCGCCAGGGGCCGCTGGCCGTGGCGAAAGTCGGGATGGGGAAAGGCCAGGGTCGCCAGCGCCGCATCCCGCGCGGCGCGATGGGCCAGTTCCTGGCGCGCCCAGGCGAGAAAGCGCGAACACTGGAGTTCGAAATGCGCGGCCAGGTCCGCGGCCGTCCACTGCTCGGTGAAGACGGTCTCGGCACCCGTGCCGATATCGAAATAGACCAGCGCCAGGGTCAGCTCCGAAAACTCGCGGCTCTGGCAGAGCAGATGGCCATAGACCTTGGCCTGGGCCCAGTGCAGGTGGCGGTGGTTGCCCGGCTGGCGCTCCAGACTGCCCCTGTGGGTCTTGATCTCTTCCAGGCGCTGGGCTGCGGCGTCGAAGCCATCGGCGCGACCGCGTACCTGCAGGTCCTCGAAGTCGCCCTGCAGGCTGACCTCGCGCTCATAGTCGGGGCCGCGCCGGGCGGCCACCCGCTGGTGGCCCTCGATGCCCTCCAGGGCGGTGGGCGACGGGGTGAATCTGAGATCCAGATCGCCGGCCTTGGCGGTGAATTCGCAGAGGGCGCGAACGGCGATGCGATAGCTCATGCGGAGGTCGCGGCCACCTGCCACTGCACGTGGCAGACGCTGACCGGGATGTCGTGGGCGGCGAAGAAGTCCAGCCAGCGGCGCTGGTTGTCCTGCAGGCGGTCGCCCGGACCCTTGACCTCGATCATCCGGTAGCGGCCTTCCGCCGGCCAGAACTGGATAAGGTCGGGCAAGCCGGTGCGATTGTTTTCCGGATCTTCCAGCAACCGCTCGAAGCACAGCCGCAGGTGCCGCGCCGGCAGGCAGGCCAGGGCCTGGTCGAGCAGGTCGCTGCCGAGGATGCCCCAGGCGACGAAGGGCGAGGCCAGGCCACGCTTGCTGGCGAAGCGCTCGCGGATCACGCTCGGATAGGAGCCGTCGTCCAGGCGCGCCAGGCAGGCGGCGAAGGCCTCGGCCCGCCGCTCGCGAAAGCCCGGCAGGCGCAGGTCGGCCGGTTCGCGCTGATAGGGGTGGAAGAAGGCGCCGGGGATGGCGAGGAAGATGGCGTCCCAGCACAGCAGCCCGAACAGGCTGGTAAGCAAGGTGTTTTCCACGTAGTGCACCGGCGCCTCGTCGCGGCCCAGGTGCTCGCGCACCAGCCACTCGACCCGGCGCAGGCCGTCGTTGACCAGTTCGAAGTCGAGGCGCTCCACCGGGCTGGCCGGACGGCGCTTGTTGGGCGGGCCGCCCTGCTTGCGCACCAGCCGCGGCAGGATGCGCGCCACCTGCTGGCGTTCGGCGTCATGGGCCGGGGCGGCGACGATAGCTTCTGCCAGCGCCTGGGCGGCAGGCCAGTCCTCCAGCCGTTCGAGCATGCGTAGGGCGCGGATGCGCGATTCGGGGTGCGCCGAGGCGGCATAGAGCGCCTGGGCCTGGGCCAGTTCGCCGAGGCGTTCGTGGTGCTGCGCCAGTTCATGCAGCAACTTGCCGCGGCGCAATTCCAGCCAGGTGTTGGCGAAGCGTTCGGCGGGCAGCAGCGGCAGCAGCTCGGCGGCCGGCAGCCCATCGCGCAGCGCTTGGCGGCAGCGCTGGATGTGGAGGTAGGCGTCCACCTCGTGGCGCTGGCCAAAGGCACGGGATTCGACGCTGAAGGCCACCGTCTCGTACTGGAAGATACCCAGATCGGCCAGCACGAAGTCGGTCCAGTCCTGGTGCAGATTGCCAAAGAACAGCAGACGCAGGCGATCGCAGAGGTCCATCAGGGTCAGCCGCCAGACCCCCTCCGCCACCAGCTCGGGCGCGCTACCGGCCCAGCCGCTGAAGGCCAGGGGCGTGACCTGCTCGGCCTCCAGCCGCGCCAGCCAGTCCTCCTTGCGCCCGGCCTTGGGCAGGCGATTGCCAAAGCAGCCGAGCAGTTCTTCCTTGCGCAGCAGGGCGAAGAGTTCGATCAGGTGCAATTCCGGATCGGCCAGCAGCCAGCCGAGCTCCACCAGCGGACTCGCCGCGGCGCGGGGACAGCCGATCTCGCCATAGACCAGCTTGCTGGCACGGAACACCTCGCCCTTGCGCATCACCAGGCGTACCAGCAGAGCCCGCGAGGGCTGCGGCAGCTCGGCGAAGGCGGCGATGAAGGCCTGCTCGCGGTCGTCGAGCAGATCGGGATAGCGCAGGGCGACCCAGTCCAGTACCCGCTGGAAGTTGTGCAGATAGTAGAGGGGATCTTCGAGCGGAGCTTTCATGCGAAAGGGGCGAATAGGGTGGCGGCTGGCTATTTATCCAGCCCCGACCGGAGCGGGCAACCCCGATGCGATATGCGGTCATGCCGCCGGAGTCATGGCACTTCTTTCGGTTGAAGATCCCGACCGGTAGTCATACGATGACTGACAAAGACCGCCACAACTACAAGTCCAGGAGTCTGAGCGTGAAGATCAAACGGATCACCGTTACCCCCATCGCCTTTCGCGATGCCCCGCTGCTCAACGCCAGCGGCATCCACGAACCCTATGCGCTGAGATCCATCATCGAGGTGGAAGGCGACAACGGCCACATCGGCCTGGGCGAGAGCTATGGCGACGCCCCGGTACTGGCCGTGTTGAAGGCCATGGAAAGCAGCCTGGTCGGCCTCTCCGCCTGGGACCTCAACGGCCTGCGCGCCCGGGTGGTGGAGACCGTCGCCGGCCTCGCCGGCGGCGTGGTGGCCGGCGCCGAACTGGCGCCCGGCTCCCATCCGAGCAAGCAGGTGGCCAACGCCTATTCCGCCTTCGAGGTGGCCTTTCTCGACCTGCAGGCGCGCTCCCTGGGCATTCCCCTGGTCGAACTGCTCGGCGGTGCGGTGCGCCGCGAGGTGCCCTTCAGCGCCTACCTGTTCCTCAAGTACGCCGAGCACATCGATGCGCCCTACCCGCCCGATCGCTGGGGCGAAGCCATCAGTCCCGAGCAGGTGGTGGCCCAGGCGGCGCGGATGATCGAGGAGAACGGCTTTCAGAGCATCAAGCTCAAGGCTGGCACCCTGCTCGGTCCGGACCACGAGGCGGCCTGCATCAAGGCCCTGCGCCAGGCCTTTCCCGAAGCGCCGCTGCGCATCGACCCCAACGGCAACTGGTCGCTGGAAACGTCGCTGCGCATCGCCGAGGTGCTGAAGGACGACCTGCAGTACTACGAGGACCCGACCCCGGGCCTGGACGGCATGGCCGAACTGCACCGGCGCACCGGCATACCCCTGGCCACCAACATGGTGGTCACCGACTTCGATGAATTCCGCCGCAGCGTGGCCCAGAACAGCGTGCAGATCGTGCTCGCCGATCATCACTACTGGGGCGGTCTCCGGGACACCCAGATCCTCGCGCGGCTGTGCGACACCTTTGGCCTGGGCGTCTCCATGCACTCCAACTCGCACCTGGGCATCAGCCTCATGGCCATGACCCACGTGGCCGCCGCGGTGCCCAACCTGGCCTATGCCTGCGACACCCACTATCCCTGGCAGGAAGAGGACGAAGAGGTCATCCAGGGCGGCAAGCTGCCGATCCGCAATGGCTGCGTGGCGATCACCGATGCGCCCGGCCTGGGCGTGGAGCTGGACCAGGACCAGCTCGCCAAGCTGCACGCGCAATTCCTCGCCATCGACATCCGCAGCCGCGACGACGTGCGCCAGATGCGCAAGTACCAGCCGGACTGGGAAACCCGCAAGCCGCGTTTCTAGGTCTTCGCCCCCCTTCCCCAGGCCCCTGACGACCGGCTCGCCCGCCGGCCGTCAACGGCTCCGCTTCCCGGCGTCGCGGTTGTACAATCCCCTCGGCACAAGGGTGCCCAAGAACAACGAGAAAGTACGCACAGGGAATTGGGGGACGATGTTGAACGCACCACGCCTCACCGCACTCATGCTCGGCCTGGGACTGGCGGTCAGCGCCACCCTCGCCCCGGCGCAGGACAGGGATCCGGCACGCGCCTACGTCGACGCCCTGCTGGCGAAGATGACCCTGGAGGAAAAGATCGGTCAGCTCAATCTGGTGAGCGTCGGGCCGGACTATCCCAAGGAAGCCATCATGGCGGACATCCGCGCCGGCAAGGTGGGCGCCATGTTCAACACCGTGACCCGCCCCGACATCCGCCAGATGCAGGACCAGGTCGCTCACAGCCGGCTGAAGATCCCGCTGTTCTATGCCTATGACGTCATCCACGGCATGCGCACCATCTTCCCCATCAACCTGGGCCTGGCCAGCACCTGGAATCTCGACGCCATCGCCACCAGCGGGCGCATCTCCGCCCTGGAAGCGGCGGCCGACGGACTCGACCTGACCTTTTCCCCCACCGTCGACGTCACCCGTGAACCGCGCTGGGGCCGTGCCTCGGAAACCTTCGGCGAAGACACCTGGCTGACCTCGCGCATCGGCGCCACCCTGGTGCATGCCTACCAAGGCAAGGACCTGCGCGCCCCGCACAGCCTCATGGCCAGCATCAAGCACTTCGGCGGCTACGGCGCCGTGGAAGCCGGGCGCGACTACAGCAACGTCGACATGAGTCCGCAGCGACTCATGCAGGACTACCTGCCGCCCTATCGCGCCGCTGCCGAGGCCGGTGCCGGGGCGGTGATGGTGGCGCTCAACAGCATCAACGGCGTCCCGGCCACGGCCAATCGCTGGCTGCTGCAGGATCTGCTGCGCAAGGACTGGAACTACCAGGGCCTGCTGATCAGCGACCACGGCGCCATCAACGAGCTGGTGCTGCACGGGGTGGCCAAGGACACCCGTGACGCCGCCGAACAGGCGCTCAAGGCCGGCGTCGAGCTGAACATGCACGACGACGTCTACGGCAAGCAGCTGCCTGCCCTGCTGGCCGCCGGCAAGGTGACCCAGGCCGAGATCGACCAGGCCGTGCGCGACATGCTCTTGACCAAGTACGGCATGGGGCTTTTCGACGATCCCTATCGCCGGCTGCAGGGCCAGGACCCGGCCGACACCAACGCCGAATCGCGGCTGCACCGCGCCGAGGCGCGTCAGGTGGCCCGCGAGAGTCTGGTGCTGCTGAAGAACGAAAAGGCCGTGCTGCCGCTGCGCAAGGGCGCCACCCTGGCGGTGGTGGGCCCGTTGGCCGACAGTCCGCGCGACGTCATGGGCAACTGGTCCGCCGCCGGCGTGGCCGCCCAGGCCGTCTCCATCCGCCGCGGCCTGGAAAACGCCGTGGCCGGTCAGGGCAAGGTGCTCTATGCCAAGGGCGCCAACCTGCTGGACGACCGCGATGTGCTGGCCTACCTGAACTCCTACGAACCGGCGGTCGCGGTGGATCCGCGCAGCGCCAGCGAACTGATCGCCGAAGCCGTGGCCACCGCGCGCCAGGCCGAGGTGGTGGTGGCCGTGGTCGGCGAATCCCAGGGCATGGCCCACGAGGCCTCCAGCCGCGCCCGCATCAGCGTGCCCGACACCCAGCGCGAGCTGATCAAGGCGCTCAAGGCCACCGGCAAGCCGCTGGTGCTGGTGCTGATGAACGGCCGCCCGCTGGCGCTGGAATGGGAACAGGAACAGGCCAATGCCCTGCTGGAGGCCTGGTTCCCCGGCACCGAAGGTGGCAACGCCGTGGCCGATGTGCTGTTTGGCGACCACAATCCCTCCGGCAAACTGACCATGACCTTTCCCCGTGAAGTGGGTCAGGTGCCGCTGTACTACAACCACCTGAGCAGCGGCCGGCCCTTCGATGCGGCCAAGCCGAACAAGTACACCTCGCGCTACTTCGACATCGTCAACGGCCCGCTCTACCCCTTCGGCTACGGCCTGAGCTACACCACCTTCGAGGTCTCGGCGCCGCAGCTGTCCAGCGCCACCCTGAAGAAGGGCGACACCCTGACCGCCAGGGTCACGGTCAAGAACACCGGCAGCCGCGCCGGCGCCACCGTGGTGCAGCTCTATCTGCACGACGTGACCGCCTCCCTGGCGCGACCGGTCAAGGAGCTCAAGGGCTTCCAGAAGGTGATGCTGCAACCGGGCGAGAGTCGCGAGCTGGACTTCCCCATCACCGAGGCGGACCTGCGCTTCTACAACAATGACCTCAAGCTGGTCTCGGAGCCGGGCGAATTCAAGGTGATGGTCGGCCTGGATTCGGAGCGAGTGCGCGAGGGGAGTTTCACGCTGCTCTAAGGGGGTTCAGCCCTCACCCCAGCCCTCTCCCAGAGGGAGAGGGGGTCAAAGCGTGCAGCTCGATGCCCCCTGGCCTTCCTGCCGGCCCTCGTCCCAACCCTCTCCCAAGGGGAGAGCGGGTAAAAATCCTCCACCTCGATGCCGCCGCCTCCCTTCATGCCCTAGCCGCCCCCTCTCCCTCCGGGAGAGGGTTGGGGTGAGGGAAACGGCGGCGCCTTGAATCCGACCCGTTGGGCTTCGCTAACGCTCAACCCCCGAAGCCCAACGAATCGAACCACGCCTCGTAGCGGCTGGATCCGATAGCCGCCACCGCGCACTGACGATGGTCCGCCGAAGGCCTTGCCACCGCCACGCTGGCGAAAAGGCTCGCGGCCGGTCAAGCCCCGCCTTTATTACAGGCTGTTATACGCAAGCAACGACTTGCTCTAGGCTAGAGCCTCTGGGATCAACAATAAGCAACCGCGGTATAACGGTCGGTCAATGAAGCATCTCGCCAGTCTCAACGCCATCATGTCGCGGCTGCACGCCAAGCAGCTGCGCCTGCTCATCGCCCTGGCGGAAAAGGGTTCGCTGCTCAATGCCGCGGAAGGCCTGGGGCTCACCCAGCCGGGCGCCAGCAAGGCGCTCAAGGAGCTGGAGTCCGCCCTCGGCGTGGAATTGTTCCTGCGCACCAACCGCGGCCTATTGCCGACCCCGGCGGGCACCTGCGCCATTCGCTTCGCCCGGCTGATCCAGGCCGACCTGGACAATCTGCGCCTCGAACTCCACGCCATCGCCAGCGGCTCCGGCGGCAAGCTGGCCATAGGCACCATCATGGGCGCCGTGCCCCTGCTCACCCATGCCATCTCGCGGCTGCTGGAACTGCAGCCACGGCTGTCCATCGAGGTGGTGGAAGACACCAGCACGACCCTGCTCGGTCTGATCGACCAGGGGCGGCTGGACGCGGCCATCTGTCGCCTGTCGGTCAGCGAGCGGCCGGAAAGCTACGACGCCCTGGTCATCAAAGACGAGTCCCTCGCGGTCATCGCCCACGCCGCCCATCCGGCCGCCCAGCGCGAGCGGGTCGAGTTGCGGGATCTCTCGGACAGTCGCTGGGTGGTCTATCGGGCCAACATGCCCATGAGACGCACCCTGGAACACGAATTCTTCGAGGCGCAGCTGCCCTTTCCGCTGCACCTGATCGAGACCACCTCGGCGTTGACCACCCTTTCACTGTTGAGCCGCAATCCCCGGCTGGTGGCGCTGGTCTCGGTCGAGGTGGCGGACTATGTCTGCCAGCATGGCCTGGTCAGTCGCCTGCCGCTGGAGCTCAGGTCGCACAGCGAGCCCTATGAGCTGGTCTCGCGGCGCAGCGCCCAGCAGAATCCGGCGTTCGCGCTGCTGGTGGAATCGCTCTACGCCATCCAGCAGGAAGACTGAGCCGCCCCTTACTCCCGCTCAGGACGTGCGACTCGTCTCCGCCCGGGCCGTCTTCGCCGCCGCGGCGATGGCATCGCCGGCATGCGTGGCGCAGCAGTCCTCCTGCCAGCGATGGCGCCGCGTCAGCTGTCCGATGCCCGGGTTGAAGGCATTGGTCGGATCGAGCTGGCGATAGTGCCGCTCTAGTTCCGGCGCCGCGGCGTAGAGGTGACCGACATTGTGCTCGGCGGGATAACGGGCGCCGCGGGCCTCCAGCAGGGCCAGCAGGCGACGCTTGAGCGCCGCGCAGTCCCGACCCTTCTTCACCAGGTATTCCTGGTGCAGCACGTGACAGAAGAAGTGCCCGCAATACATGGTCACCTCGATCTGCTCCGCCAGCTCCGGCGGCAGAGTCTCGAACCAGTCCTGGGTGTTGCGCGGCAGGGCGATGTCCAGGGCGAGGATGTCTTCCACGGTGTCCCGGTGCACCGCCCGGTAGCGATTCATGGCATTGCCGACCGCGAAGCGATTGAGGAAGGCGGCGTTGCCCTCCTCCGCGTCGCACTCGATGAAATCCGCGTCGGCGCTGGGCAGCCAGGACTGCAGATAGGCGCGGGCCTCGTCGATGCCGTCTTCGCCCATCTTGAGCAGCAGATGATGCTCGAAGCGCGAGGCGAAGGCGTTGAGGCGCGCCGGCAGGTGCTCCGGCAAGGGCACGGCGAGGCGTTGCAGCAGGCGATCGCCGAGCTGGGCACCCAGGCCCAGGCGTTCGCTCAGGGCATCGAAGCGGGTCTTCCAGGCAAAGGCCTGGGGCACCCGTTGCGCGCCACAGCGCTGGATGAAGAGGAACAGGTCCTTGCCGTAGGTACGACTGAGTTCGTAGGCCGTGCGGTGCATGTATTCGCCGGCGATGGGCAACTGGGCGAAGTTGATCAGGATGTGCCGGCGGATGGCCTCCAGATCGGCGGCCCGGTTGGAGCCGATGTAGAACACCCGGGTGTTGCGATCGGCGGCGAAGGTATCCAGGCGCAGGGCAAACACGGCGATCTTGCCCGCCGAACCCGAGGCTTCGTACAGCCGCCGCGGATCGGCGTTGTAGCGCGCCGGGGTGGCCGAGGCCACGTCGCGGACATGGCGGGCGTATTCGCGATCGGAGGCCATGGCCCCGGCCGGGTCCTGAACGACGCTGTCATCGAAGCGGCCTTTGTCGAGTCGGGTGAGGATCTCCTCGGGGCTGTCGCCCAAGGCCAGGCCCAGGTGGTTGACCAGTTGCAGCTGCCCGGCTTCGTCGATGCGGGCGAACAGCGACAGCTGGGTAAAGGCCGGTCCGCGGCGGATCAGCGAGCCGCCGGAATTGTTGCAGACGCCACCGGTGACGGAGGCGCCGATGCAGGTCGAGCCGATCACCGAATGCGGCTCGCGCCCCAGGGGTTTCAGCGTCGTCTCCAGCTGGCTCAGGGTCACCCCCGGCTGGGACAGCACCTGCTCGCCCTGGCGCAGCAGGGCCAGGCGGGTCAGGCGCAGGGTGTTGATCAGCACCACCGGCCGGTCATAGCCTTCGGCCACCGGGGTGGAGCCCCCGGTCAGGCCGGTATTGGCCGCCTGGCAGATGATGATGGTCCCGGCGCTGTGGCAGCGCTGCAGGACGCGCCACATCTCCAGCAGGCTGCCGGGCCGCACCACGGCAAGCACCGCCCCGCCGCCATAGCGGATCCCCAGGCGGAAGCGCCGGGTCGCGGCGTCGCCCTGCAGGACATGGCGCCGTCCGACGATGGTGTGCAACTCGCTGACCAGATCCATGACGTCCTCTTCACTGGCAAGGAAAGCGGAAGCGAGGGGTGGTCGCTTCCGCTCGAAAGGCGCGACTATCGCGGCGTGGTCACTCGGCCAGCAATCCGGCGTTGGATGGCGCGGGCCGCCCTGTTACCCACAGCATCAGCGCCGCGCATACCAGTAGGCAACCCCCGAGCAGCATCAACCCGACCTGCGCCGAGCCGAACAGCGTCGTCAGCAGCCCCAGCAGATAGGGTCCGGCGAAGCCGCCGAGATTGCCGAAGGAGTTGATGATGGCGATGCCAGCCGCGGCGGCGGCGCCCTGCAGAAAGGCGCCGGGCAGCCCCCAGAACAGGGCGATGGCGCTCAGACTGCCACCCACGGCGAAGGCGACACCCAGGATCATCAGCACGAGATGCTGGGGGAAGGCCGCGCAGAGGATCAGGCCGATGCCGGCCAGCACCGACATCAGGGCGCCATAGGCGCGCTGGTTACCCTTGCGCTGAGCCTGGCGGGTGACCCAGACCATGGTCGCCGCGCCGAACACATAGGGGATGGCGGTGATGAGGCCGATGTCCAGGACCGAGGCCACTCCAGCGTTCTTGATGATGGTCGGCACCCAGAAATTGATGCCGTAGTTGCCGAGCATCAGCAGGACGTAGATGACCGTGAGCAGCCAGATGATGGGCAGGGCATACAGGCGCTTGAGGGCGACGCGCGGCTTTTCCGCGGCTTCCAGGGCCAGCCGCCGGGTGAGTTCGGCCTTTTCCTGATCGTTCAGCCACCGGGCATCCTGGATGCCGTTGTCCAGCAGCCAGAGCACCACCACCCCGACCACCACGGCGGGCATGGCCTCGATGACGAACATCCACTGCCAGCCCGCCAGCAGGCCGTTGGCGCCCATGTAGTACATGATGGCGCCGCTGAGCGGACCGCCAAAGATGAAGGACACCGGATTGCCGAGGATAACGATGGCCATCATGCGGCTGTGCAGCGCCGAGGGAAACCAGTAGGTCAGGTAGAGGATCACCCCGGGAAAGAAGCCCGCCTCGCACACGCCGAGCAGGAATCTGAGTCCATAGAAGGTCATCTCGTGGCTGATGCCCAGCAGTTGGGCGATGGGCCCGGTGAAGGCCATCAGCGAAGAGACCAGGCCCCAGGTGATCATGATGCGGGCAATCCACAGCTTGGCGCCGACGCGATGCAGCATCAGGTTGCTGGGGACTTCGAAGATGAAGTAACCGATGAAGAAGATGCCGGCGCCCAGGCCGTAGGCCGCCTCGGACATGCCGAGGTCGTTGAGCATGGCGAGCTTGGCGAAGCCGACGTTGACCCGATCGAGATAGGCGATGATGTAACCGAGCAGCAGCAGCGGCAACACGCGCCAGGCGACCTTGCGGTAGAGCGGATCGAACTGCACCGGGGATGCGGCGGTACTGGGATGGGCCATGATGTTTCGCGTCCTTTAATTGTTGTGATTGTCGCGAGGGTCTTGCAAAGCGGTCGTCGGTCATCCGCGGCCCGCTGCCCGCCCGGAACGAGTCGAGGCGCGCGGCAGGACAGCGAATGGCACTGCAGCGGAAGGGCTCTCCGCTACGGACGGCAGGGCCTCAGAACGAGGCCTGGATCAGGTGGGCATAGTCCTCCGCCGAGGCTTCCCGGGGATTGGTCTGGTGGCTGTGATCGGCCAGGGCGCCGGCGACGATGCGCGGGATGAGCCCCCTGTCGACCCCCATCTGCGCCAGCCCTGTCGGCAGCCGCAGGGCTTCGGCCTTGTGCGCCAGCGCCTGCTCCACCGATAGCTGCGGCGGCAGTTCCATGGCCTGGGCGAGGCGTTCGAGTTTCTCGTCGCGGACCACCGATTCGGCGCTCCGGTTGAAGGCCACCACGGCCGGCAGCAGGACCGCGTTGAGGGTGCCATGGTGCAGCCGCGGGTCGATGCCGCCCAGCGAGTGACTCAGGCTGTGCACGCAGCCCAGCCCCTTCTGGAAGGCCAGTGCCCCCTGCAGCGAGGCGCTGAGCATCTGGGTACGGGCTTCCAGATTGCTGGGCTCGTTGAACGCCAGCTCTAGATGGCGCCAGGCCCGGCGCAGGCCGTCCAGGGCGATGCCCTCGGCCGGCGGATTGAAGCCGGGCGCAAGGAAGGTCTCGATGCAGTGGGCCACCGCGTCCATGCCCGTGGCGGCGGTCAGGTGCGGCGGCAGGCTGAGCGTCAGCAGCGGATCGCAGATGGCCACCCGCGGGATGACATGGGGCGAGAGGATGCCGACCTTGCGGCCATCGTCGAGGATGATGATGGCGCCGCGTCCCACCTCGCTACCGGTGCCGGCCGTGGTCGGAATGGCCACGATGGGCACCGTCGCCGCGGTGATCCGCGTCAGGCCGCCTTCGATGAGGGCGAATTGTTTCAGCGGGCCGGTATGGCGCGCGGACACGGCGATGGCCTTGGCCAGGTCGATGGGCGAACCCCCACCGACGGCGATGATGCCGTCGCAGTCCGCATCCCGGAAACAGGCGACGCCCTCGCGGGTGGCGGCCTCGGTGGGATTGGCCGGGGTGGCGTCGAACACCTGGTAGGCGGCCAGGGGATTGAGCGCCACCAGCTGCTCGATGAGACCGGCAGCCACCACGCCCCTATCGGTGACGATCAGTGGCCGCTTGAAGCCCAGCCGGGCGTTGACGTCGGCCAGTTCGGCCGCACAGCCGGCGCCGAAGCGGATCTCCGTTACATAGTTGATTATCGCCATGACCCGTCCTGTTATTCTTGAAATTGATAGACGGTCCGACTATAGCGAGGCGCCTCCCGGCCAAATACTGAGAGGTAGCGATAGCGGTATAACCAGGAGGCAACCCAGCCTGACCTCCCCTGCCGGACGCCCTCCCCACAGCGATGGCCGGGCCCGCTCTCCCGGGCGCCGCCGCTTTCCCTGGAGTCCCGATGCCCACCCCTACCCTGGCCGCCGCCCAATCCGTTTCACTCGCCGGCGACCTCGCCGCCAATCTACGCAGCCATCTGGACTTCATCGCCGCGGCTGCCGACGCCGGGGTGGAGCTCCTGCTGTTTCCGGAACTGTCCCTGACCGGCTATGAGCCGACCCTGGCGGCAGGGCTGACGCTGGAAAGCAGCGATGCCCGCCTGCGGCCGCTGCGGGAGGCCTGTCGCGCGGCCGGGCTGACGGCCGTGGTCGGGGCGCCGATCCAGGGCCCGACGGGGCTGCAGATTGGCGCGCTGATCCTGGGCGCCGATGGCCGCTGTCGCGTCCACACCAAGCAATACCTGCATCCGGGCGAGGCGCCGCCCTTCGTGCCAGGCAGTGGCGGGGACTTGCTGGAGGTGCGCGGGCTGCAGGCCGCCCTGGCCATCTGCGCCGACAGCAATCACGAGGCCCATGCCGATGCCGCCCGCGCCCGCGGCGCCGATCTCTACCTGGCTTCGGCGGTGATAGGCCCGACCGGCTATCCCGCCGACAGCGCGCGCCTGGCCGGCTATGCCCGGCGCCTGGGCATGCCGGTGCTCCTGGCCAATCACGGCGCGCCCACCGGCGGCTATGCCTGCGTGGGCCGCAGTGCCTTCTGGCAAGCCGATGGCAAGTGCCTGGTCGCGGCGCCAGGCGACGGCCCCTGCCTGGTGATCGTCCGCCTGCACGCGGGCGTCTGGCAGAGCGAAATCCGCGCCCTGCCGGCCTGAGCCGGGCAAGGAGACCCGGCTGCCTGCAAAGCGGCCACCGGGTCACGGCGCGACTCTGATAGCGATTCGATATCCCATCGCCCCTGCGACTAAAGGTCACACGTCAGACGCCGATAAGGCTCTGACATCCTCGTTCAGAACATCGCCAAGGATGCCTTTCGCAGCGTGAACGACGCTGTAACCGCAGGAGCGACACCATGGCCTTGAACACCATCCGGACCCGCTACACCCTGATCTTTCTCGGCTTCATCGGCGCGACCCTCGTGGCCACCGTCATCGGCATCCGCCTGTGGGTGACCCCGGACTTGGTCGCCGCCGGTGAATCCACCGTGCTTACCCGCGTCAACGAGGTGGGCACCCGTATCTATCGCGAACTCAACCAGATCCAGGCGCAGCAGCGCTCCATCACCCAGACCGTGCCGCTGCTGGACAGCGCCGCCATCGACCGGGTACTGCCCGGCCTGGTGGACCAGTATGGCGATGCCAAGGTGTTCGGCGGCGGCATCTGGCCGCTGCCCAACCAGCGTGAACAGGGCCGCGACAAGTTCAGCACCTTCTATCACCGCGATGCCGGCGGCAAGCTGATCGTCAACACCCACTGGAACTCCCCCGAGTCGCTCAACTACTGGGAGCAACCCTGGTTCCAGGCCGGTCTCAAGGGCCCAGCCGGCCAGTGCGTCTGGGCCGCCGCCTACAAGGACGCCGCCAGCGCCGAGCCGCGCACCAACTGCGCCATGGCTATCCAGCGCGACGGCAAGGCCTTTGGCGTCTCGACCATCGACCTGACCCTGGGCTTCTTCAACCCGCTGGTGGACAGCCTGCGCAAGGATCTCGACGACACCGACATGATGATCGTCGAGGCCGACGGCAAGATCCTCAGCAACCTCAGCGAACTTGGCGATTCGCAGATCCTGAACAACGTCTCGGCCTATGCCGCCCGCTCCCCCTTCGTCGCCGCCATCCAGCAGAACCTCGGCAAGCTCAAGGGCGAGGCCGTGGTGCGCGACACCTATGTCGACGAGCACGGCACGCCCCACACCTTCTTCCTGCGGCCGCTGGCCGGCACCCCCTGGCTGCTGGCCACGGCGCTGCCCACCGCGCTCATCGCGGCGACCAACACCGGCATCCTCAAGACCCTGGCGGCGATCCAGCTGCCGCTGGTCCTGCTGCTGGTGGCGATCATGGTGCTGGCGCTCGGTAAGCTGATGGGTCGCCTGGGCCTGCTGCAACGCAACATCGAATCCCTGTCCGCCGGCGATGCCGACCTGACCCGGCGCATTCCGGTGCACGGCAAGGACGAGGTGGACGCGGTGGCCGCCGCGGTCAACGGTTTCATCGGCTATCTGCAGCGGCTGATCGGCGAGGTGGGCGATGCCACCGATCGCATCGACACCGGCCTCAAGCAACTGCACGGTCAGGCCCAGCAGAACGGTGCCATCCTGGCTCGCCATGCCAGCGAAACCGACCAGGCAGTGACCGCCATCACCGAGATGAGCGCCACCTCCGACTCCGTGGCGCGCAGTGCCAGCGACACCGCCACCCTCACCCAGGCTGCCAACGGCCAGGCCGAGCGTTCCCGTGCGGTGGTCCAGCAGGCCTCGGCCAGCGTGCTGGCCCTGGTGGATCAGGTGGAAGACGCCACCCTCAAGGTGCAGGCCATGCAGAGCGACGCCCAGCGCATCAACGACGTGCTCGGGGTGATCGGCGAGATCGCCGGCCAGACCAACCTGCTGGCGCTCAACGCGGCCATCGAGGCGGCCCGGGCCGGCGAGCAGGGTCGCGGCTTCGCGGTGGTCGCCGACGAGGTCCGCGCCCTGGCTGGCCGTACCCAGCAGAGCACCGCCGAGATCAACGAGATGCTCAATAGGCTGCAGCAGGGCGTGAGTTCCGCGGTCGCGGCCATGGAAGTGACCAAGACCAGTTGCCAGAGCACCGCCGAGAAGACCCGCGAGGTCACCGACGGCCTGGACGAGATGAGCGGTTCGGTGGTGCGGATTAGCGATCTCTCGACCCAGATCGCCGCGGCGGCCGAAGAGCAGAGCGTGGTGGCCGGCGAAATCAACCAGAACATGGTTGCCGTGCGCCATATCGTCGACGACCTGGTCACCAGCGGTCAGCGCACCGCCGAGAGCACCGCGGCGGTGCAATCGTCCAACGAGCAGCTGATGGCGGTGGTGCGGCGCTTCCGGGTGAAGTGACCCAACGTCGCGACAGGAAGAAGCCGGGCATTGCGCCCGGCTTTTTCGTTTCAGCCCACCAGATGCAGGAAGTGCATGTGACGCTCGTACTGGTCGAGGATGTCGCCGATGACGTCTTCGCGTGACCAGCCCATGACGTCATGGTCCTGACCGCCTTCGCGCAGATAGACCTGGGCGCGGAAGTACTTGCGCTCCTCCCCCGGCTCGCTGCCCATGACGAAACTGGGCATGGCGTAGGCGTGGGGTCTGACCTGGTAGACGAACTCGGGCTGCTCGGCGGGACCCACGGTGAGGCGTACGCCGCCATCGTCGCGATCTTCGACGCTGCAGATATACCCCTGCTTGCGCCATTCCTCGGCTACCGCCAGGCACGCCGGCTTGGCCACCTCGCTGATGAAGCGCACCACATGACTACGCCGCGGAAACATCGCCAGACCACGCAGCCGGCGCTGCCAGCCTCCGGGCGATCTCATCGTGGGTGGCGAGATGCTCAGCGCCTGATGGCGCAGGCCGCGCTTGGTGGCATCCAGCTTCAACGCCTTGAGCAGGCCGCGCATGCTGAACAACAGGGCGATGGTGAACGGCAGGGCACTGGCGATGGTGGCGGTCTGCAGCGCCTTGAGGCCACCGGCCAGGAGCAAGGCGATGGCCACCAGACCCATGCTGGAGGCCCAGAACACCCGCTGCCAGACCGGCGTCTTGTCCTGGCCACCCGAGGCCAGCATGTCCACCACCATGGCGCCGGAGTCCGCCGAGGTGACGAAGAACACCACCACCATGACGATGGCCACCATGGAAATCACGCTGTGCAGCGGGAAGTGCTCGAGGAAGGCGAACAGCGCCAGGGAGCTGTCCTTGTTTACCGCGGCGGCCAGATCGGTGAGGCCATCGGTGAGGATCATGTGAATGGCCGTGTTGCCGAACACCGTCATCCACAGCAGGGTGAAACCGGCCGGCACCAGCAGCACGCCGGAAACGAATTCGCGGATGGTCCGGCCGCGCGAGATGCGCGCGATGAACAGGCCAACGAAGGGCGACCAGGCCAGCCACCAACCCCAGTAGAACAGCGTCCAGCCGCCGATCCAATCGGTGGGTTGGTAGGCATTGAGGTTGAGCGTACGGCTGACGATCTCGCTCAGGTAGCCGCCGGTGTTCTGCACGAAGGTCTGCAGGATCAGCACGGTCGGGCCGAGCACGATCACCGAGACCATCAGCAGCAGCGCCAGGCCCAGGTTCAGCTCGGACAACCGGCGCACGCCCTTGTCCAGACCGGTCGCCACCGACAGGGTAGCCAGGGCGGTGGTGGCGATGATCAGGCCGATCTGCACCGGCACCGAGATGGGCACGCCAAACAGCGCATTGAGTCCGGTATTGATCTGGGCCACGCCAAAGCCCAGTGAGGTCGCGACCCCCAGCACGGTGCCGATGATCGCGAAGATATCCACCGCATGGCCGATGGGGCCATGGATGCGTTCGCCGATCAGCGGATAGAGCGCCGATCTCAGGGTGAGCGGCAGGCCGTGTCGATAGCTGAAATAGGCCAGGATCAGCGCGACGATGGCATAGATGGCCCAGGCGTGCAGGCCCCAGTGGAAGAAGGTGATCTTCATCGCCTCGCGCGCGGCTTCGACGCTACCACCGGCGCCCACGGGCGGCGAGAGGAAATGCATCACTGGCTCGGCGACGCCAAAGAACATCAGGCCAATGCCCATGCCTGCCGAAAACAGCATGGCGAACCAGGTGGTGCTGCTGTAATCGGGCTCGCTGTGGTCCGGACCGAGCTTGATGTCACCGTAGCGGCTGACGCCCAGAAAGACCACGGTACCCAGAATGATGGCCACCGCGAGAATGTAGAACCAGCTGAGATTGCCGATGATCCAGGTCTGGACCGCCCCAAACACCTCCTGGGCGTTGGCCTGGAAAACGCTGGCGTAGAGCACCAGGACCAGCAAGATGCCGGTCGAGGTCCAGAACACGGGCGGACTGAAGGTATGGCGAGCGGCGGATTCTCCTTGGCCGTTCATAGACTGAGCTCCTGTTCATGAAGTGCGCACAGGTTGACTCCCTGCCCCGCCAATCGTTTCGCTCGCTGCGCTTGGATGTCGGTCACGAGGGCGTCTGGCGTCGCTTGCCGGGACCTGTGCCCAGCCCGCGAAACCAGCGCGCCGGAGCCATCCCGAAGGCCTGGCGGAAATGTTTCGTCATATGACTCTGGTCGTAGAAGCCGGCGGCAACGGCCGCCTCGGCCAGCCCCCGACCCAGGCGCACCTGCAGCCGTACCTGGTCGAGGCGGCGCAGGGTCAGGTAGCGGTGAGGACTGGTGCCGAAGTAGGCGCGGAAATCCCGGGTCAGACTCCAGCGATCCCGGCCGGCGCAGCGGGCCAGGTCGTCGAGGGTGACCGCCTGGTCGAGATGGTCTTCCAGATATTCACGCGCACGTAGCGCGGCGGCGAAGTCCACCCGCCCGCGACTGGGCCAGGCCTGGCAGACCTCAGCGAGGGTGGCGACCAGGCCATAGAGGGCGTCGTCGCGAGCCAGGACATCGGGTTGCGCGTCGAGGGCGGCGAACACCGCTTCGGTGGCCCGGGCCAGGCGCGGATCCCGGGAGACGCTCTCGCGGTGGAAGGGCAAGGGTCGCCCGCCCAGGATGTCCTGCACCAAGGTCGGCGGCAGGTAGAGCATGCGATAGCGAAAGCCATCGGCAGCGCCGGCACGCCCGTCATGGACCTCGTCCGGATGCAGGATCATGGTCTCGCCGGGCAGGCTGTTGGTCCGGGCGCCGCGATAGGAAAAGCTCTGCACCCCGGCCAGGGTACGGCCGATGGCATAGGTGGCGTGGCGATGGGGATCGAAGGCATGGCCGCTGAAGAAGGCTTCGATGGACTCCAGCTCGGCATGGGCCGGGGCGTGCCTTACCCAATCCGTGGCGCCGGGCAATTCGATCTGGCTGCGCATGGCGACTCCTCCGGCGCTCAGCCTAGCAGACCGCGCCAGGCGTCGTGGAACAACAGCAGGGCACAACCGACCAGACTCAGGCCCAGCAGCCGATTCACCGCGCGAAAGCCGCGTCCCCGCGCCAGGTAGCGCCCGAGCAGCGCCCCGAGCAAGGCGTAGCTCGCCGGGGCGCCGCCCGCCGACAGCGCCAGGGGCAGCGACCAGAGGGCGATCTTGCCTCCGGTCACCTGGGCCGCCGGAAACATCACCGTGGCGATGGGCAGCACCGCCAGCCACGCCTTGGGATTGAGGCCCTGGATCAGCAGGCCGCTAGCAAAGGTCAGCCGCGTGGCGGCGCCCTCCCCCGCTGTCGTTGGCGGTGCGGCCCGGGCGATGCGATAGCCGAGGTACAGGCAATAGCCACCACCCAGGAGCGCCAGCCACGGCAGCAGCGCCCCCGAGACCACGAACGCCCCGGCATAGCCCAGCGCCAGAAAGAGCACCAGCATGGCGCAGCCCACCCCGGCATAGAACCCCAGCGCCCGGCGGGCCTGGCCGCGCAGACCGGCGTTCAGCCCCAGGGCGTTGACCGGGCCGGGGCTGTACATGACGCTCAGGGCATAGAGGACGATTTCCAAGGGGCACCTGCCAGGCTATGAGAAGGAGGCTCAGGCTAGCCAGCGTGCCCAGGGTCTGGCTTGTACGTCTGTGGCTGAGATGAGCCACCCGCTCTGGCACTCGAACTCCGCCGGGGTGTGGCACTCTATCCAGGCCAAGGCCTGGAAGAGAAAGCCCATGTTCGGATCGCTGCGCAGTCGTCTGATTGCCCTGCTGCTGATGCTCGGCGGCATGGCCGTCGGGGTCGGCTGGCTGATGATCCTGCTCTTGCGCCAGTCGGAAAGCGCCCAGCTCGGCCAGGCCACGGTGGAAGCCGAGCAGGCGTGCCAGGCCATCGCCAGCAGCTATCGCTTCTACAGTAACGGCTGGTCCGGTCCTACCGCGGGCCTCACCGACCTGGCGCTGCAGCGCAGTCTCGGCGGCGTGGCCAGTGTCGCCCTGCTGCGTTATCGCGGCATGGCCGGCGGCCTCTGGCAGGAACAGGCAGGGCTCTTGGCCGATGCCAGTCCCTTCCCCCTGACCGCCGCCGAACGCCAGCACCTGGCCGATCTCGCCGCCGCGACCCTGGCCGAGGCGCGCAGCCTGAGCGACAGCTTCAGCGCGGACGGCGCCACGGTATTGGTGGCCGCCTGCCCACTGTCCGGACCCATTGCCGATCTCGCCGCCTGGACCCTAACCCGCCTGACCTTCGCCGAGGGCAGCGGGCAGCGCCAGCTGAAACTGGGCCTGGGCCTGCTGCTGCTGGCCATGCTCGCCGCCACCCTGCTGCTTGGCCGACTCACCTGGCAGTGGTCGCGCCATGTCGCGCGGGTCGAGCGCGATCTGGGCGCGAGTGCCAGCCAGGACCTGCCCACCCTCGCCCTCACCGGCGAACGCGAGCTGGATCGGGTGCTGGCGGCGCTCAACCAGGCCGGGCAACGCCTGGCCCAGGCCCGTGACGAAGCCCAGCGGCTGACCACCCAGGTTCACGCCAGTGAACGACTGGCCGCCCTCGGTCGGGTGGCCGCCGGGGTCGCCCACGAGATCCGCAATCCCCTGGCCGCCATGCGCCTCAAGGCCGAGAACGCCCTGGCCGGCGACAGCGGCCGGCAGCAGAAGGCGCTGGACGCCATCCTCACGCAGATCACCCGGCTGGACCGCCTGCTGCGCCGCCTGCTCGACCTCACCCAGCCGCTGCACCTGCAACCCACTGTCATCGCGCTGCCGGCCTTTTGCCGCGAGGTGCTGGCCGGTCACGAAGACCAGGCCGCCCAGCGCGGCATCCGCCTGACCGCCCGGGTGGCCGTCGAAGAGGGCTATTTCGATCGCGACGCCCTGGCCCGCGCCCTGGACAACCTGCTGCTCAACGCCCTGCAGGCCGCCCCGGCCGCCAGCGAGATCCGCCTCGACGCCAGCCGGCGCGGCGACTGGCTGGTGCTGGCGGTGGAAGACGAAGGCCAGGGGCCACCCGCCGCGTTGCGCGCCCAGCTCTTCGAGCCCTTCGTCACCGGCCGCCCCGAGGGCACCGGCCTGGGCCTGGCCCTGGTCCGCGAGACCGCCCGCGCCCACAGTGGCGAGGCGCGGCTGATCGATCCCTCCCTCCCCACGCGCTTCGAGATCCTCCTGCCATGCCAACCCTGCTGATCATCGATGACGACGCCGGTCTGCGCGACGCCCTGGCGGAAACCGCCGCGGACCAGGGCTACCGGGTGCTGCAGGCCGACGGCGGCGAAGCGGGCTTGCGGCTCCTGGCGCAGGAAAGGGTGGACGCCGTGCTGCTCGACCTGCGCATGCCCGGGCTGGACGGCCTGGAGGTGCTGGCGCGCATTCGCGCCCTGCCCGAGCCGCCGGCGGTCACGGTGCTGACCGCCTTCGCCAGTGCCGGCAACACCATCGAGGCCATGCGCCTGGGCGCCTTCGACCACCTCACCAAGCCCATCGGCCGTGACGAGCTGATCCGGGTACTGGCTGGCATGACCGCCCAGCGCGGTCCGGCCAGCGCGCCACCGGCCGCGGTCGAGGGCCACACCCTGGTGGGCGGCAGCGACGCCCTGCGCCAGGTGCAGAAGACCATCGGCCGCCTGGTGGACAGCGAGGCCACGGTGCTGGTCACCGGCGAGACCGGCACCGGCAAGGAACTGGTGGCCCGCGCCATCCACGAGCATGGCAAGAGACGCGGGGCGCCCTTCGTGGCGGTCAATTGCGCGGCCATCCCGCCGGACCTGCTGGAAAGCGAACTCTTCGGCCATGTGCGCGGCGCCTTCAGCGGGGCCACCGCCAATCGCCTCGGCGCCTTTCGCGAAGCCCAGGGCGGCACCCTCTTTCTCGACGAGATCGGCGACATGCCGCTGCCGATGCAGGCCAAGATCCTGCGCGCCCTGCAGGAACGCGAGGTGACGCCGGTGGGTGGCGCACCGGTGCGCCTGGACGTGCGCCTGGTGGCCGCCACCCACCGCGACCTGGCCCAGCGGGTCGCCAGCGGCGACTTCCGCGAAGACCTCTTCTATCGCCTGCACGTGGTGCCCATCCACCTGCCGGCGCTGCGCGAGCGGCGGGCCGACATCCTGCCGCTGGCCGAACACTTCCTCGCACCCAGCGGCCGGGTACTGGCGGACGATGCCGCCGCCCTGCTCTTGCGCCACCCCTGGCCAGGCAACGTGCGCGAATTGCGCAACGCCATCCAGCGCGCCGCGACCCTGGCTCAGGGCGAGCGCATCGTCGCCGCCGACCTGGCCTTTCTGCAGGGCGACACCCCGGACGAGGTAGCCATCGACGCCAGCTGGCCGGAGGAGACCCTGGCCGAAGCCACCGCGCGCCTGGAGCGCCTGCTGATCGAGCGCGCCCTGCAGCGCAGCGGCGGCAATCGCGCCGAAGCGGCGCGCCGCCTGGGCATTCATCGCCAGCTGCTCTACACCAAGCTGAGTCGGTTGGGCCTGGGTGTCGGCGCAGACGACAGTCCTGCCTAGGCTGACCGCTTTGCCGACAGGCCTGTCCGCCAACCGGACGCAAAGGCTGCCCGGATCGCCGCTTAAAAAACACAAGCTATTGATTTATATAAGAAATAAAAGTTGGCACAGGCCCTGCAATATCCTGATCGTCAACCACCGCAGGAGTCATCCATGCCTACCAAGACCCAAACCTTCGTGATCGGGACCTTCGCCCTGCTGTCCGTCAGCGGCCTCGTCCTGGCACAAACCGCACCCGCCGGCAGCACCGCCTCCACCACCGCGGCCAGCGCCCAGATCCCTACCCAGCAGGGCCAGCTCAAGCAGTTCCTGCTCAATCCCCGCGGCGATATCGACGGCCTGATCCTGGCCGACGGCACCGAGGTCAACACCCCGCCGCACCTGTCCGAGCAACTGGCCGCCACCTTCAAGCCGGGTGACAGCATCAACGTCGCCGGTCTGCGCGCCGCCAGCCTGCCGCTGGTCCAGGCGGTGTCCCTGACCAACGTCCAGACCGGCAAGACGGTCACCGACGAAGGCCCCGATCGCGTGGGCGGTCGCCGTCCTCCGGCCCCCCCGGCACCTGGCACCGAGCGTGATGGCGACAGCCTCCAGGGCCAGATCGTCCAGCTGCTGCATGGTCCCCGTGGCGACGTGAACGGCGCCCTGCTGCAGGACGGTACCGCCCTGCGCCTGCCGCCCCATGAAGCCCTGCGCCTGCAAGCGCTGCTCAAGCCCGGTCAGAACGTAGCCGTCCGCGGCGAGCTGGTGGCCAATGCCCAGGGCCGTGCCTTCCGGGTCAGCGCCCTCGGCGCCGACGCCAACTCGCTGCAGACCCTGGATACCCCGCCGGCACCCCGCGGTCCCGGTCGTCTGCCGCCGCCCCCGCCCCCCGGCGTCCAGCCGGTCGCCCCGGGTGCCCAACCGCCGGCGCCCCCAGCACCGCCGGCCGGCTGATCAGGCCAGCAGCCGCCGGGTCGCTTCGGCGATCCGGCGGCAGGCTTCCTCCAGCACCTCGTGCGAGGTGGCGTAGGAAACCCGGAAGTAAGGCGCCAGGCCAAAGGCCGAGCCTGGCACCACCGCCACCCCGCCCTCGTCCATGAGGTAGCGGGCAAAGGCCGTATCGCTGTCGATCAGCTCCCCGCCCGGCGTCCGCCGACCCAAGACCCCCGCGCAACTGGCGTACACATAGAAGGCCCCCTCGGGCCGCCGCGCCGACAGGCCCGGCACCGCGTTCAGCGCATCCACCACCAGATCCCGCCGCTGGCGAAACAGCTCGCAGCGCTCGCGCACGATGTCCTGCGGCCCATCCAGGGCAGCGATGGCCGCGGCCTGGCTGACCGAGCAGGGGCAGGAGGTCACCTGGCTCTGCACACTGGCCATGGCCTGGATCAGCGCCTTGGGTCCGCCGGCATAACCCAGGCGCCAGCCGGTCATGGCATAGGCCTTGGAGACGCCGTTGATGGTCAGGGTCCGCTCGCGCAACCGTGGCTCCAGGGCCGCCGGGGTGACGAAGCGAAAGCCGTCGTAGAGGATGTGCTCGTACATGTCGTCGACCATCAGCCAGACCTGCGGATGGTGCAGCAGCACCTCCAGCAGCGGGCGATAGTGTTCCTCGCCATAGGCCGCCCCCGAGGGGTTGGACGGCGAGTTGAGCATCACCCAGCGGGTGCGCGGGGTGATGGCCGCTTCCAGGGCCTCGGCGGTCAGGCGAAAGCCATCCTCCTCGCGGCACGGCAGCACCACCGGCGTGCCGCCGAGGATGGTGACGATGTCGGCATAGGTCACCCAGAAGGGCGCGGGAATGATCACCTCGTCGCCCGCGTCCAGGGTCGCCATCATGGCGTTGAAGATCACCTGCTTGGCACCGGCCGAGGCGGTCACCTCGTCCTGGGCGAAGACCAGCTGGTTCTCCCGCTCGAACTTGCGGCGGATGGCCTCCTTGAGCGCCGGGCTGCCGTCGAGCACCGTGTACTTGGTCTGGCCAGCGCGGATGGCCTGGATCGCCGCCTCCTTGATGTGCTCCGGGGTATCGAAGTCCGGCTCGCCCGCACCCAGCACCAGCAGATCGGCGCCCTGGCGGCGCAGGGCGTTGGCGCGCTCGGTGATCTTGAGGATCTCGGAGACGCCCACGGAAGCGAGGCAGTGGGCGAGGTGCAGGGTCGAATCGGCGGCCATGACAGGGCTCCAGGCAGGGCGAAGAGAGGTGCCGGAAGCGTCCGGCAGGGATCGTCTCGCACTATCGAACCGCGGCCGCCGGCCTTCAAACGCTATAAAGGACTCACGTCATTCCACCGAGGCATGGTCTGCCGCCAGGTCGAGCGCTAGAGTGGCGACCATGACCACCGCCCCCTCTCCCCTCGCTGCCTACCGCCGGATCCTGGCCCAGGGCGAACGCCTGCCCGATGCCGCCCAGGAGGCCGCTGTCCTGCGCCTGGAGGCCTGCCACGCGGCGCTGCTGGCGGGCCGGCCGGCGCGCGGTCTCTATCTCTGGGGACCGGTCGGCCGTGGCAAGACCTGGCTGCTGGATCTGTTCCACGCCAGCCTGCCGGTGCCCGCCCGCCGCCAGCACTTCCATCACTTCATGCGCTGGGTGCACCAGCGCCAGTTCCAACTCAGCGGCACCCGCGATCCCCTGCAGGTGCTGGCCCGCGAATTGGCCGCCGAGGTACGGGTGCTGTGCTTCGACGAACTCTTCGTCAGCGACATCGGCGACGCCATCCTGGTGGGCGGCCTGCTGCGCGCCCTGCTGGACCAGGGCCTGGTACTGGTGGTCACCTCCAACCAGCCACCGGAGCAACTCTATGCCGGCGGCTTCAATCGCGAGCGCCTGCTGCCCGCCATCGCCGCGCTGCAGGCGCAACTGGAGGTGCTGGAGGTGGACGGCGGCCAGGATCACCGTCTGCACCAAGGCCAAGCCGAACCGCGCTTCTGGGTGGACGATCCCACCGCCCTCGCCACGACCTTCACCCGCCTCACCGCGGGGGAGGCCGTGACGACCGCGCCTCTGATCCTCGGCGAGCGCCCGCTGCCCGTGGTGCAGCGGGCCTCCGGCGCGATCTGGCTGGATTTCGCCGTGCTCTGCCAGGGCGCCTGGGCCACCACCGACTACATGGATCTCTGCACCCGCTTTCCCGCCCTGTTGCTGAGCAACGTGCCCTGCCTGTCCGGCGATCCCCGCGCGGGCCGCATCGCCCGCGGCACCGAAGACGGCGCGACGCGGGTCCTGGCCGGCGACCGCGAACTGCCCCGCCTGGCGCCCCAGGACGACGCCGTGCGCCGCTTCATCGCCCTGGTCGACGAAGCCTACGACCGCCGCCGCCCGCTCTACCTGGACGCCGCCGTGCCCCTGGAGCAGCTGTATACCCGCGGCTTTCTGGAATTCCCCTTCCGCCGCACCCTCAGTCGCTTGAAGGAGATGCAGCAGGCGCGGTACTAGGCCGGTCCTGACCTGCGGCGACGAGGCACGCCGCGGAGCGGCGGAGCCCCGTGGTAAGGTGAGACATCCCACAGCTTGACGAGGCCGGTCATGACTCCGCGCATCGAACCCTTCTTCGACGCCACCACGTCCACCTTCACCTATGTGATCTACGAAGCGCCCGGCAGTCGCTGCGCCATCGTCGATTCGGTGCTGGACTACGATCCGCATTCGGGCCGCACCGCCACCTTGTCGGCGGATCGCGTCGCCCGCTTCGTGCGCGATCAGGGGCTGACCGTGGAGTGGCTGCTGGAGACCCATGCCCACGCCGACCACCTCTCCGCCGCGCCCTATCTGCGGCGGCAACTGGGCGGCCGCATCGCCATCGGCGAGGGCATCCGCCGCGTCCAGGGCGCCTTCAAGGACGTCTTCAACCTGGAACCGGAATTCCGCCTCGACGGCTCCCAGTTCGATCACCTGTTCCAGCCCGACGAGGTCTTCCACATCGGTGCCCTGACCGCCCGCGCCCTGCACGTGCCCGGCCACACCCCGGCCGACATGGCCTACCAGGTAAAGGAGGACCATGTCTTCGTCGGCGACACCCTGTTCATGCCCGATGTCGGCTCGGCGCGCTGCGACTTTCCCGGTGGCAGCGCCCGCGACCTCTATCGTTCGATCCGCCGGCTGCTGGCCCTGCCCGAGGCCACGCGCCTCTATCTGTGCCACGACTATCCGCCCGCCGGCCGCGAAGCGCGCCACGAGACCACCGTGGGTGAAGAGCGTGCGCTCAACGTGCATGTCCGCGATGGCGTGGACGAGGATGCCTTCGTCGCCCTGCGCACCCGCCGTGATGCCACCCTGTCCATGCCGACGCTGATCCTGCCGGCGATCCAGGTGAACATCCGCGCCGGCACCCTGCCGCCGGCCGAGGCCAATGGCCGCCGTTACCTGAAGATTCCCATCGACGGTTTCTAGAATCGCCACCATCCGTCGTACAAGCCAATAGCCACAGGACTTGGACGCAGCGACACCGCTGCGTCCAGGCTTTTTCCCATACGGCAAGGCCCGAGCCCCTTCCAACCCAGCGGCCAGGTTGGACAGCCCATCGGCCAAAGCTAGATACAATCCTGACAGTGGCACCTGGCCAGCGACCACCCATCCCCCGGCCGGGAAACCTGGCCGCGCACGCCCCTCAATACCAGGGCAGGCAATGCGTTCTGCACTACATTCCCAAAAGAGGTAGAGCGACCATGACCACCAAGAATTCGAACTCCAATCCCGGCAACTTCGCCAATGATCGCGAGAAGGCTGCCGAGGCCGGGCGCAAGGGCGGCCAGAACAGCGGGGGCAACTTTGCCAACGATCGCGAGAAAGTCTCCGAAGCCGGACGCAAGGGTGGTAGCCACTAGGGGCTTCCCTCCTTGTAGCGGAGCCACGTCCGGGTGGACCCGGCTCCTTCGTCCCACGATCAAGAGGAATCCACGATGAGCACCAACAACTCCAATCCCGGCAACTTTGCCAACGATCGCGAAAAGGCCGCCGAAGCCGGCAGCAAAGGTGGGCAGAACAGCGGTGGCAACTTCGCCAACGACCCCGAGCGCGCCGCCGAGGCGGGCAGCAAGGGCGGGCAGAACAGCGGTGGCAACTTCGCCAACGACCCCGAGCGCGCCGCCGAAGCCGGTCGCAAGGGCGGCGAGAACAGTGGCGGCAACTTCGCCAATGACCGCGAGAAGGCGTCCGAGGCTGGCCGCAAGGGCGGTCAGAACAGCGGGGGTGGCGGCCAGCAGTAATCCGGCCTGATCCAGGCCAGGGCGAAGGGCAGGATCATCCTGCCCTTCCTGCTTTCACGTCCGGTCATTTTTCTCCAGGCTCGGGTATCACCGAGATCTGGCCGTTCTTTTCCAGCACCGCGAAGCGGATCTGCTCCAGCCGTTCCAGCCCCTGACTCTGCCGCGCAGCCTCGAGGATGTCTTCCTCGGTGAGGCGGGCCTTGCGCAGTCGCTCGGTCAGCGGCCTGCCGTACTCCACCACGATCAGCGGCACGCCATCGAGAAAGCGCCCGACCTTGGGCGAACGCTCCTTGAACAGCGAAAGCAGGATGTCGATCAACACCAGGGTGGCGATCACCACGAAGGCATTGATCACCGAAAAATCATCCCCCAACAGTGCCTGCTGCGTGGCCTCTCCGATCACCAGCAGCAGGACGAAATCGAAGGTGGTGATCTCCGACAGCGCACGCCGTCCGGTGATGCGAAACAGCACCAATAGAAAGGCGTAGATGGCGGCGGCGCGCAGCACGGATTCCATGGCAGCTCCCTAGGGATAGACGAAGGCGGAGAGTTCCAGCGGTGGCTGGCCGGATCTCAGGATCCGCCAGTCGACGGTGCCCAGGCGGTCCGGACGCAAGGCGAGGTGCAGGCGACTCGGTCCCTTACCCGGCACCAGATCGAGCCAGAGCACCCCATCGCTGCTGGTCATGCGCAGCGGCTGCGGATAGAGGGCTTCCACCGTCCAGTCGGCCACCAGGCGTTCGTCGAGGCCGACGCGGGTGAGGCCGGGCGCCAGTTCCAGGATCAGGGTCGCCGGGGCGCCGCGGCGCTGGAAGCGCTCGTACTCGACCCGGAGCTGGCCATCATCGCTGACCCGAGTCGCCGTGGCCCAGAGTCCGCCACTCGCGAACAGGCCGGCCAGGGCCAGGGCGACGAACAGGCCCAGCAACACCCAGCCTAGCCGCTCGCAGCGCCAGATCCAGCGTTGCAGGCCCAGCTCCTCGCGGATCGGCAGGCTTTTCTCCAAGCGCGGCGGCATCGCGGTTGCTCCGGAATTCGATAGAGCTTGGAGCCCGACCGGAGGTCGCCGGTTCGACCGCTTCGCCCGTCCCCTGGGGCATACTGCGCGCCCCCTTTTTTCCTGGAGTCCTGTCGATGCCCGTCTGGTGGTTGCTCGTCCTGCCCTTCATCGCCGGTGCCTGCCTGCCGCTGCAGGCCGGCATCAACGGTCAACTGGCCCGGCACCTCGGCAGCGTCTTCGCCGCGGCGTCCATTTCCTTCATGGTCGGTCTCATCGCCCTGCTGGGGCTGACCCTCTGGCAGCGTGGCGTCCCCACCCTGGGTGCGCTGCGCGAACTGCACTGGTGGCATTGGTGCGGTGGCCTGCTGGGCATGTTCTTTATCGCCATGGCCGCCTTCGCCGGTCCGCGCATCGGCGCCACCCTGTTCATGGCGCTGGTGATCGCCGGGCAGCTGGCCATGTCGCTGAGTCTGGATCACTTCGGCTGGGCCGGCTTTCGGCAGGACCCGGTCACTCTGGGCAAGCTGGCCGGTGTGGTGCTGATCGGTGCCGGCGTCTGGTGCATCGCCCGGGCCTAGGTCTAGTAGAGATCGCGACGGTAGCGCTCCTCGTCGATCAGCCGCTGGACCTCGGCCTCGCCGAGCAGCGCCTCCAGGGTGGCCTGGACGCTACGCCCCAGGCCCGGCAGGCTGCCGCAGACCATGATCACGGCATCGGCCGCCAGCCAGTCCAGCAGCAGTTCCCGCTGCGCCCGCAGGCGCTCCTGCACATAGCCGTCGCCGTCCCGCGAGAACACCCGGTCCAGCCGTTCCAGTTCACCCCGCGCCTGCCAGCGATTCAGCTCCGCCCCATAGAAATCGTCGTGGGCCGCCGTGCGTTCGCCGAACAGCAGCCAGTTGCGCCGATACCCGGCGGCGATACGGGCAGCCAGCAGCGGGCGCACCCCGGCCAGACCGGTACCGGCGGCGATCAGGATGAGAGGGCGCTCATCCAGCGGCGGTCTGAAGCCCGGATGGGCGCGGAGTCGCGCCTGCACCTGATTGCCCGGTCTTAGCCCTGTGGTCAGCCAGCCGGAGGCGATGCCCAGGCGACCGTCCGCCTTGCGCTGCTGGCGCACCAGCAGCCGCAGCGCGCCTTCGCCGGGCAGCGAGGCGATGGAGTACTGGCGCACGGCGAGTGGTGCCAAGGCCTCCAGCAGCGCCTGGGCGTCCAGGCCCGCCAGCGCGGTTTGGTCTTTCGGCAACAGACGGGTGTCCAGGGCCGTGGCGAGGGTCTGGTTGATGCCGTTGCCCGCCACCACGCTGTCAGCGGCCAGCCCCAGGGGCGACAGCCAGGCCGCCACGCGTTCGGCGCCCTGGCGGGGGGCGATCTCGAGGATATCGCCCGGTGCCCAACTGCTCCCGGGCGGCGGTAACAGCTGCAGCTCGAAGACCGCTCCCCCGGGGCTGCCGACATTGAGCGGCTGCACCGCTACCAGCGGCCAGGCCTGCAGCGGCCGCTCGACCGCTGGCTCGACGGCCACGGCGCCCAGGGCCTGGAGTCGACCCTGCCAGACCGCGAGCGCCCGAGCGTCGCCATTGTCCACCTCCACCGGAGCGAACACCGACCGGGCGCCCTGCCCGGCGAGCCAGGCATCCAGCCGCCGGGCAAAGGCGCAATAGGCGGGATAGCGGCGGTCGCCCAAGGCCAGCATCCCAAAGTTCAGATTCGGCAGCGCCGCCTGGGTCAGCAGGCGCCGCTCGAAGCCGCGCGCGCCGTCCGGTGCCTCGCCGTCGCCGTGGGTGGCGACGACGAACAGCGCCTGGGAGGCCTGCTGCAGGCGCTCGACCGAGAGCCGTCCGAGCGCGATCACCTCGGCGCTGAGTCCCGCCGCCTGCAACTGGCCGGCGGCCTGCCAGGCCAGCGCCTCGCCCTGGCCGCTCTGGCTGGCATAGCCGATCAGCCAGTCGGCGACGCCCGGCGTGGCCGGCAGCAGGCCGCGCCGGGCCTGGCGCGCCTGGCGGCGCTTGCGGCGGCGATCCAGATAGAGCCAGAGGCCGGTCACCATGAACAGCGGCATGGCCAGGCTGGCGAGCGCCAGGGCCACCCGTCCCGCCAGCCCGAAATACTCGCCCGAATGCAGCGCATAGACGCTGAGCAGCAGCCGAGCGCCGAGCGGCTGTTCGCCATAGCGGCGGTGATCGAGCACCCGTCCCGCGCCATCGAAGACGATGCGATTGAGGGCACGGACATGCTCGGCCTCGTCGGGCAGGTACCAGAGGGTCG
Source organism: Pseudomonas sp. JUb52 (assembly GCF_004341115.1). Lineage (NCBI taxonomy): Bacteria > Pseudomonadati > Pseudomonadota > Gammaproteobacteria > Pseudomonadales > Pseudomonadaceae > Pseudomonas > Pseudomonas sp. JUb52. The sequence goes on from NZ_SLYS01000003.1 coordinate 412,038, forward strand.
GCTGGCTGACCTTGCGCGCCGGATTGGGCAGTAGCAGGCCATAGCCCTCGACCTGTCCGCCGGTTTCCTGCCGAAAGCTCTGCCAGAGCGCATCCAGGTCCACGTCCTGGCGCGCCACCACGCCGCTGATCCGCGGCTCTGGCGCCGCCCCCAGCAATCGCTCGCTGGCCTGGCGATACCAGTCATAGGACCAATAGAGACCGGTCAGCGCCGCCAGCAGATAGAGCAGCAGGCACCAGGTGCCGACCACGGCGTGCAGGTCCCAGTGGAAACTGCGCCCCCGACGCGCCCAGTCGAGGGTTAGCCAGGTACGCCAGCGCCTTGCCTGGCGTGGCCAGCGCAGATAGAGGCCAGACAGGCAGAGTACCAGCAGGATCAGGGTGGCGGCCCCGGTCAGGGCCTTGCCTATCGGTCCCAGGGCCAAGGAGCGGTGCAGGTCCAGGACCAGGCGAAAGAATCCCTGGCCGCGCGGCGCCTCCAGCACCTCGCCGGTGTAGCGATCGAACAGCAGCACCTCGCCACGGCCCTGGCCGTTCGCCGGCGCCAGGCCGAGCAGGCCATAGCCCTCCCCCGCCATGCTGGAGACGAAGCCCAATTCCTGCCCCGGAGCGAGCAGACGCTGCCGCACCTCCGGCAGCGTCAGGGGACGCCGGTCCGGCGTCGCGGCGGTGGGCGGCGGATTGAGCAGCTCCAGCAATTCCAGCTGAAAGCTGTAGAGCGCCCCCGTCACCCCCAGCACCAGCAGCACCAGGCCCGCCGCCAGCCCGAGCAGGCTGTGCAGCTGGAACAGCCCCCCGCGGATCAGGGCTGGGCCCACAGCCGCAGGAGGTTGTGATAGACGCCGGTCAGCTGCAGGCAGGCCTCGTGGCCCTGCCCCAGCTCGGCCGCCGCCCGCTGGATACCCTGGTCCAGTTCAAACAGCTGGCCGCGCTGACCGGCATCGCGCACCAGGCTCTGGATCCAGAAGAAGGAACACAGCCGGGTGCCGCAGGTGACAGGTAGCACCCGGTGCAGGCTGCTGGCCGGATAGAGGATCAGATCGCCCGCCGCCAGCTTGACGCTGTGGGCGCCATAGGTGTCTTCCACCACCAGCTCGCCGCCGTCGTATTCGTCCGGCTCGGAGAAGAACAGCGTGGCCGACAGATCGGTGCGCAGGTAGCCGCTGCCATCCGGCAGCGGCCGCAGGGCATTGTCCACGTGCAGGCCAAAGGACTGGCCGCCCTGGTAGCGATTGAACAGCGGCGGAAACACCCGTGCCGGCAGCGCCGCGGCGACGAACAGCGGATGCCGCGCCAGCGCCTGCTGGATCAGCTCGCCCACCGCGCGCGCCGCCGGCTCGTCCGCCGGTAGCTGCAGATTGTCCTTGGCCATGGCCGACTGGAAACCGGCGGTGTGCCGGCCATCGGCCCAGGCGGCCGACTCCAGCCGCTCCCGGCAATCCCTTACCTGCTCGGGCGTCAGCACGCCCGGAACGCTGATCATCATGGTGATTCCCCTCTAACGCCGAAAGCCCTGCGCAGGCAGGGCTCCGGTTGCTGCAGGCGACCTCAGAAGCTGTAGGTCGCGGTCAGGATGGCGGAACGGGCATCACCGTATTCGATGGCCGACGACCGGGTACTCACGCCCAGTTGCGAGCGCACCCGCTCCACATAGTCCTTGTCGAAGACGTTGTTGACGTTGAGCTGCAGGTCGACGTTGCGATTGACGCGATAGCCGACCATGGCGTTGTGCAGCCAGTAGTCGTCGAGCTTGGCGCCGTCGTTGCTGGAGGTCACGTTGCGCTCGCTGACGTAGCGCGCGCCATAGCCCACCCGCCAGCCGGCCGGCAATTCGTAGGTGGTCCAGAGATTGAGCGAACGCGGCGGGGTGTTAGCCAGCGCCTGGCCTTCGCGATTGCGACCGTCCAGGGTGTCGGCGGCCTTGAGCGTCTCGCTGTCGAGGAAGGTGAAGTTGGCGTAGACGTTCCACTGCGGGGTGATCCGCCCGGTGGCGCCCAGCTCGATGCCCTGCACGCGCTGCTTGCCGGCCAGGGCAGTGCTGCCGTCGGCCAGGGTCTCCCGGGCATTGCTCTTCTCGACGCGGAACAGGGCGCCGTCCAGCTCCAGGCGCTTGTCGAGGAATTCCCACTTGGTGCCCAGCTCCCAGGTCTTGTTCTTTTCCGGACCCAGATCCTGGTTGGCCGCGCTCAGCCCGGCGCCGGTGGAGGTCAGGCTTTCCGCCGAGGGATTGAAGGAGGTGCCATAGGCCACGTAAACCCGGCCGTTCGGAGCCGGCTTGAACACCAGGCCGGCGCGCCCGCTCAGCTTGGCATCATCGGAACTCAGCTTGGTCTTGGCGCCACGCACCCCGTTGGCCACCGGGGTGGTGTCGCTGTCGCCGTCGAACCAGTCGTAGCGCAGGCCCAGGTTCAGATCCCAGAAGTCGTTGAGGGCGATGGTGTCGAAGGCATAGAGCGCCTTGTCGGTCAGCACGTTGTTGGCGATGGCCGAGGTCTGCTTGTCGGTCGCGCCGTCATAGCGCTCCGGCGGCGCGGCCAGGGAATAGCCGGCGGCCGGGAAGGCCAGGCCATAGCTGTAGGTGTCGCGGTCGTAGTCCTCGCGGGAGAACTCGGCGCCCAGCACGAAGGAATGGCCCAGGCCGAAGGTTTCGACATTGCCGGTGAGGTTGGTCTGGTTGATCCACATCTCCGAGGTCACGTCGCGGCCATAGCCCTGGGGACCGGCCGGGCGATAGCGACCCGCGGCCACGCCACCCAAATTGACGTGGGACGCCGAGATCACCACGTCGCGCTCGATGCGGCTGTAGCGGGTCAGGTTCTGCAGACTCAGGTTGTCGTTGAAGCGATGCTCCAGCTCCACGGTGAAGACATTGTTGTCGATGTCTTCCTTGTCGATGTTCTTGAAGCCGAAATAGGCATCGCGATCCACCCCGCCCAGGCGCTTGCCGTTGAGCGCTGGCACGCCGTAATCGGGCTGGTTGTTGTCGGTCTGGTGGAAGTAGCTCAGGGTCAGCCGGGTGTCGTCCGACAGGCCCAGGGCCAGCGACGGCGCGATGCCCCAGCGCTCGCGGTCGATCTGATCGCGGCCGGGCACGTCGTTCTCGTGGGCCATCAGGTTCAGGCGGAAGGCACTGTCGGTACCCACGCCCTGCAGCGGCTGGTTGGTGTCCAGGGTCAGGCGGCGATAGCTGTCGGTGCCCAGGCCCGCGCCGATGCGGGTGAACTGGCGGTTCTGGGGCTTCTTGCTGATCAGGTTGATGGAGCCACCGGTGGTGCCGGCGCCGCCGAACACCGAGTTGGGGCCCTTGATGACCTCGACCGACTCCAGGTTGAAGGTGTCGGTACGGTTGGTCTGGGTGCTGTCGCGCAGGCCATCGATCTGGATGTTCGAGTTGGCGCTGAAGCCGCGGATGTTGATGCTGTCGCCGGAGCCACCACCGCCCTCGCCGGCGTTGAAGGTGATGCCGGATACGTTGGACAGCACCGATCTCAGACTCAGGGCCTGCTGGTCCTGGATGACCTGCGCCGGTACCACGGTGACGGTCTGGGGGGTGTCCAGCAGGGGCGCGGTGTACTTGCGCGAGGCGGACTGTTCGGCCTTGAAGCCTTCCTGCTGCGCCTGACCTTCGATGGTCAGACTTTCCAAGCGGGTCACCGGCTCCTTGGCGTCCTGGGCCTGCGCCCCGAGGGACAGCGAAGCGACGGCGACACTGAAGGTGGAAACCAGCAAACGGCGCTGGGACAGCGAGGACATTTCCTTGGACATGATGGCGGGCCGCCTCCTTATGTGAATGCGGCGCGATTCTATTTGCAAACGATTATCAAATCCATAGCGAATGTAAACTATTCTTAACAATCCTGGTAAATAGACTGACAAACCGCTTTTCGCCAGGCATGAAAAAGCCCGCGTCCCTTGCAGGGCGCGGGCTCGACTACCGCGGGAAGGCCTTAGAGGTAGAAGGCCTTCAAGGGCGGGAAGCCGTTGAATTCCACCGCGCTGTAGCTGGTGGTATAGGCACCGGTGGACAGCCAGTACAGGCGGTCACCGCTGGCCAGGTTCAGCGGCAGGCCATACTTGTAGTGCTCGTACATGATGTCGGCGCTGTCGCAGGTCGGCCCGGCGATGACGACTTCTTCCATCTCGCCCTTCTTCTCGGTCCAGATCGGGAACTTGATGGATTCATCCATGGTTTCGATCAGGCCGGAGAACTTGCCCACGTCGGTGTAGACCCAGCGCTCGACGGCGGTGCGCGACTTGCGTGCCACCAGCACCACTTCGCTGACCAGGATGCCGGCGTTGGAAATCAGCGAACGGCCCGGCTCCAGGATGATTTCCGGCAGTTCGTCGCCGAAGTCTTCCTTGAGGAAGCGGATGATCTCCTCGGCATAGGTCTCCAGGCTGTTGGTGCGCTGGATGTAGTTGGCCGGGAAGCCGCCGCCCATGTTGATCATCTTCAGGGTGATGCCGTCTTCTTCCTTGAGGCGCTCGAAGATCACCTTGACCTTGGCGATGGCAGCGTCCCAGACGTCGATGTCGCGCTGCTGGCTGCCGACGTGGAAGGAGATGCCATAGGGCTCCAGACCCAGTTGGCGGGCCAGGATCAGCAGATCCAGGGCCATGTCGGGCTGGCAGCCGAACTTGCGCGACAGCGGCCAGTCTGCCGAGTTGGAGCCTTCGGTGAGGATCCGCACATAGATGCGCGAGCCCGGGGCGGCCTTGGCGATGTTGCGCAGGTCGGCCTCGGAGTCGGTGGCGAACATGCGCACGCCCTTCTCGTAGAAGTAGCGGATGTCCTTGGACTTCTTGATGGTGTTGCCGTAGCTGATGCGCTCCGGCTCGACCCCGGTGGACAGCACCTTGTCCAGCTCGTAGATGGAGGCGATGTCGAAGTTCGAGCCCTTGTCGCGCAGCAACTCGGTGATCTCGATGGCCGGGTTGGCCTTGACCGCGTAATAGATCTTGGCGAACGGGAAGTTGCCAACGAGATCGTCATAGGCCCGGCCGATGGTGGCGGTGTCGATGACGACGAAGGGGGTTTCCTGCTGGTCGGCGAAGGCCTTCATCTTCTGGAAGGTTTCGCGAGAATAGTAATCTTCGACCTTGATGGACATGCGTCGGACTCCCGATGGGCAGAACAAATTGAAGGAGGGGGTGTTCTGAACGCCTAATCCGTTTCCCCACTTTGGTTCGCCTACTTCCCAAGGCACATCGCCGAAAGCAAAAAGGTCAACGCGTACTGGCGTTGACCTCGCTGTCTCGTCGTCGGTACTTGAGCCGGATGGATCGTTTCCAGCATGGACGTTCGGGCGCGAACTTTAGGGCCAGACGCCTCAGAGATCAATGTTAAATCCATGATCTTTACCGAACGGTGACGCCTGCGGACTCACCCCCCTCCTGCAACCGACCGGAGCGAGCGCCGAGATGTTCCTGGGGGGCGATGACAGGAGGTTTCCGCGCGGGGGATCAAGCGGTCGGATTGCGCAGCCATTGGGCTTTGACGGTGGCGCTAGGCGATCGCGGCCATGGCACCGTAGCGTGGAAAACGGCGCAGCCTTTTCCACTGAGACTTTCGGTGCCGACGTGTGCCCTCACCCCAACCCTCTCCCAGGGGGAGAGGGGGCCACACGCGCGACTCTGGACCAATCGAACTGGGGCTCATCGCCGTCCGTAGGTTGGGTTGAGCGCAGCGAAGCCCAACAGGCCCAACCCCAACGCCTTACCGGAACGGCGGCTCGTCGAAGCTGCGCAGCTTGCGCGAGTGCAGGGAGTCGAGCTGGGTGCGCAACTGGTCCAGGGCGGCGATGCCGATCGCCAGGTGCTGGCTCACCGCGCGGGCATAGAAGGCGTTGGCCGAGCCCGGCAGCTTGATCTCGCTGTGCAGCGGCTTGTCGGACACGCACAGCAGGGTGCCGTAGGGCACCCGCAGGCGATAGCCCTGGGCGGCGATGGTGCCGCTTTCCATGTCCACCGCCACGGCGCGCGCCAGGTTGATCAGCGGGCGTTCCTGGGCCCAGCGCAACTCCCAGTTGCGGTCGTCGTAGGTCAGCACGGTGCCGGTGCGCAGGCGGCGCTTGAGCGCCTCGCCGCGTTCGCCGGTGACGCTGGCGGCGGCTTCCTGCAGCGCCACCTGCACCTCGGCCAGGGCCGGGATGGGGATGTGCGGCGGCACCACGCGGTCGAGGATGCCGTCGCGTCTCATGTAGGCGTGGGCCAGCACGTAGTCGCCGATGGTCTGCGACTGCCGCAGGCCGCCACAGTGGCCGATCATCAGCCAGCAGTGCGGACGCAGCACCGCCAGGTGGTCGGTGATGTTCTTGGCGTTGGACGGGCCGACGCCGATGTTGACCAGGGTGACGCCATGGCCGTCGCCGGCGATCAGGTGGTAGGCCGGCATCTGGAAGCGGTGCCAGGCGATGGCGGCGATGACCGCCTGGGCCTCGGTGGGGTCCATGTCGCGTTCGATGATGACGTTGCCCGGCAGCACCAGGCGCTCGAAGCGCGGATCGTTGCGCAGTTGTTCCAGGCCGTGCTGGATGAACTGGTCGACGTAGCGATGGTAGTTGGTCAGCAGGATCCAGGGCTGCACGTGGCGCCAGTCGCTGCCGGTGTAGTGGACGATGCGCCTCAGCGAGAAATCGGTGCGGGCGGCATCGAACAGCGCCAGCGGCAGCGGATCGATGCGCTCCCAGTCGTAGTGGCCGTCGGCGATGTCGTCGTGGGCGGCGGAGAGATCGGTGCTGGGAAAGACCCGCGCCAACTCGGCCGCGGTCACGCCACTGCCGGCCAGTTCGTCGCCCTGCTCCACCACATAGGGATAGGGGATGTCCTGGCGACTGCGACCGATCTCGACCTGGACGTCATAGTCGCGCATCAGGGGTTCGAGCTGTTCCAGCAGATAGCCGCGGAAGGCCGCCGGATGGGTCACGGTGGCCACATAGGTGCCGGGCAGCTGGATCTTGGCGTAGGCGCGGGTGGTGGCCGGCGGCACGCCGGGAGCGCGATAGCGGATGCGGATCTCGGGATAGCGGAACAACTCGCGTTCGGCCACGCTGGGCTCGACGCGATCCTTGAGATAGCGCTTGAGGGCGGCATCCAGGGCCTGGGTGGCCTCCTGATGCAGCGCCGCGAGACGGTCCACCGCCTCGCTGGCGGTGGCAACGACGGTGAAATCCTCGGGTACGGAGGTCATGCAAGTTTCCTTGTTGGGGCACTGCTATAGCTGACACCCTAACACCCCTGCATGACAACGGCTTCCCCCGCTAAAGCGTCTTTTCCCCCTGGGCGTGCTGCTCCCACAGGCGCCGATAGTGGCCGTCGGGTCGCTGTAGCAAGGCCTCGTGACTGCCCTCCTCCACCTTGCGCCCATCGCGCAGCACCAGGATGCGATCGGCATGGCGGATGGTGGAGAGTCGGTGCGCCACCACGATCAGGGTGACCTGGCCGCGCAACTCGTCCAGCGCCCCCTGCAGCCGTGCCTCGGTGGCGCTGTCGATGCTGGCGGTGGCCTCGTCGAGCAAGAGCACCTTGGGTTCGCGCAAGAGCGCCCGCGCCAGCGCCAGCAGCTGCCGCTCGCCGGTGGACAGGGTGAAGCCACGCTCGCCCAGTAGCGTATCCAGGCCCTCCGGCAGACGCGCCACCAGGTCATCCAGGTGGGCGGCGGCCAGGGCTTCGCGCAGTCGCGCGTCCGGCACCCGGCTGCCGAGCAAGAGGTTGTCCCTCAGGCTGCTGGAGCGGATGAAGGGCTCTTGGGGCACGCTGGCCAGGGCCGCGCCCAGCACCTCCGGGGTCAGGCTGCCCAGTTCGCGGCCGTCCAGGCAAAGGTGGCCGCCGGTGACCGGTTGCAGCCCGGCGAGCAGGTCGAGCAGGGTCGACTTGCCGCTGCCGGTGGGCCCGACGATGCCGAGAAAGGTGCCCGGAGGGATGTCCAGGTCGATGCCGTGCAGGGTGTCGTGCCCGGCGCCGGCATGGCGGAAGCGCACGGCGTCGAGGTGAAAGTGCGCGTTCGCGATGGGTCGGTCGTCTTCGCCGCTCAGCGCCGGCTTCTCTTCCAGCAGGTGCAGCAACCGGGTACCGGCCACCGTGGCCTGCTGGAACAGGTTGAATCTCTGGGTGATGTCCATCAGCGGCTCGGTCACCCGCCCCAGGTAGGTGACGAAGGCATAGAGCACGCCAATCTCGGCGCCGCCCTGCAGATGGCCCATCCCGTAGACCAGCAGCAGAACCGCCAGCACCGCCACGCTGACCAGATCCAGGGCCGAACGCAGCAGGAGTCCGGAGACGCGGATGGTGCGCATGCGGGCGCCGTACTGGGCCTGGTTGAGGCGCTGGAAATCCTGGCGAAAGCGCTCGGTCTGGTTGAAGGCCTGCAACAGGCCCATGCCGCCGATGGCCTCGCCCAGCCGGGCGCTCTGCTCGGCGCGCAACATCCTGACCTCCATGGCCGCCGCCCCGCTGTATCGCTGATAGGCCCAGACGATCAGTATGGCCGCTGGGATCAGCAGCACGGCGATGGCCATCAGGCGCACGTCGAGCAGGGCCATGGCCACCAGGATGCCGATCAGCAGCACGATGTTGCCGACCATGTTGCCGAGAAAGGCCACATAGAGTTCACGCAGGGCATCGGTGTCGTTGGTGACCCGCGCCACCAGTTCGCCGGTGGCGGTGCGGTCGTGGAAGCTCTGCGGCAGGCTCAGCACGTGGCGGAACAGCCGGCGCCGCTGCAGGAGCACCACGTCCATGGCGATCTCGGCGAATCTCAGCGATTGCAGGTAGCGACCGTAGGCGGCCAGACCCTGGGAGACCACATAGGCTGCCACCAGGCCCACCAGCGGCCAGAGCCGCAGGTCGTGGGGCACCAGGTAGTTGTCCAGGTAGTGCTTGGTCAGCCAGGGCCCCAGGACATCGAACAGGGTCGCCATGACCAGGATCGCCAGGGTGCCGGCCAGCTTGCGCGGATTGGCCAGTACCGGCTTGAGCAGTAGCGAGAGCACGCGCGTCTTGGTCATTGGCTGGCCTCTTCCGCCTGCTGCAGCGTCCAGAGTCGGGCATAGAGCCCACCGGCGGCGAGCAATTCGGCGTGCCGGCCCCGCTCCACCAGGCTGCCCTGGTCGAGCACGATGATCTCGTCGGCCTGCTGCACGGCGGAGAGCCGGTGGCTGACGATCAGGGTGGTGCGCCCCTGCAGCCCGGCCAGCGTCTTCAGCAAGCGGGCTTCGGTGGCGGTATCCACTGCCGAGAGGGTGTCGTCCAGCAGCAGGATGGGCGCCGGCGAGAGCAGCGCTCGCGCCAGGGCCACCCGCTGGCGCTGGCCGCCGGAGAGGGTCAGGCCGCGCTCGCCCACCGGGGTGTCCAGGCCTTGCGGCAGGGCCGCCAGGTCGGTGCCGAAGGCGGCGGCGTCCAGGGCTTCGCGGATCTCCCCGGCGGTGGCGTCGGGGCGACTGAGGGCGACGTTCTCGCCCAGGGTACGAGCGAACAGGAAGGGATCCTGGGGCACATAGGCGAACTGGGCGCGCAGGTCGGCCAGTCGATATTCCTCCAGCGGCACCCCGCCCAGGCGGATGCAGCCCTGCTCCAGCGGAAACTGGCGCAAGAGCAGGCGCAGCAGGGTGCTCTTGCCGCTGCCGGTGGCGCCGACGATGCCCAGGGTATCGCCGGCAGGCAGGTCGATGACCACGTCCTGCAGGGCTGGCTGACGCGCCTGGGGATAGGTGAAGGCCGGGATGTAGACCGACAGATCGGCCTGGTCCGGCGGCGTCTGGGTGCCCTCGTCACGGATGCGCTCGGTGACGGCGAACACCTCTTCCAGCCGACGCGCCCCGGCTTCGCCGCGCTGCAAGAGGTTGAAGCACCAGCCGATGGCGAACATCGGCCAGATCAGCTGCACCAGATAGAGGCTGAAGCTGGTCAGCTGGCCGAGGGTGATATGGCCGTCGAGATAGCGCCAGCTGCCCATGACCAGGGTCAGCAGGGTGGCGAGACTCAGGGCGACGAAGATGATCGGCTCGTAGCGGGCCTCGGTGCGCTGCACCTGGTAGTCGGCCTTGGCCACGCTGCGGGCGCGGGCGTCGAAGTCGTCCAGCTCGGCTTCGATCAGGGCGTGCTGGCGCAGCATGCGCAGGCCGCTCAGGGCTTCCTGGGTGCGGTCGTTGAGGGCGGAAAAGCCGGCCAGCGCCAGGCCGAAGCGCTGCTGCACCCGCCGCGCCACGCGATAGAAGCCCCAGGCCATGAAGGGAAAGGGCAACAGCGCCAGGGCGGCCAGGGGCGCGTCGATGCCGATGAACATGGCCAGCAGCACCAGCAGCAGGGTCAGCATGCCGTCGAAACTGGCCAGCACCCCTTCGCCGGCGGCGGTCTCCACGGCGTCGATGTCCTGGGTGGCGCGGGCCAGCAGATCACCGGTGCGACTGGACTGGAAGAAACCGGGATCCAGCCGCGCCAGCTTGGCGAAGAAGGCGTCGCGCAATTCCACCCCGACCTGGTAGGAGGTGCCGAATAGCCGCACCCGCCACTGATAGCGGAGTACATAGAGGCCGCAGCCGACCGCCACGATCAGGGCGACGCGCCAGAGCAGCCCGGTCTGATCCAGCTCGCCGGCGCGCAGGGCGTCGATGGCCTTGCCGATCCACCAGGGCAGGGTCAGGTTGAGCAGGCCGACGCCCAGCAGGCAGAGGATGGCAGTCCCGTAGGCACGCCGTTGGCGCAGGAAGAAATCACGCAACAACCGCCACAACGCCATAGAACCGCCTTACCCGAGCAAAGGTGCAGTATATCGGCTACCCAACCGGCAGCGGAGTTCCTTCGTCCCGATCCGGGTCCCATGTCAACGGGTGGCGCGGGGCGCGAGGTCGTTGTAGGGTGCCACTCCCTGCGGCGCCCGGCCGCTGCGCCCCTTTTTCCTTTGCTAGGCTGACGTCCATGACCCTCGAACCCCAACGTCCCGTCGTCCTCTGCCTGTCCGGCCACGATCCGAGTGGCGGTGCCGGCCTGCAGGCCGACATCGAAGCCCTGCTCGCCCAGGGTTGCCATGCCGCCCCGGCGGTCACTGCCCTGACCGTGCAGGACACCGTCGACGTGCGCGACTTCCGGGTGCTGGATCGCGAGTGGGTGCTGGCCCAGGCCCGGGCGATCATCGCCGACCTGCCGGTGGCGGCGGTCAAGCTGGGCATGCTCGGTTCGGTGGAGATGGTCGAGACGGTGCTGGAAATCATGGAATCCCTGCCCGGCGTACCCCTGGTCTGCGATCCGGTGCTGCGCGCCGGTGGCGGCGGCGCCCTGGGCAAGGACGAGGTCGGCTATGCCATCCGCGAACGGCTGCTGCCACGCGCCACCATCGCCACCCCCAATCTCCCCGAGGCGCGCATCCTCGCCGAGTTGCCCGAGGGCACCCCGGAACAATGCGCCGAGCGCCTGCTGCCCTTCTGCGCCCACCTGCTGATCACCGGCGGCCATGGCGAGGAACACGAGGTGCACAACCGCCTCTATGACCGTGCCGGTGGCTGCGAGACCCACGTCTGCCAGCGCCTGCCCGGCAGCTACCACGGCTCCGGCTGCACCCTGGCCAGTACCCTGGCCGGGCGCCTGGCCCTCGGCGAAGCCCTGCCCAGCGCGGTGCGCAGCGCTCTGGACTACACCTGGCGCACCCTGAGGGACGCCGAGCGCCCCGGTCGCGGCCAGTACGTGCCGCGCCGCCTGCCGCTGGACTTCTGCTCATGAGCCCCTTGCGCGGCCTCTATGCCATCACCGACAGCGCCCTGCTGGCCGAGGGTCGCCTGCTGCCTTATGTGGAGGCCGCCCTGCAAGGCGGCACCCGGCTGGTGCAGTACCGCGACAAGTCCGGGGACGCCAGTCGCCGCCAGGACGAAGCCGCCGCCCTGGCCGAGCTCTGCCGCCAGCACGGTGCCCAGCTGATCATCAACGACGACCTCGCCCTGGCCCGCCGACTGGGCGTGGGCCTGCACCTGGGCCAGGAAGACGGTTCCCTGGCCGCGGCCCGCGCCGAACTGGGGGCGGACGCGCTACTTGGCGGCACCTGCCACGCCAGCCTGGAACTGGCCGAGGCCGCGGCCCAGGCCGGCGTCAGCTACCTGGCCTTCGGCCGCTTCTTCGCCTCCAGTACCAAGCCGGATGCCCCGCCGGCGCCCCTGGAATTGCTCGACCAGGCCCGCCGCCGCTTCGCCTTGCCGGTCTGCGCCATCGGCGGTGTCACCCTGAACAACGCCCCGCTTCTGCTCGACCACGGCGTCGATCTGCTCGCCGTCGTCCACAGCCTGTTTTCCGCCGCCAGCGCGGGCGAGGTGGAGCGCCGTGCGCGCGCCTTCGCCCAGCTGTTCGCGGCCTGATCCCATTCAAGGAGACCCCTATGTCCCGCTCCGCGCAACTCTTCGACCAGGCCCAGCGCCACATTCCCGGTGGCGTCAACTCGCCGGTCCGTGCCTTCAAGAGCGTCGGCGGCACGCCGCTGTTCTTCAAGCACGCCCAGGGCGCCTACATCGTCGACGAGGATGACAAGCGCTATGTCGACTACGTCGGCTCCTGGGGTCCGATGATCCTCGGCCACAGCCATCCGGACGTGCTCGACGCCGTTCGCCGCCAGCTGGAACACGGCCTCTCCTATGGCGCCCCGACCGCCCTGGAAACCACCATGGCCGACCTCATCTGCGAGCTCGTGCCGTCCATGGAAATGGTGCGCATGGTCAGCTCCGGCACCGAGGCCACCATGAGCGCCATCCGCCTGGCGCGTGGCTACACCGGGCGCGACACCATCATCAAGTTCGAGGGCTGCTACCACGGCCACTCCGACAGCCTGCTGGTCAAGGCCGGCTCCGGCGCCCTGACCCTGGGCGTGCCCAGCTCGCCTGGCGTGCCGGCGGCCTTCGCCCAGCACACCCTGACCCTGGCCTACAACGACCTGGGCGAAGTGGCAGAAACCCTGGCCAAGGTCGGCGACCAGATCGCCTGCATCATCGTCGAGCCGGTGGCCGGCAACATGAATTGCGTGCCGCCGGCACCGGGCTTCCTAGAAGGACTGCGCCGCCTCTGCGACCAGTATGGCGTGGTGCTGATCTTCGACGAGGTCATGACCGGCTTCCGCGTCGCCCTGGGTGGCGCCCAGGCGCACTACGGCATCCGCCCCGACCTCACCACCTTCGGCAAGATCGTCGGCGGCGGCATGCCGGTGGGCTGCTTTGGTGGCAAGCGCGAGATCATGGAAAAGATCGCCCCGCTCGGCCCGGTCTACCAGGCCGGCACCCTGTCGGGCAATCCGCTGGCCATGGCCGCCGGCCTCACCACCCTGCAGCTGATCCGCCGCCCCGGCTTCCATGCCGAGCTGACCGACTACACCACGCGCATGCTGCAGGGCCTGCAGGATCGCGCCGATGCCGCCGGCGTGCCCTTCGTCACCACCCAGGCGGGCGGCATGTTCGGTCTCTACTTCAGTGGCGCCGAAGACATCGTCACCTTCAGCGATGTCATGGCCAGCGACAGCGAGAGATTCAAGCGCTTCTTCCACCTGATGCTGGACGGTGGCGTCTACCTGGCACCCAGCGCCTTCGAAGCCGGCTTCACCTCCATCGCCCATGGCGACGAGGAATTGCGCATCACCCTTGACGCCGCCGAGCGCGCCTTCGCCACCTTCAAGGACTAGGTGTCATTCGTCTCGCTTGCGGAACCTCTCTGCCACGCCGACCTCACACCTAGTTGAGTGGCCGGCGTCACAGGTAAAAAAGTTCCGCCGTTGCGCGTAAAGGTTTTGAAAGCGTGCGTCGGCTTGACCCATAATGAGATGTCGGCGCGTTTCGCCGACCGGGTTCTCCGAACCTGCCTCGCTTGTGGAGGCGCTTCATGCACCGCGCTGGTCGTACCCTGTGCGCAGCCCTAATCCTGATGCCCCTGGTCGCCCTGGCCGGAGGCAATTCGCTGCTCGTCCCCAGCACCAGCCGTTGCAACCTGAATCTGGCCAACGAAGCCCTGGCGCAGGCGATCGCCCGCTGCCAGCAGATCGCCCACGACGGCGATTCCCAGGCGCAGTACGAACTCGGTGACTTCTACTACGAAGGCAAGCAGACGCCCAAGGACCTGAACCAGGCGCGTCAGTGGTTCGAGCAGGCCTCGCTCAAGGGCAATGCCGATGCGCAGAATCGCCTCGGCAACATGTTCTTTCGTGGCGAGGGCGTACCGCCCAACAACATCCAGGCCTACATCGTGCTGAAGATGGCCGCCATCAATGGCAACGACGAAGCCATGGACACCGCCGACCTGGTCAGCGCCCAGATGCGCCGGGACGAGCTGGAGATGGCCACCCAGGTGCTGGGGCAGATCTTCCGCGACTATCTGCAGGACATGCAGACCGCGGGCAACCTCAATCCCTTCCAGTCGCCGCAGAACTGACCGCGAGCCCGGTCAGGGCTTGTCGGGCATTGGCATGGGAAACGGCATGACATTGGTGCCGCCCTTGGCTTCGCTGATCTTGGGCTGGCCCAGGCGCTCCACCTCGTCGATGCGGATGATCGAGTGCATGGGCACGAAGCTGCGCACCACGCCTTCGAATTGCGCCTTGAGCTTTTCCTCGCTCGGATCCACCACCACCTGGGTGCGTTCGCCGAACACCAGCTCCTCGATCTCCAGGAAGCCCCAGAGATCGCTCTGGAAGATCTGCTTGGCGTAGATCTCGAAGACCTGACCCTGGTTGACGAAGATGACCTTGTAGATGGCCGGCTTGCTGGGGGATGAGCTCATGGTGGACGCGGGGTTCGCCGAGAAAAAAGGGGCGGCGAGCATAGCATGTCGGCCCCGGCTGCCGTCAGGGCTCGCCCGGGGTTTCCAGCCAGGCCCGCTCGGCCACCAGGGCCGTCACCCAGTCGATGAAGACCCGCAACTTGGCGCTGACGTAACGGTTGGGCGCGAAGGCCAGATACAGCGGCATGGGGGCCACCCGCCAGTCCGCGAACAGCCTGACCAGTTCGCCGCGGGCGACAGACTCCGCCGCCAGATAGTGCGGCAGGCAGACCACGCCGAGCCCGGCCTGCCCCGCGGCCAGGCAGGCATTGCCGTCGTCCACCTCCAGACGGTGCCGGCTCTGCAACTCCAGGCGCTCGTCCCCGCGCCGCAGGGCATAGGGAAAGCCCTTGCCCGTCCCCCAGAGAAACCGCACCACCCGGTGCGGCGCCTCGCCCAGCTCGGCGGGATGAAGCGGCACACCCTGGGCGGCGAGATAGGCCGGCGCGGCATAGCACCCCAGTTGCAGCGTCCCGAGCGGTCGAGCCACCAGATACTGCTCGCGGACGCGCCCGCCGCGGATCACGCAATCGACGTTGTCGCCGATCAGATCCACCTGGCGATCGCTGACGCCCAGTTCGAGCTGGATGTCCGGATAGCGCTGGAAGAAGTCCGGCAGGGCCGGGATCAGGATCAGCCGCGCCAGCGGACTGGGCACGTCCACCCGCAGGCGGCCACGGGGCGTGCGGGTGGCCACCGAAAGCCCCGTCTCGGCATCGTCCACCGCCGCCAGCACGCCCAGGCAGCGTTCGTAGTAGGCGGCGCCGTCGGCGGTGACCTGCACCTGCCGGGTGGTGCGATTGAGCAGGCGCACCTGCAGGTGCGCTTCCAGCTGCTGCACCTGCTGGGTGACGCGGGTGCGGCTGCTGCCGAGGGTCTCGGCAGCGCGGGTGAAGCTGCCGGCTTCCACCACCCGCACGAAGGTCTGCATCGCGGCGAACAGATCCATGCCGATTCCTTACCAGGGGATTGTTTGGATTGTACAAACAATGCTGACCGCCGGGCCGGGTTTATCCCCTGGCAGACGACGCCTAAGGTGGCCCCATCCATCCCCACCCGGAGCCCCACCATGACCCGCGACGTCGTCTTTCCCGCCCAGCGCCACGCCCTCTACGAACAGCACCGCTATTCGCCGGCCATCCGTTCCCACGGCTTTCTCTTCGTCGCCGGGCAGGTCGGTAGCCGCGCCGATGGCTCGCCCGAGCCGGAGCTGGAAGATCAGGTCCGCCTGGCCTTCGCCAATCTCGACGCCGTCCTCGCCGCGGCCGGCGCCTCCTTCGCCGACGTGGTGGACGTCACCCTGTTCATGGTCGATGCCGAAGCCAGCTTCGAACGCATCTGGCCGGTGCTGCTGGAGCACTGGGGCACGGCGCCCTACCCCACGGTGACCGCGGTCGGCGCCACCGGCTGGCCGGCTTTCGCTTCGAGATCAAGGTCATCGCGCGGTTGCCGGAGGGCACTGGCGAGGGCTAGCACGACCGCCTTCCGGGCGGCTCTTCCCCGTCCGGAAGGCCATCATTATAATGCGCGGTCCACTCGCCACCGACTCCCTGCCGCGCATGTCCAAGAAGCTCTATATCGAAACCCATGGCTGCCAGATGAACGAATACGATTCGTCGCGCATGGTCGACCTGCTCGGCGAACGGGAGCCGCTGGAAGTCACCCAAAATCCGGCCGAGGCCGATGTCATCCTGCTCAACACCTGCTCGATCCGCGAGAAGGCGCAGGAAAAGGTGTTTTCCCAGCTCGGTCGCTGGCGCGAACTCAAGCTGGAGAATCCCGACCTGGTGATCGGCGTCGGCGGTTGCGTGGCCAGCCAGGAAGGCGCCGCCATCCGTGATCGCGCGCCCTATGTCGACGTGGTCTTCGGTCCCCAGACGCTGCATCGCCTGCCGGAGATGATCGACGCCGCGCGCACCACCCGGGCGCCCCAGGTGGACATCTCCTTCCCCGAGATCGAGAAGTTCGACCGCCTGCCCGAGCCGCGCATCGACGGCCCCAGCGCCTTCGTCTCCATCATGGAAGGCTGCAGCAAGTACTGCACCTTCTGCGTGGTCCCCTATACCCGCGGTGAAGAGGTCAGCCGGCCGCTGGACGACGTGCTCGCCGAGATCATCCACCTCGCCGAACACGGCGTGCGCGAGGTGACCCTGCTGGGCCAGAACGTCAACGGCTATCGCGGCGCCACCGGCGACGGCCGCATCGCCGACTTCGCCGAGCTGCTCTATGTGGTGGCGGCGGTGGACGGCATCGACCGCATCCGCTACACCACCTCGCACCCGCTGGAATTCTCCGACGCCCTGATCCAGGCCCACGCCGAGATCCCGGAACTGGTGAAATTCGTCCACCTGCCGGTGCAGGCCGGTTCCGATCGCATCCTGGCGGCCATGAAGCGCAACCACACGGCGCTGGAATACAAGTCGCGCATCCGCAAACTCAAGGCGGCGGTGCCCGACATCTGCATCAGCTCGGACTTCATCGTCGGCTTCCCCGGCGAGACCGAGAAGGACTTCGAGCAGACCATGAAGCTGATCGAGGACGTCGGTTTCGACTTCTCCTTCTCCTTCATCTACAGCGCCCGCCCCGGCACCCCGGCGGCGGACCTGGTCGACGACACCTCCGACGAGATCAAGAAGCAGCGCCTGCAGATCCTGCAGACGCGCATCCACCAGCAGGGCTTCGAGATCAGCCGGCGCATGGCTGGCAGCGTCCAGACCATCCTGGTGAGCGACTTCTCCAAGCGCGATCCCGGCATGCTGCAGGGCCGCACCGAGAACAATCGCATCGTCAACTTCCGCTGCAGCGATGCCAGCCTGATCGGCCAGTTCGTCCAGGTGCACATCGACGAGGCCCTGCCGCACTCCCTGCGCGGTACCCTGCTGGCCCCCGTCGCCAGCGGTGCGCGCCCGCCCGTCGCCGTCGCGCTGGCCTGATGGATGGTCGCACGCGCCCTTTGCCAAGGGCGCGACGCAGGTTACTCTCAAGCTACGTCAAGTTTTCGTAAAGCCAATCCAAAGGGTTTCCCAGCACACCTTGAATAGCCCCCAGACGCTCCAGCATTTCACCCTCGAACCCTTCGATGCCGACCGTTTCGCCAACCTGTGCGGCCAGCTCGATGAAAATCTGCGCCAGATCGAAGGCCGTCTCGGCATCGAGATCCGCAATCGCGGCAACCAGTTCGAACTGGTCGGCGATCCCGAGCGCACCCGCGCGGCCCAGAACCTCCTGCAGCGCCTCTACCGCGAGACCGCCAGCGGCACCGCGGTGGCCCCGGAACTGGTGCACCTCTATCTGCAGGAATCCGGTCTGGAAGCCCTGCAGCAGGAGCACCGCGGCGGCGGCGACACCAGCGTGGCCCTGCGCACTAAGAAGGGCATGATCCGCCCGCGCGGCGCCAACCAGCAGCGCTACGTCAAGTCGATCCTCGATCACGACATCAACTTCGGCATAGGCCCGGCCGGTACCGGCAAGACCTATCTGGCCGTGGCCTGCGCCGTGGACGCCCTGGAGCGCGAGCAGATCCGCCGCATCCTGCTGGTGCGCCCGGCGGTGGAAGCCGGCGAGAAGCTCGGCTTCCTGCCCGGCGACCTGGCGCAGAAGATCGACCCCTATCTGCGCCCGCTGTACGACGCCCTATACGAGATGCTCGGCTTCGAGCAGGTGGCCAAGCTCATCGAGCGCCAGGTCATCGAGGTCGCGCCGCTGGCCTACATGCGTGGCCGCACCCTCAACAATAGCTTCATCATTCTCGACGAAAGTCAGAACACCACCCTCGAGCAGATGAAGATGTTCCTGACCCGGATCGGTTTCGGCTCCACCGCGGTGATCACCGGTGACGTCACCCAGGTAGACCTGCCGCGCGGCACCAAGTCGGGTCTCAGACACGTCATCGAGGTCCTGCGCGACGTGCCCGGCATCGGCTTCACCCACTTCGAGTCCAAGGACGTGGTGCGCCACCCGCTGGTGCAGCGCATCGTCGAGGCCTACGACCGCTTCGAGGCGCTGCAGGACAAACCGCGCGCTCACGGAGAGGATCGCCATGGCGATTGAACTGGACGTCCAGGTCGCCAGCGAGGCGGCCGACCTCCCCGAGGAGCCGGACTTACGCCGCTGGTGTGAACTGGCCCTACGCGCCCGCCAGGGCGATTCGGAACTCACCATCCGCCTGGTGGACGAAGACGAAGGCCGCGAGCTCAACCGCACCTGGCGGCACAAGGACTACGCCACCAACGTGCTGTCCTTTCCGGCCGACGTGCCGGACGAATTCCTCGATATCCCCCTGCTCGGCGATCTGGTGATCTGCGCCCCCGTGGTGGCGCGCGAGACCGCCGAGCAAGGCAAGCCCGCCAAGGCGCACTGGGCGCATCTGGTCATCCATGGCTGCCTGCACCTGCTCGGCTACGATCATCTGGAAGATGACGAAGCCGAGGAGATGGAAGAACTGGAACGCCAATTGCTCGCTGAACTGGGCTACCCCGATCCCTACGGTGAATGACACACACATGAACGAAGATCGATCAGGCACTGGGCATCGTTCCTGGCTGGAACGCATCGTCCAGGCCTTTGCCCATGAACCCAAGAGTCGCCAGGAGCTGCTGGAACTGCTGCGCGAGGCGCATGAGAACAAGGTGCTCGACAGCGAAGCCCTGTCCATCGTCGAGGGCGCCATCTCGGTGGCCGACCTGCAGGTACGCGACATCATGGTGCCGCGCTCGCAGATCATCAGCATCCGCGCCCACCAGACCCCGGCGGAATTCCTGCCGGCGGTGATCGAGGCCGCCCACTCCCGCTATCCGGTGATCGGCGACGGCCCCGACGACGTCCTCGGCCTGCTGCTGGCCAAGGACCTGCTGCCGCTGCTGCTCGACCACGAACGCACCTTCGACCTCAAGGCGGTGTTGCGCCCGGCCACCTTCGTGCCCGAGTCCAAGCGGCTCAACGTGCTGCTGCGGGAATTCCGTTCGACCCACAGCCACATGGCCATCGTGGTGGACGAATACGGCGGCGTCGCCGGCCTGGTGACCATCGAGGACGTGCTCGAGCAGATCGTCGGCGAGATCGAGGACGAGCACGACGTGGAGGAAGAGAGCTTCATCAAGTCGCTGCCCAATGGCGACTTCGTGGTCAAGGCGCTCACCCCCATCGAGACCCTCAACGAAACCCTGGAAACCCGTTTCGCCGATGCCGAGGCCGACACCGCCGGTGGCCTGGTGATGAATCGCCTGGGTCACCTGCCCAAGCGCAACGAGGAAACGGTGATCGACGACTTCCGCTTCCGCGTGCTCAACGCCGACGGCCGCCGCATCCACCTGCTGCGCGTGACCCCGGTCAATCGCTAGCCGCACCTGTTGCCCAATCGCGGCCATGGCGGTCCGCCGATGCGGCCGCTCCTACAAGAGCATCACCCCCTGTAGGAGCGGCCCATGGCCGCGATAGCCCCTCCTCCCCTCTGCCACCCCGCTCACTCTCCTCACGCGCCTTTGGCACTCCTCCGCGCTGACGAGTAAGCTTGCGCAGCCTCGATCGGACCAAGGATTTTCGATGCGCTGGATCTCTCAACCCGGCTGGAAGGGCAACCTTCTGGCGCTCTTCGCCGGTGCCCTCACGCCCCTGGCGCTGGCCCCCTTCAACATCTGGCCGCTGGCGCTGCTGTCCGCCGGCCTGTTCTACCTGGGCCTCAAGGGCCTCGGTGCCTGGCGCGCCCTGCTACGCGGCTGGTGCTACGGCTTCGGCGCCTTTCTCGCCGGCACCAGCTGGATCTACGTCAGCATCCACACCTACGGTGCCGCGCCGGTACCCCTGGCGCTCTTTCTCACCGTGGGCTTCTGCGCCGGCATCGCCCTGTTCTTCGCCCTGCCCGCCGCGCTCTGGGCGCTGTGCCTGAGACGCAACCAGGCACCGCTGGGCGACGCCCTCACCTTTGCCGGCCTCTGGTTCGCCCTGGAACTGTTCCGCAGCTGGGCACTGACCGGCTTTCCCTGGCTGCTGCTCGGCTACAGCCAGCTCAACGGCCCCCTGCAGGGCCTGGCGCCCCTGGGTGGCGTCTGGCTGATCTCCGCCGCGCTGGCCTTTACCGCGGCGCTGCTGGTCAACGCCCCGCGCCTGATCATGCGGCCGCTCGCCCTGGTCGCGGGCCTGGTGCTGGTGGCCCTGCCCTGGGTGGCCGGCGACGTCTTCAAGGGCCAGGTCTGGACGCAACCCGCCGGCGCGCCGCTCAAGGTCGCCGGGGTCCAGGGCAACATCGCCCAGGAACTCAAGTGGAATCCCGACCATGCCCGCGCCACCCTGGCGCTCTATCGCGACCGCACCGCCGAGCAGACCGATGCCGACCTGGTGGTCTGGCCGGAAAACGCCATTCCCGTGCTGCGCGAATACGTCAGTGACTTCCTCGCCGCCGAAGGCGCCCAGGTGGCGGCCCATGGCGGCGCCCTGGTGACCGGCCTGCCGGCGCGGGAACGCGACGCCGACGGCGATTCGCGTTACTTCAACAGCATCACCGCGGTCGGCAACGGCTCGGGCACCTACTACAAGCAGAAGCTGGTGCCCTTCGGTGAATACGTGCCGCTGCAGGACTACCTGCGCGGCCTGATTGGCTTCTTCGATCTGCCCATGTCCGACTTCGTCCGCGGCCCCGAGCAGCAGGAACCGCTGCTGGTGAAGGGCTATCGCGTGGCGCCCTACATCTGCTACGAGGTGGTCTATCCGGAATTCGTCGCCAGCATGGCGGCCCAGAGTCAGCTGCTGCTCACCATCAGCAACGACACCTGGTTCGGCAAGTCCATCGGTCCGCAACAGCACCTGCAGATGGCACAGATGCGCGCCCTGGAAAGCGGGCGCTGGCTGGTACGGGTCACCAACGACGGCATCACCGCCCTGGTCGATCCCTTCGGTCGCATCAGCCGGCAGATCCCGGCCTTCGAGGTCGGCGTGCTGCAGGGCACCGTGGTGCCCATGGACGGCCTGACGCCCTATCTGCACTACCGCCTCTGGCCGCTGGCGATCTTTTCCGCCCTGGTGCTGCTGTGGGGCCTGCTGCTGCGTCGGCAGGATCGTCCTGAAGAAGCGCCGCTGGTGGTGACTCAGCGATAGGCGAGCGGATAGAGCAGCAGCCCAGCGGCCTCGTTGAGCAACTGGGCGGTCTGCTCGACCGCCTTGGCTTCCGGTAGCCAGCCACCGAAGGGCCGTGCATTGGCGACGCCGATGAAGCCCATGGGCGCGGCCACCACCGCGAAGCCCTGCCGTTCGAAACACCAGCGCGAACGGGCCATGTGATAGGCCTGGGTCACCAGCACCACCCGCTTCACCCCGGCCTCGCGCAGCAGCGGCGCACTCAAGGTGGCGTTTTCCCAAGTGGTGCGGCTGGCCCCTTCCTGCCAGCGCACCGGCACCCCCAGATCGCGTTCCATCACCTCGGTCATCAGCGCCGCCTCGCTCAGCGGGCGGTCATGGGGCGAGCCACCGGTGATCAGCACCGGCAGGCCACTGGCCTTGGCCAGTCGCGCGGCATAGCGCAGCCGTTCCACCGCCAGGTGACTGGCGGCATCGCCCGCCCAGCCCGGATCGTCCACCTCGCGACCGGCACCCAGCACCACGATCGCATCGGCCTGCTGCGCCAGCGTCGCCCAGCGCGCCTCGGGCAGCGCGGCATCGCGTTCCAGCAGGCGCCCGCCGGTCTCCACCACCACCGGCAGGGTACTGGCCCAGAGCCCCAGCAAACCGCCCAGGAAGCAGACCAGACCCAGGCGCGGATAGCGACGACGCAGCCACCAGCCCAGCAACAGGAGCAGCAGCAGGCCGCCCGGTGGCAGCAGCAGTTGCTTGAAGAAATAGCGCAGACCCATGGTCCCTCCGGTCGGGGGCGACCTCCGGGTCGCGGCGGCGCCTAGTGTAGGGGAGCGCCGACCGGGGCAGAAGGACTCTCGACCAGCAGTCGTCGACCCTGACACCGTGGGCAGAAGGCACCCGCCGGCTGGACCCGGCCACAGCCCAGGCAGCAGGCCATGGCGGCGTCGGTCGCCTGGTGGCGCGCCAGCCAGCGCTTGACCAAGGCGTATTCGGCCGGACTCAGGCCCTGCACCTCGACTTCCCCATCGGCCTTGTCATAGAGGCGCTCCTGGGTAGCCGCCTCATCCAGCGCCAGCGCCAGGCGCCGTTGCAGGCGCACGTCGACGGGCAGCTTTTCGGACTCGCGTCGAAACTTTCCCATGATGGCGATCATCCTCCCGAGTAATTGAACGGACGTTTGAACAGCCTAGTACGGCCCTTCCAACCCTGCCTCCCCCGGAGTGCGAAACAAGCGGCGGACCGGGACATTTCCCCGCGCTCGGGGGGTCATGTATGCTTGGCGGCTCGATCAAACGCCTCTGCAGCCCTCGACACGCCCATGCACGAACACTATCAGCCCCGCGAAATAGAAGCCGCCGCCCAGTCCTTCTGGGACCAGAATCTGTCCTTCAAGGCCACCATGCGCCCGGGCCAGGAGAAGTTCTACTGCCTGTCGATGTTCCCCTACCCCAGCGGCAAGCTGCACATGGGGCACGTGCGCAACTACACCATCGGCGACGTCATCGCCCGCTACCAGCGGATGCTGGGCAAGAACGTCCTGCAGCCCATGGGCTGGGACGCCTTCGGCATGCCCGCGGAAAACGCCGCCATGAAGAATGGCGTGGCCCCCGCCAAGTGGACCTACGAGAACATCGCCTACATGAAGTCCCAGCTGCAGAGCCTGGGTCTGGCGATCGACTGGTCCCGCGAGGTCACCACCTGCAAGCCCGACTACTATCGCTGGGAGCAGTGGCTGTTCACCCAGCTGTTCGAGAAGGGCATCATCTACCGCAAGAACGGCACGGTGAACTGGGACCCGGTGGACCAGACCGTCCTGGCCAACGAGCAGGTCATCGACGGCCGCGGCTGGCGCAGCGGTGCGCTGATCGAGAAGCGCGAGATCCCCATGTACTACTTCCGCATCACCGACTATGCGGAAGAGTTGCTGACCTCCCTCGACGGCCTGCCCGGCTGGCCCGAGCAGGTCAAGACCATGCAGCGCAACTGGATCGGCAAGTCCCGCGGCATGGAGGTGCAATTCCCCTATGACCAGGACAGCATCGGCGCCGAAGGCACCCTGAAGGTCTTCACCACCCGTCCCGACACCCTGCTCGGCGCCACCTATGTCGCCGTAGCCGCCGAACACCCGCTGGCTACCCAGGCCGCCGAGGGCAATGCCGAGCTGCAGGCCTTCATCGACGAATGCAAGCGCGGCGGCGTCGCCGAAGCCGACATCGCCACCCAGGAGAAGAAGGGCCTGGACACCGGCCTGTTCGTCCGCCATCCGCTGACCGACGCCCGCCTGCCGGTATGGGTCGCCAACTATGTGCTGATGCACTACGGCGACGGCGCGGTCATGGCCGTGCCCGGTCACGACGAGCGTGACTTCGAATTCGCCAACAAGTACCAGTTGCCCATCGTCCAGGTGGTGGATACCGCCGAGGCCACCCAGGTGCTGGCCAATCCGGACGACTACAGCCCCGAGGAATACGAGCGCTACCAGTTCGACCCGGTGCAGTGGAAGGACTGGTACGGCAGCAAGGAAGGCTTCCTGATCAATTCCGGTGCCTACGACAACCTCGCCTACGACGCCGCCTTCGACGCCATCGGCGCCGATCTGCAGGCCAAGGGCCTGGGCCAGCCGCGCACCCAGTTCCGCCTGCGCGACTGGGGCATCAGCCGCCAGCGCTACTGGGGCTGCCCGATCCCCATCATCCACGGTGACGACGGCGTCGACATCCCGGTACCGGCCGACCTGCTGCCGGTGGTGCTGCCCGAGGATGTGGTGCCGGACGGCGCCGGCTCGCCCCTGGCGCGCATACCGGAATTCTACGAGACCGTCGATCCGCGCAACGGCCAGCCGGCCCGTCGCGAAACCGACACCATGGACACCTTCGTCGAAAGCTCCTGGTACTTCGCCCGCTATGCCTCGCCGAACTTCACCGGCGGCATGCTGGACAAGGAAGAAGCCAACTACTGGCTGCCCGTCGACCAGTACATCGGCGGCATCGAGCACGCCATCCTGCACCTGCTCTACTCGCGATTCTTCCACAAGCTGATGCGCGACCAGGGCCTGATCGATTCCGACGAGCCCTTCGAGAATCTGCTGACCCAGGGCATGGTGGTGGCCGAGACCTACTACCGGACCAACCCCAACGGCAGCAAGGACTGGTTCAACCCGGCCGATGTCGAGGTGGAGCGCGATGCCAAGGCCAAGGTGATCGGGGCGCGCCTGAAGAGCGACGGCCAGCCAGTGGAAATCGGTGGCGTCGAGAAGATGTCCAAGTCGAAGAACAATGGCGTCGATCCCCAGGCGATGATCGACCAGTACGGCGCCGACACCTGCCGGCTGTTCATGATGTTCGCCTCGCCGCCGGACATGAGCCTGGAATGGTCCGACTCCGGCGTCGAGGGTGCGAGCCGCTTCCTGCGCCGCGTCTGGCGTCTGGCCCAGGCCCACGTGAGCCAGGGCCTGCCGAATGCCGGCGCCCTTGGCGAGCTGTCGCCCGCCCAGAAGGACGTCCGCCGTGCCATCCACCTGGCCATCCGCCAGGCCAGCCAGGATATCGGTCAGCATCACAAGTTCAACACCGCCATCGCCGCGGTCATGACCCTGATGAACGTGCTGGAAAAGGCCGCCCAGGACAGCGACACCGATCGCCGTCTGCTGCAGGAAGGCCTGGAGGCCGTCACCCTGCTGCTGGCGCCCATCACCCCGCACATCGCCCACGGTCTCTGGCAGCAACTGGGCCACAGCGACGCGGTCATCGACGCCCGCTGGCCGCAGGTGGACGAGAGCGCCCTGGTGCAGGACAGCCTGCAGATCGTCATCCAGGTGAACGGCAAGCTGCGCGGCCAGATCGAAGTACCGGCCGATGCAAGCCGCGAGGCCATCGAGGCCGCCGCCCGCGCCAACGAGAACGTGGCACGCTTCACCGAGGGTCTGACCATCCGCAAGGTCGTCGTGGTCCCGGGTAAACTGGTCAACATCGTCGCCAACTAAGACACGCGAACGGAGCAGACAACAGATGAAGAAACGGATTCTCCCCGGCCTTGCGGTAGTCGGCCTGGCGACCCTGCTGACCGCCTGCGGCTTCCAGCTGCGTGGCACCGGCGAAACCCGCCTGAGCCTCACCGAGCTGAACCTCACGGCGCGCGACGCCTATGGTCAGACCGTCAAGGACGTCCGCGACATGCTGGACGACGCCCATGTGCGGGTCACCTCGGGCGCGCCCTACACCCTGGACCTGGGCGGCGAAGCCCAGAGCGAGCGCACCGCCAGCTACACCAGCGGCGCTCGCAGTGCCGAGGTCGAGCTGACCACCCGTCAGCCCTATACCATCATCGGCAAGAACCAGGCGGTGCTGGTCAGCGACTACCTGGAAACCCAGCGCTACTACGTGACCGACCAGAACAACATCGTCGGTTCCGAACAGCAGAAGGACCAGCTGCGCCGCGAGATGCGTCGCGAGCTGGTGCAACAGCTGGCTGCCCGCCTGCAGGCCGTGACGCCGGAGCGCCTGGAGAAGCTGCAGCGCGACGCCGATGCCCGCGCCGCCGCCAAGGCCGAAGCCGATCGCCGCGCCCGCGAGTCCGCCCCGCCGCAGCAGTCGCCGATCGACATCCCCACCCCCGCGCGCTAAGCGCCGCATCCGGAGCCGCAAGGCTCCGGTTTGCCATTCCGGTTCAGCATGAAACTCAACGCCAACCAGCTCGGCAAGCAGCTCCAGGGCTCGCTGGCCGCCGTCTATGCCGTCAGCGGCGACGAGCCGCTGCTCTGCCAGGAAGCCAGCGATGCCATTCGCAGCGCGGCGCGCGCCCAGGGCTTCGACGAGCGCGAGGTCTTCGACGTCGATGCCGGTTTCGACTGGGGTCGCCTCTATGAGGCCGGCGCCAGCCTCTCGCTGTTCGCCCAGAAGCGCATCCTCGAATTGCGCCTGCCCACTGGCAAGCCGGGCGACAAGGGCTCGGCCGCCCTGCTCGACTACCTGGCCCGCCCCGCCGAAGACACCCTGCTGCTGATCAGCCTGCCGCGCTTGGATGCCGCCGCCCAGAAGACCAAGTGGGCCAAGGCCCTGCTGGAGCACCCGCAGGCGCAATTCGTGCAGATCTGGCCAGTGGAACTGGCGCAGCTGCCCCAGTGGATCAATCAGCGCCTGTCGCGTCTGGGGCTGGCCGCCACCCCCGAGGCGGTCGACCTGATCGCCGAGCGGGTGGAAGGCAATCTGCTGGCCGCGGCCCAGGAGATCGAAAAGCTCCGCCTGCTCATCGAAGGCTCCCAGGTGGATGCCGAGACCGTGCGCGCCTCGGTGGCCGACAGTGCCCGCTACGACGTCTTCGGCCTGCTGGACGCCGCCCTGGCCGGCGATGCGGAACATGCCCTGCGCATCCTCGAAGGCCTGCGCGGCGAAGGCGTGGAAGCCGCCGTGGTGCTCTGGGCCCTGGCCCGGGAACTGCGCCTGCTGGCCAACCTCGCCCATCTGCAGGAAAGCGGCACGCCGCTGGAGCGCGCCTTCACCCAGGTCAAGCCGCCGGTGTGGGACAAGCGGCGCCCGCTGGTCAGTCGCGCCCTGCAGCGCCAGGGCGCGCGCCGCCTGGAGGCCCTGCTGCGCGAAGCCCAGGTCGCCGACGAACAGATCAAGGGCCAGGCACCCGGCGAAGTCTGGCTGACCCTCGCCAGCCTGGCGCTGACGCTCGCCGGCAAGCGGCTGGCCCTGCCCAGGTCCTGACGCTCGCCGGCACTTGTAATGCCCGGCCCTTGCAATAGACTGGCGCGCCCCCATCAAGGGGGAGTCCCCAATCCCCGGAGCACGCACCTATGGCCAAGAAATACAGCCGCGGCCCCAACAAGGCCAAGGTCCTCGTCAGCGATCCCCGTTATCGCGCCCGCCAGGAAAAGCCCGCCAAGGGCAAGGGTAGCTACCGCCGCGAAGCCTTCTCGTTGCAAGACGAGAAGGCTTCGGTCTTTCTGGCCGCTTGAAAGCCGCGTCCAGACGCCAGCACCCGGGCCGTGCTAAGGTGAGTCTTCCTGCCTAGACGTCCGGTGGAGACAGATGCAATTCGGGAAAACCCGCGGATTCAAGACCGGCGGCCTCCTCGCCGGAACCCTGGTCACCCTGCTGACCGCCGCCCTGGCCGCCTGCGCCCAGACTCAGACGACGCCCACCGCGGCGCCCTCTTCACCCTCCTCGTCCAAACCCGCGCCCGCGGCCAATGCCCCCGCCGCGGCGGCCGAGGCCATGCCACAGCCGGACGAAAGTTTCGAGCAATGGCGCAGTCGCTTTCGCACCCTGGCCCTGGGCCGGGGCATCTCGGCCGCCACCTTCGACCAGGCCTTTGCCGGCGTGCAACCCGATCCGGCGGTGATCGCCGCCGATCGCAGCCAGCCGGAATTCACCAAGCCGGTCTGGGAATACCTGGAATCCGCCGTGTCGCCGCTGCGGGTGCGCAACGGCAAGAGCCTGCTGATCCAGCAGGCCGGGCTGTTGGCCTCGCTGGAGGCGCGCTATGGCATCGAGCCCGCGCGCCTGGTGGCCTTCTGGGGCATGGAGAGCAACTACGGCAACAACATGGGCAACAAGGGCGTCATCCGCTCCCTGGCCACCCTCGCCTACGAAGGTCGCCGCCCGGACTTCGCCCAGGACCAGCTCATCGCCGCCCTCGGCATCCTGCAGCACGGCGACGTCACCGCCGACCGCATGATCGGCTCCTGGGCCGGCGCCATGGGCCAGACCCAGTTCATCCCCACCACCTACGACCAATACGCGGTGGACTTCGATGGCGACGGTCGCCGCGACATCTGGGGCTCCACCGCCGATGCCCTGGCCTCCACCGCCAACTACCTCAAGGCCTCCGGCTGGCAGGACGGCAAGCCCTGGGGCTACGAGGTCCGGGTACCGGCCAATTTCGACTACAGCCTGGCCGACATGGGCGTGCGCAAGAGCCTGGCCGAGTGGAACGCCCTGGGTATCCAGGGCCTCGGCCTGCCGCAACCGGCCGCCCAGCCGAGTGACAGCGTCTCGCTGCTGCTGCCCGCCGGCCATCGCGGTCCGGCCTTCCTGGTGTTCAACAACTTCCGCACCATCCTCAAGTACAACAACTCCAGCTCCTATGCCCTGGGCGTGGCGCTGCTCTCGGAGCGCTATCGCGACGCCGGCCAGATCGCCGGCAGTTGGCCCACCGACGACCTGCCGCTGAGCCGCAGCGAGCGTGTGGAGTTGCAACAGCGCCTGGCCGCCCTGGGGCTCGACCCGGGCAGCGCCGACGGCATCATCGGCGCCAACACCCGCAAGGCCATCCGCGCCTACCAGCAGTCCCAGGGCTGGCCCGCCGACGGCTATCCCAACCATCAGTTGCTGGACAAGCTGCGCGGTTGATATCCCGTTCCGATCGGCGGTCTCAGCGTGCACGGATCGGCATTCTGAGGATCGCCCCTCGGGCGAACTGAGCAAACTGCGATCGCCAAGGTCGAACGCGAGTCGCGTCGCCCGGGGTACTCGAAACGCCCGGGCTCCATTCAAGCCAAGGAACCCGAGATGAGTATTGCTGCCAATGCAGGACGCCTTCCCGACGAGAACACCCTGACCCACCTGCCGCGCCTGGTGGCGCGCTACTACAGCGATCGCCCCGACCCCAGCGATCCGGGTCAGCAGGTCGCCTTCGGCACCTCCGGGCACCGTGGCTCCTCGCTCAAGGGCAGCTTCAACGAGTGGCACATCCTCGCCATCACCCAGGCCATCTGCGAATACCGCAAGGCCCAGGGCGTCGACGGCCCGCTGTTCATGGGCATGGACACCCACGCGCTGTCCGAACCGGCCTTCATCTCCGCCCTGGAAGTGCTCGCCGCCAACGGCGTGGAGGTCCGTATCGACGCCGGCTGCGCCGAGACCCATGGCGAACCGGGCTATACCCCCACCCCGGCGCTGTCCAACGCCATCCTCGAATACAACGCCGGCCGCAGCTCGGGCCTGGCCGACGGCATCGTCATCACCCCGTCGCACAATCCGCCGGCCGATGGCGGCTTCAAGTACAACCCCACCAATGGCGGCCCGGCCGACACCAACGTCACCAAGAGCATCCAGGACCGCGCCAATGCCCTGCTGGTGGCCGGTCTCGACGGCGTCAAGCGGATGGATTACCGCCAGGCGCTCAAGGCCGCCACCACCCACAAATTCGATTTCCTCGACAGCTACGTGAGCGGCCTGGGTCAGGTCATCGACCTGGACGCCATCCGCAGCTCCGGCCTGACCTTTGGCGTCGATCCCCTGGGCGGCGCCGGGGTGCACTACTGGCCGCGCATCGCCGAGCGCTACGGCCTGCCGCTGGAGGTGCTGTCGACCCGCGTCGACCAGACCTTCCGCTTCATGCGCCTGGACTGGGACGGCAAGATCCGCATGGACTGCAGCTCGCCCCACGCCATGGCCGGCCTGATCGAGAACAAGGACAGATTCGACGTCTCCTTCGCCTGCGACACCGACCATGACCGCCACGGCATCGTCGCCCGCTCGGTGGGGCTGCTCAATCCCAACCACTACCTGGCGGTGGCCATCGAATACCTCTTCACCCACCGCCCGCAGTGGAGCCAGCAGGCCGGCATCGGCAAGACCCTGGTGTCCTCCTCGATGATCGACCGCGTGGCCCAGGGCATTGGCCGCCAGATGGTGGAAGTGCCGGTAGGCTTCAAGTGGTTCGTCGACGGCCTGCTGGACGGCAGCCTGGGCTTCGGCGGCGAGGAATCCGCCGGGGCCTCCTTCCTGCGCAAGGCCGGTGGCGCCTGGTCCACCGACAAGGACGGCATCATCCTCGGCCTCTTGGCTGCGGAAATCACCGCCGTGACCGGCAAGGACCCGGGCGAGCGCTACCAGGCCCTGACCGAGCGCTTCGGCGCCCCGGTCTACCAGCGCATCGACGCCGCCGCCGACCGCGAGCAGAAGGCTCGGCTGAGCAAGCTCTCCGCCGCCCAGGTCACCGCCAAGGAGCTGGCCGGCCAGCCGATCACCGCCATCCTCACCGAGGCCCCCGGCAACGGCGCCGCCATCGGTGGCCTCAAGGTGGTCACCGAGAACGGCTGGTTCGCCGCCCGTCCCTCCGGTACCGAGGACGTCTACAAGATCTACGCCGAAAGCTTCGAGGGCGAAGCCCACCTGGGGCGTATCCAGGAAGAAGCCAAGGCGCTGGTGGATGGGGTGCTGCGCGGGTAACGGCGCATCACCCCTCACCCCAACCCTCTCTCGAAGGGAGAGGGGGCTGGAAGCGGTGAGGGGTTCAAATCCGCAATAGAAAAGGGCAGCCACTGGGCTGCCCTTTTTCATGACGACGCCAGGATCAGTTGATCTTGGTACCGTGCGCCTGCTGGTCGGCGTGGTAGGAGGAACGCACCAGCGGACCGGAGGCGACGTTCTTGAAGCCCATCTTGGCGCCTTCCTCGGCGTACCAGGCGAAGGTATCCGGGTGGACGAAGCGCTGCACCGGCAGGTGGTTGCGCGAGGGCTGCAGATACTGGCCGAGGGTCAGCATGTCGATCTCGTGCTCGCGCATGCGCTGCATGACCTCGATGACTTCCTCGTCGGTTTCGCCCAGGCCCAGCATCAGGCCGGACTTGGTCGGCACGTGGGGCACGCGCTTCTTGAAGTTCTGCAGCAGGTCCAGCGACCACTCGAAGTCCGAACCCGGGCGCGCGGCCTTGTACAGGCGCGGGACGGTCTCCAGGTTGTGGTTGAAGACATCCGGCGGCTCCTGCTCGGTGATGGCCAGGGCGACGTCCATGCGGCCGCGATAGTCCGGCACCAGGGTCTCCAGTTGGATGCCGGGGGTCAGCTTGCGGATCTCGCGCAGGCAATCGACGAAGTGCTGGGCACCGCCGTCGCGCAGGTCGTCGCGGTCCACCGAGGTGATCACCACGTACTTCAGACCCAGGTCGGCGATGGCCACCGCCAGGTTCTTCGGCTCGTCCACGTCCAACGGCTTCGGCCGGCCGTGGCCGACGTCGCAGAAGGGGCAGCGACGGGTGCAGATGTCACCCATGATCATGAAGGTGGCGGTGCCACCGGAGAAGCACTCGCCCAGGTTGGGGCAGGACGCCTCTTCGCAGACACTGTGCAGCTTGTGCTTGCGCAGCAGCTGCTTGATGCGCTCGACCTCGGGGGTGACCGGGATGCGCACGCGGATCCAGTCCGGCTTGCGCGGCAGCTCTTCGGTGGGAATGATCTTTACCGGGATGCGCGCGACCTTTTCGGCGCCGCGCAGCTTGACGCCGGCTTCCACCTTGCTGGGGCGGGCGGGCGGGGTAAGGGTCTGGACGCTGTCTTGTACTGTAGTGGTCATGTCAATCCGATTCCAGGGTGATCGGTTCGGGGTAGCCCAGGCGCAGACTCAGGTGACGCACCAGAGACTCGCGGACCTCGTCGAAAGCTAGTGGCCCGGTCACCAGATCGCGGAGCTGGGTCATGGCCAGGCCGGCATAACCGCAGGGGTTGATCCGGCGGAATGGTGCCAGATCCATGTCAACGTTGAGCGCCAGGCCGTGGAAGGACCGGCCATTGCGGATGCGCAGCCCGAGGGAGGCGATCTTGGCGCCGTCCACATAGACACCCGGCGCATCGGCCCGGGCCGCGGCCTGCACGCCCCAGTCGGCGAGCAGCGCGATCAGGCTGTCTTCCATGGCGCTGACCAATTCTCGCACGCCCAGGCCCTTGCGGCGAACATCCAGCAGCACATAGGCGATGAGCTGACCGGGGCCATGGTACGTGACCTGGCCGCCGCGATCGACCTGCACCACCGGAATGTCGCCCACGGCGAGCAGGTGCTCGGGCTTGCCGGCCTGGCCCTGGGTAAAGACCGCGGGGTGCTGCAGCAGCCAGAGTTCGTCGGGAGTGGCCGGGCCGCGCTCGTCGGTGAAGCGGCGCATGGCCTCCAGGGTCGCCTCGTAGGGCCTCAGGCCCCAGCGGCGCACGCCCAGGCTGGCCGGGGCGGGAGTGGTCATCAGATCACCATGTGCACGCGGCCGGTGGCGCGCAGGTCCTGGTGGATGGCCTGCAGCTGGTCCACGCCGGTGGCGGTGATGAGCACCTGCACGGAGAGAAAGCGGCCGTTGCGACTGTCGCGCGTCACCAGGGTGCCGCGATCCAGATCCGGGGCGTGGCGCTGGACGGTGTCGAGCACCAGCTCGGCGAAATCGGCACCGGCGTCGCCGATCACCTTGATCGGATAGCGCGGGCAGGGAAATTCGATCTTGGGGGGTTTAACGTCTTCGGTCATGCGGACTTCCAGGCCGAGCTCTGTCGGCAGGGGGTGAAAGGCCCGCAGATGCGGGCCTTTCCAGGGTGACGGATCAGTTGAACAATCCGTAGAAGAACAGGCGAATGCTATCCCACAGGCGACGGAAGAGGCCACCCTCCTCGACCGGCTGCAGCGCGACCAGGTCGGCGGTGTGCACCACCTTGTCATCCAGCTTCACCTCGACCTTGCCGATCACCTGGCCCTGGGCGATGGGCGCGATCAGCTGCGGATTGAGCACCATCTCGGCGTGCAGCTTCTTGGCCTGGCCGCGCGGCAGGGTCATGGTCAGGTCGTTGGCCAGACCGGCCTGGACTTCGCGGCTGTCACCCTTCCATACCGGCGCCTTGGCCAGCTCGGTGCCCTTCTTGTAGAAGGACTGGGTCTCGAAGAAGCGGAAACCGTAGGTCAGCAGCTTCTGGGTCTCGGCGGCGCGGGCCTGTTCGCTGTTGGTGCCGAACACCACGGCGACCAGACGCATGCCGTCGCGCACGGCCGAGGCCACCAGGCAGTAGCCGGCTTCGTCGGTGTGGCCGGTCTTCAGGCCGTCGACGGTCTTGTCGCGCCACAGCAAGAGGTTGCGGTTGGGCTGCTTGATGTTGTTCCAGAAGAATTCCTTCTGGGAGTAGATGGCGTAGTGCTGGGCATCGGCGTTGATGATGGCGCGCGCCAGGATCGCCATGTCGTGGGCCGAGGAATAGTGATTCGGATCCGGCAGGCCGGTGGCGTCCATGAAGTGGGTGTTCTGCATGCCCAGCTTCTGCGCGGTGGTGTTCATCATGTCGGCGAAGGCGTCTTCGCTGCCGGCGATGTGCTCGGCCAGGGCGACGCTGGCGTCGTTGCCGGACTGGATGATGATGCCGTGCAGCAGGTCACCGACCGACACCTGGGTGCCGACCTTGATGAACATCCGCGAACCGCCGGTACGCCAGGCGTGCTCGCTGACGGTGACCATGTCCGATTCCTTGATGCGACCCCGGTTGATTTCCAGGGTGGCGATGTAGGCGGTCATCAGCTTGGTCAGGCTGGCCGGCGGCAGGCGCTGGTCGGAGTTGGATTCGGTGAGCACGGCGCCGCTGTTGGCATCCATGAGAATCCAGGCCTTGGCGGCCAGCTGGGGCGCCGCCGGAACCATTGTCTCGGCCGCCCAGACGGCCGGGACACAGGCGATCGTTACTAGGAGGAGCAGGCGTCGAGCGAGTTTTGCGATTGTCATCCGAATCTCTGAAAGGTTGGGGTATGGCAGGAGCAGCGGACCCAGACCGCACGGTCCACGGCGATCCGCGCGAGGCGGATCACGACGGCTGGGGCCGGCGACTGGGCGTCATGAAGCATCCCTGCTTCAATCCGGTTGCACGAGAGACGCCTGACCCAGGCGGGCCACGCGTACGCTGTTCTGGAGCTGGGAGACCTCAGCCGGCTGGACCGGTCCGAGGCGGACCCGATGCAAGGTCTGCTGGTTGCGCACCGTCGAACTGATGAACACCGGGGCACCGGTCAGGTCGCTGAGCTTGTCCTTGAGCAATTCCGCAGCGTCCGGATTGGCGAAGGCCGCCACCTGCAGATAGAGCCCAGCGGCTGGGACAGAAACGTTTTTTTTTGCGTCGACGGCCGCAGGCGTCACCGGCTCGGCGTGCTGGTTGACCGGTGGCGTATAGGTCTCGATGGCGCCAAAGGTCTGGGTCTCGGTGGTCTTCTGGGCCACCGGCGCCTGGCGCGGCTGGGCCAGCACCATGGGCACCGCCTGGCCGCGCTGGGCCCAGTACTGCTGCGGATCTATGCCCTCGACGCTGACCCGGGCGGTACCGATCTCGGCGTAGCCGAGCTTCTTGGCCGCGGCAAAGGACAGGTCGATGACCCGGTCGGAATAGAAGGGGCCACGGTCGTTGACGCGCAGGATCACGCTGCGGCCGTTGTCCAGGTTGGTGACCCGCACGTAGCTGGGCAGCGGCAGGGTCTTGTGCGCCGCGGTCATGCCATAGAGGTCGTAGGTCTCGCCGTTGGCGGTGGCCTGACCATGGAACTTGGTGCCGTACCAGGAGGCGGTGCCGGTCACGCGGTAGTTGCGCGAATCGGTCAGCGGGAAGTAGGTCTTGCCCAGTACCGTATAGGGGTTGTTCTTCAGCGGCCCGTTGTAGGGCATGGGCACGGCGTCGGGGATCTTGCTGACGTCCACGTCCCACCAGGGCGCGCCGTCGCGGTGCGGACGCAAATAGCCGCCCGGTCCGGCCACGCCCTTGCTGGTCGGCTTGGGCGCCTGGCTGGAACAGCTCACCAGCAGCAGGCCGAGGCCCAGGCAACCGGCCAGGCGCGCCAGGGCAGTCAGGCGCATCACGGCTTGCTACCCTCGGCGGCATGGCGTTCGGCGATGGCATTGGCCAAATCGGTCACCGCCATGGCGTACATGACGCTGCGGTTGTATCGGGTAATGGCGTAGAAATTGGGCAGGCCCATCCAGTACTCCGGTCCCTTGTCTCCGTCGAGGCGGAACGAGGTTACACGCAAATCGTCACGCAGGGCAGGGTCTTGGGCGTTCCAGCCCAGGGCGCGCAACTCGGCGACGCTCTTGACCGGCTCGATGCCGGCCACCACGCCCTCCTCCACCCGCTCGCCACTGACCTGGGCGCGAATGGCGGTGGGACCGCGCCCGGACCAGCCGTGGCGCTTGAAGTAGTTGGCCACGCTGCCGATGGCGTCGGTGGGATCGGACCAGATGTTGATGTGGCCGTCGCCGTCGAAGTCCACCGCATAGGCGCGGAAGCTGCCCGGCATGAATTGCGGCAGGCCCATGGCGCCGGCATAGGAGCCGGTCAGGCTGAGCGGATCGACCTGTTGCTCGCGGGCCAGCAGCAGGAATTCGCGCAGCTGGCTGCGGAAGAAGGGCGCGCGCGGCGGATAGTCGAAAGCCAGGGTCGAGAGCGCGTCCAGCACCCGGTAGTTGCCGGTGTTGCGGCCGTAGAAGGTTTCCACGCCAATGATGGCGACGATGAACTGGGCCGGCACGTCGTATTCGTGCTCGGCGCGGGCCAGGGCCTCTTCGTGGGCCTTCCAGAACTCGACGCCCTGGGCAATGCGCCGATCGGTGATGAAGATGGGGCGGTATTCGCTCCAGGGCTTGACCCGCTCGGCCGGTCGCGAGATGGCGTCGAGGATGGCCTGCTTGCGCTCGACCTCGCCGAACAGCGCCTGCAGCTGTTCCGGGGCGAAGCCATAGCTCTGACTCATCTCGGCGATGAAGTCGCGCGTCAGCGGTGCCGCGTCGTAGTCACCCGCGACGACGCCGGTCGTCACGCCCATCGCACCCGCGAGCCCGAGGCTCAGCAGGCAGCGACGCATCCATCCCATTGTCGGCATCTAACCCTCTTTGTTGCGTGTTAAACCTGGGCGATCCACTTGCGGTGCGTGTGGATCGACATCAAAACTCCGAACCCGGTGAACAAGGTGACCACCGAGGTGCCGCCATAGCTGATGAATGGCAGCGGTACGCCCACCACGGGGAGCAGGCCGCTGACCATGCCGATATTGACGAAGACATAGACGAAGAAGGTCATGGTCACGCCGCCGGCGAGCAACTTGCCGAACAACGTCTGGGCCTGCACCGTGATGGTCAGGCCGCGACCGATGAGCAGCAGATAGAGCACCAGCAGCAGGCAGACGCCGACCATGCCGAACTCTTCGCCGAGGACGGCAATGATAAAGTCCGTGTGACTTTCCGGCAAAAAATCCAGATGAGACTGGGTACCCAGCAGCCAGCCCTTGCCGAACACCCCGCCCGAGCCGATGGCGGCCTTGGACTGGATGATGTTCCAGCCGGCGCCCAGGGGGTCCATCTCCGGATCGAGGAAGGTCAGGATCCGGCGCTTCTGGTAGTCGTGCAGGACAAAGAACCACATGGCCACCGCCAGGGGCACCGCGGCGCTCACCGCGCCGATCAGCCAGCGCCACCGCAGGCCGCCGACGAACAGCACGAAGCCGCCCGAGGCCAGCACCAGCATGGCGGTGCCGAGATCGGGCTGGTCGAGGATCAGCACGAAGGGCACCACCACCAGCGACAGGCTGATGACGCTGTGCTTGAAGTTGGGCGGCAGGCTGCGCTTGGACAGGTACCAGGCCATCATCATGGGCATCAGGAGCTTCATGAATTCCGACGGCTGGAAGCGGATGACCCCGGGAATGTTGATCCAGCGGGTGGCGCCCATGGCGTTGTGGCCCATGACGTCCACCACCACCAGCAGGGCCACGCCGATCACGTAGCCCAGGGGCACCCAGCGCGCCATGAAGCGCGGTTCGAGCTGGGCGACGACGGCCATGGCCACCAGGCCGAGGCCAAAGGAGCTGGCCTGCTTGAACAGCAGGTCGAGATTGCGGCCACCCGCGGAATAGAGGACGAACAGGCCGGTCGCCCCCAGCATCAGCAGCAGGATCAGCAAGGGGCCGTCGATGTGCAGGCGCTGCAACAGGGTGGCGCGCCGCTTCATCACGTCCCCTTCGGGGATGGTGCGATCGAAGTTGGGAGCAAGACTCATGGCTGCACCTTGGTCGCGGCGGCGGTCGCCCCGGCGGTAGTCGGCTTGGCGTACTCGGCCTTGAGATGGCCCTGCTCATCGAGCAGCCAGGCATCCAGCACCTGGCGTACCACCGGGGCGGCCACACCGCTGCCCGATTCGCCGTTCTCGACCATCACCGCCACGGCGATCTGCGGATTATCGGCCGGGGCGAAGGCAACGAACAGGGCGTGGTCGCGATGGCGTTCCTTGAGCGCGGCCGAGTTGTACTTCTCGTTCTGGCGAATCGCGACCACCTGGGCGGTACCGCTCTTGCCGGCGATGCGGTACTGGGCGCCGACATTGATCTTGTGCGCAGTGCCGCGTGGATTCTGCACCACCATTTCCATGCCGTGGATGGCGCGATCCCAGTAGCTGTCATCCCTGAGCTGGATGTCAGGCATGGGATTGCTATCCACCGGCGGCTGGCCGTCGAGGGTCTTGGCCAGGTGCGGACGAATCCATTTGCCGTGGTTGGCGATCAGGGTAGTGACCTGCGCCAACTGCAGCGGTGTGGTCTGCATGTAGCCCTGGCCAATGCCGAGGATCAGCGTCTCGCCGGGGAACCAGGCCTGGCGACGGGTGGCACGCTTCCACTGGCGCGACGGCATCAGCCCCGGCGCCTCCTCGAACATGTCTAGGGAGACCTTTTGGCCGAGGCCGAACTTGCCCATGTACTCGGCGAGCCGATCGATGCCGATCTTGTGGGCAAGGTCGTAGAAATAGGTGTCGTTGGATCTCATCAGCGCCATGTCGAGATCCACGTAGCCGTCGCCGCCGTGGTTCCAGTTGCGGTACTTGTGATCGTAGTTGGGCAACTCGTAGTAGCCCGGATCGAAGACCCGTGCCTGGGGCGTGGTGGCGCCGCTGTCGAGACCGGCGATGGCCACCGCCGGCTTGATGGTCGAACCGGGCGGATAGAGGCCGCGCAGCACCCGGTTGTAGAGCGGGCGATCGATGGAGTCGCGCAGCTCGGAATATTCCTTGAAACTGATCCCGGTCACGAAGGGATTGGGGTCGTAGCTCGGCTGGCTGACCATGGCCAGCACCTCGCCGGTCTTGGGCTGGATGGCGACGATGGCCCCGCGACGTCCGCCCAGGGCGGCTTCGGCGGCGGCCTGCAGCCGCGAGTCGATGGTCAGGACGATGTCCTTGCCGGGCTT
This sequence comes from Pseudomonas sp. JUb52, assembly GCF_004341115.1. Classification (NCBI taxonomy): domain Bacteria; kingdom Pseudomonadati; phylum Pseudomonadota; class Gammaproteobacteria; order Pseudomonadales; family Pseudomonadaceae; genus Pseudomonas; species Pseudomonas sp. JUb52. The sequence continues at coordinate 450,837 of NZ_SLYS01000003.1, forward strand.
GGGATCAGTGCGATTGAGCACCCGCAGGACCCGGCCACGGGCGTTGGTCTCCACCTCTTCGTAGCCCACCTCGCCGTGCAGCTCGGGCTCGTAGAAGCGCTCCACGCCGGTCTTGCCGATGTGGTGGGTGCCGCTGTAGTTGACCGGATCCAGGCGCTTGAGCTCCTGTTCGTTGATCCGCCCGACATAGCCCACCGAATGGGCGAAGTGCTCGCCCATGGGATAGTGGCGTACCAGCTGCGCCGTGACCTCGACCCCGGGCAGGCGGAACTGGTTGACGGCGATCTTGGCGATCTGCTCCTCGGTCAGTTCGAACAGCACCGGCACCGGCTCGAACGGCCGCCGCCCCTGCTTCATGCGCTTTTCGAACAGCTCGCGGTCTTCCTCGGTCAGGCCCAAGACCTGCACCAGGGTATCGAGGGTCTGCCGCCAGTTGTCGGCCCGCTCCCGGGTGATGGTCAGGCTGAAGCTGGGGCGGTTGTCGGCGACGATGATGCCGTTGCGGTCGTAGATCAGGCCGCGGGTGGGCGGGATCGGCTGGACATGGACCCGGTTGTTTTCCGACAGGGTCGAGTGGTAGTCGTGCTGGATGACCTGCAGGTAGTACATGCGCGCCACCAGTACGCAGGCGAGCACAAGAAAGAGCACCGCCCCGACGGTCACGCGGGCGCGGACGAGCTGGGCGTCTTTCTCGTGGTCCTTGAGGCGTATGGGTTGCGACATCGCAGGTACGGACTACTTGTGATACGGATGGCCGGCCAGTACGGTCCAGGCGCGATAGAGCTGCTCACCGACGAGGATGCGCACCAGCGGATGCGGCAGGGTCAGCGGCGAGAGCGACCAGCGCTGTTCGCTGCGCGCCTGCACCTCGGGAGCGAGACCCTCGGGACCGCCGACCATGAGGTTGACGGTCCGGGCTTCCAGGCGCCACTGCTGGAGTGTTTCAGCCAGTTGCTCGGTGCTCCAGGGCTTGCCGGTGACCTCCAGGGTCACCACGCGCTCGCCCGGCTGCACCTTGGCCAGCATGGCCTCACCCTCCTGGCGGATCAGCCGGGCGACGTCGGCGTTCTTGCCACGGGTCTGCAGCGGGATCTCGACGAGTTCCAACGGCAGTTCCGGCGGCAGACGCTTGACGTACTCGTGCCAGCCCTCTTCGACCCAGCGCGGCATGCGCGAGCCGACGGCGATGAGACGCAGGCGCACCGGACTTATTCGCCGTGGGCGGCGCGGCTCTGCTCGGCACCGCGCCAGAGGCGCTCGAGGTCATAGAACTCGCGGGTGGTCGGCAGCATCACGTGGACGACCACGTCGCCCAGGTCCAGCAGCGCCCATTCGCCGCCTTCCAGGCCTTCGCTGCCCAGCGGGCGCACGCCCTGCTGCTTGACCTTTTCCAGCACGTTGTCGGCCAGCGACTTGACGTGGCGGCTGGAGGTGCCGCTGGCGATGACCATGATGTCGGTCACGCTGGTCTTTTCCCGCACGTCCAGGGAGATGATGTCCTGGGCCTTCATGTCTTCCAGGGCGGCGATGGCCACCTGGACGAGTTGTTCGCTTTGCATGGTGTAGCTCTTACCTCGGTTCGGAGGACGCCGGATAGAGGTCGTGCGTCCGGATGTAGTCAAGCACGGCATCGGGCACCAGGAAGCGGATGGACTTCCCGGTGGCCAAGAGGCCGCGGATCTGGGTGGCGGACACCGCGAGCGGGTTCTGCCAGATAAAGGTGATCTGCCCGCCCGGCCCCTTGAGGGCCTGGGGATCGGGCTGACTGCGCGCCGCCAGGAAATCGCGCAATTCCTGGCAGGGCTCGCTGTCGGCGTCGGGTCGTTGCAGGACCAGGATGTGGCACAGCTCCAGCAACTCGCGCCAGCGGTGCCAACTCGGCAGGCCGCAGAAGGCGTCCCAGCCCAGCATGAGCAACAGCTGCACCTCATCGCCGAGTTCGACGCGCAGGCTTTCCAGGGTCTCTATGGTATAGGAGTGGCGCGTCCGGCGCAGTTCCCGGTCATCGACCACCAGGGTCGCGACGTCGGCCACCGCCAGGCGCACCATCGCCAGGCGATCCTCGGCGGAGACGCTGGGCGCCTCGCGATGGGGCGGCCGGGCGCTGGGGATCAGCCGCAATTCGTCCAGCGCCAGGGCCTCGGCCACCTCCAGCGCCGCGCGCAGGTGACCGATGTGCACGGGATCGAAGGTACCGCCGAACAAGCCGATGCGGGTAGGCAGGCTGCTCATCAGCTGCGGACGTGACCGTCGCCGAAGACCACGTATTTCTCGCTGGTCAGCCCTTCCAGGCCCACCGGCCCGCGGGCGTGCAGCTTGTCGGTGGAAATGCCGATCTCGGCGCCCAGGCCGTATTCGAAGCCGTCGGCGAAGCGGGTGGAGGCATTGACCATCACCGACGCCGAATCGACCTCGGTCAGGAAACGCCGGGCGTCGCTGAAGTTCTCGGTGACGATGGCATCGGTATGCTGCGAGCCATAGGCATTGATGTGCTCGATGGCCGCATCGAGGCCATCCACCACCCGGATGGACAGGATCGGTGCGTTGTATTCGGTACGCCAGTCTTCTTCGCTGGCCAGCAGGACATCGGTGCCGAGCAGCGCTCGGGTCCGCTCGCAGCCGCGCAGCTCCACCTGCTTGTCGCGATAGATGGCGGCCAGGGGCGGCAACACCCGCTCGGCGATGGCCGCATGGACCAGCAGCGTCTCCATGGTGTTGCAGGGCGCATAGCGCTGGGTCTTGGCGTTGTCGGCGATGCGAATGGCCTTGTCGACGTCGGCGGCGCGGTCGATGTAGACGTGGCAGATACCGTCCAGGTGCTTGATCACCGGTACCCGGGCATCGCGACTGATGCGCTCGATCAGGCTCTTGCCACCCCGCGGCACGATGACGTCGACGTATTCGGGCATGGTGATCAGCGCGCCCACGGCTGCGCGGTCGGTGGTCTCCACCACCTGGACCAGCTCGGCCGGCAGTTCGGCTTCGGCCAGACCGGCCTGGATGCAGGCGGCGATGGCCTGGTTGGAATGAATGGCTTCGGAGCCGCCGCGCAGGATGGTGGCATTGCCGGACTTGAGGCAGAGACTGGCCGCATCGATGGTCACATTGGGGCGCGACTCGTAGATGATGCCGATGACGCCCAACGGCACACGCATCTTGCCCAGCTGGATGCCCGAGGGCACGTATCTCATGTCGCGAATCTCGCCGATGGGATCGGGCAGCGTCGCCACCTGGCGCAGACCTTCGATCATGTCGTCGATACGCTGGGGCGTCAGCGCCAGACGATCCAGCATGGCGGGGTCCAGACCGTTGGCGCGCGCAGCGGCCAGGTCCTGCTCATTGGCCGCGGTCAGCTCGGCACGACGAGCGTCCAGGGCGGCGGCGGCCGCGAGCAGGGCGCGGTTCTTCTGGGCGGTGCTCGCCCGGGCGGCGACCCGCGACGCGGCACGGGCAGCCTGGCCAAGACGGGTCATGTAGGCGGAGACGGACTCGGTCATGGTCGGCGGCCTGCGAAAGACGGTGGGAAAGCCGCAGAGTATAGCGTCGCCGGGCCCTGCGCGGCCAGCGCCGAGGGGCCTGGCGATGGCATTCGCCTGCTCGATTTGGTTGACTCGCCACGGCCTGTCGGGAATCATCCGCGGCTGTATTTGCCGTTCAGCTTGCGTTCAGCTATTCCCTTATAGCCGAAATCGTCCCCAGCTCTGCGCCAGGTGCTGCAGCGACGCCTACCAGTCTTCACGGAAAGAACCATGCCCAAGCACCTCACCTTGTCCCTTGGTCTGCTCGCCCTTCTGATCCATGCCGACGCGACCTGGGCCGCCGCTGCCGATGCCGCGCCGAGCGCAGCCGCAGTCCAGGCCCTGGAAGCCCAGCTGAAGAAGACGCCCCAGGACCCGGACGCCCTGGGCAAGCTGGGCAGTGCCCGGCTGGCGCAGCAGCGCTGGACCGATGCCGAGCAGTTGCTGACCCAGGCCGTGCAGAAAGGCGGCAAGACCTGGCAGCCGGCGCTGGACGAGGCGCGCTATCACCACCTGCTGGAACGCGCCCATGCCGCCGAGAACAAGCGCGAGCTGGACCAGGCGCGGGATCTCAGCGTGGAAGCCATCCGCCTGAAGCCCGAAGCGGTCGAGGCGCAACTGTTCCTGGCCGGCATCCAGAGCCAGAAGCGTCAGTGGGAGCTGGCCGAGGCCACCTACCGCCAGGTGCTGATGCGCGAGCCGGCCAACGTCGATGCCTACTACGGACGCATCGCCGCGCTCAACGAGCTGGGTCGCACCGAAGAAGCCCTGCAACTCACCAAGAATCTGCAGCCGAGCGCCAAGAATCAGGTCAAGGGCCTGGATCGCCTGCGCGCCGGCCAGGCCATGCAGGAAGCCGAAGCCGCCGAGGCGCGGGGCGATCTGCAGGGTGCATCGCGCCTGCTGGAACAGGCGCGCCAGGAGTCCCCGGAGGATCCCTGGCTGCGCCTGGCCCAGGCTCGCCTGGAGGTCCGCCAGGGCCGGCCGCGCGCCGCCCGCGATCTGGTGGACAGCCTGGTCAAGGATGGCGCCCAGCGCCCCGAGGTGCTCTATGCGAGTGCCCTGCTGTCCAACGAGCTGGGTGAATACCCGCGCGCCATGCAGACCCTGATGCGCATTCCCCAGGCGCAGCGTTCGCCGGACATGAACGCCCTGGCCGCGCGCATCACCTTCAACGAACAACTGGCCGAGACCGTGGCCCTGGCCAAGCAGGGGCGCCGCGAGGAAGCGCGCAGCCTGATGCAGCGCCTGGAAGCCCGCGCCGGTCGCAATCCGGATCTGATCGGCGACCTGGCCGAGGCCTTCGCCACCGCCGGCGATCCCGAGCACGGCCTGGCCCTGCTCAAGCCGATGATCACCGGCGATACCCGCCCAGCGCCCGCCATGCAGCTGCACTACGCCAGCATCCAGCTGCAGCTGAACCAGGACCAGACCGTGGGCAACGTCCTGCGCGACCTGCAGGGCGTGGTGCTCGACAGCGGCGAGAAGCAGCAGTACGACGACCTGCTCGCCCGCTATCGCATCCGTCAGGCCGATCGCCTCACCGACCAGGGCAAGCTGGCCGCCGCCTACGACACCCTGGCCCCGGCGCTCAAGGCCCGTCCCGACGACAAGGCCGCCCAGGCCGCCCTGGCGCGCATGTACCTGGCCAGCGGCGACACCCAGAAGGCCCGCCAGCTCTATCGCGACGTGCTCAGCGACCAGCCGAAGGACGCCGAGCTCTATCTTGGCGCCGCCGAGATCGCCGCCAAATCCCAGGACAGCGTCACCGCCCGCCAGTACCTGGACCAGGCGGTCAAGCTGGGCCAGAGCGATCCCCTGGTGCTGCGCCGCGCCGCCCTGCTCTACCGCGACATCGGCATGGCCGGTACCGCCACCGGCCTGCTGGAGCAGGTGGTCCAGGTGGAGCGCAAGGATCGCGAATCCGCGGCCCGCGCCGCCGGTGCCAGCGACAACCCCTTCGCCGCCCTGCCCGGCCAGACCCGCAGCGATGACGCCCTGGCCGCCGTTCCGGCCGCCGCGGGTGGCAACGCCGGCAGCGCCGACTACGCCTGGAGCGATCCGCTGCAGGCGCAGAAGGCCGCCAACAATCCCTTCAGCGACCTGTCCGTGGTGCCCACCAGCAGCCTGTCGAGCAGCCTGGCCACCGAGCAGATCCTCGGCCAGCTGCAGCGCGAGCGCAGCATCCGCATCACCCAGGGCCTCAGCGTACGCAGCTACGACCCCAGTGGCAGTTCGCGCCAGACCACCGTCAGCGCGCCGCTGGAGATCTCCTTTCCCGCCGGCGACCAGCGCCTGGCCGTGCGCGTCACCCCAACGCGCATCAACGACAGCAGCAGCGACGGCAGCCAGAAGGAAAACGGCGTGGCGGCGTCCATCGCCGTGGAAGACGCGGGCCGCGGCCTCAAGGGCGACATCGGCGTCTCGCCGGTGGGCCTGAGATACAGCACCGTGGTTGGCGGCGCGACCCTGGAGCGCCCGCTGAGCAGCCTGAGCGAGAACCTGCTCTATGCCCTGAGCGTATCGCGCCGTTCGGTGACCGATTCCCTGGCGTCCTATGGCGGCATCCGCGATCCGCGCACCGGCCAGGAGTGGGGCGGCGTCACCGCCAACGGCGGCCTGGCGCGGCTACGCTATGACGACGGTCGCTACGGCTCCTACATCTATGGCGCGGCCCATCGCCTGACCGGCCACGACGTCAAGGACAACGACCGCTTCGAGATCGGCACCGGCGTCTACTACTACCTGCGCAATGGCCCGGACAGCCTGTTCACTGTGGGCCTCTCGGCCACCGCGATCGGCTACGACAACAACCAGAACCACCTGACTTACGGTCATGGCGGCTACTTCAGTCCGCAACGCTACTTCGCCATCGGCGTGCCCCTGGTGTGGGCGCAGCGGGGCGATCTCTGGGCCTACCAGGTGCAGGGCATGCTGGGCGTGCAGACCATTCGCCAGGACGCCGCGGATCGTTATCCGGACGACGCCGCCCTGCAGGCCGCCGCAGAAGCCGCCGGCCAAGGCCAGTACGGCAGCAAGAGCAAGACCGGCGTGGCCTACAGCCTCTCCGCCAATGGCGAATACCGCCTCAGCGGGCAATTCGCCCTGGGCGGTCGCCTGGGCCTGGACAACGCCCAGGACGAGCGCGACGTCAACGGCAACCTCTATCTGCGCTACTTCTTCGAAGAGCAGGAAGGCCGACCGCAACTCTCGCGGCCGCAGCCCTACCGCTCGCGCAACGAAGAGTAAGAAAAAGGGCCCGCACCCGCGGGCCTTTTTCTTGCCCATCAGACTTGATCGAGAGCCGGTCCCGCCTTCCGACAAACCCCGCCACAGTTATTGGTCTGGGAAATTCCCGAGCGCGATTTACAATCCCCCGAGCCCCGAGGCGTTGCGTCTCGATCCGCGTCCTTGAGGCAACCAAGGCTTTCCCCATGGGTCTGAGGACGCAACCCCCAGCCCCCAGGAAGCCTTTCGATGACGGAACTGCTAGACGGCCTGACCCAGTGGATCAACCAGCACCACCAGTGGCTGGGCGTGGCCATCTTCATTATCTCCTTTCTCGAGTGCCTGGCCCTGGCCGGGCTGGTAGTGCCCGGCACGGTGATCCTGTTCGCCGTGGCCGCCGCCGCCGGCAATGGCGCGCTCAACCTCTTCGATACCCTGCTGCTGGGCTTTCTGGGCGGCATCCTGGGCGATGCGGTGTCCTATTTCATCGGTCGGCGCTTCCATGAAGGCATCCGCCGCCTGCCCGGCCTGCGTACCCATCCGGAATGGATCGGCTCGGCCGAGGGCTTCATCCACAGATACGGCGTGGCCAGTCTGCTGGTCGGCCGCTTCATTGGTCCGCTGCGCCCGCTGCTGCCGCTGATCGCCGGCATGCTCGACATGCCCCTGGTCAAATTCGTCAGCGTCAGCCTGGTGGCCGCCGCCGGCTGGTCCATCGCCTATCTCGGCCCGGGCTGGGTGACCGGCGCCGCCTTCCGCCTGCCGCTGCCGGAGGGCTTCTGGCAACAGGCCGGCATCGTCTTCGGTGGCGCGGCGGTGCTGCTGACGGTGGTGGCCCACGGCGCCTGGCGCGAGCGCGCCGGCACCACCCTGATCAGCGGCGCCCTCTGCCTGGCCGGGCTGCTGGCCTTGCTGTTCGGCTGGCACCACCTGCGCGCCTTCGATGAAGGCCTGATGGCGCTGGTCCAGGAGCATCGCGAGGGCTGGCTCAATCTGGTCGCGGTGGTCATCACCCGCATGGGCGATTTCCGCACCCAGCTGATCCTGGCCGCCGTGCTGATCCTGGTGCTGGCCGCCTTCCGCCAGTGGCGCCCGCTGCTGTTCGCCCTGGGCACCACCCTGGGGACCGCCCTGGCCAACGGCCAGTTGAAGAATCTGCTGGCCCGCGCTCGCCCGGACGTGCTCGCCGAGCCGCTGACTACCTACAGCCTGCCCAGCGGCCACAGTTCGGCCTCCTTCGCCTTCTTCCTGACCCTGGGCATCCTCGTCGGCCGCCGCTACGGTCCGCGCGGGCGCCTTGCCTGGCTGGTGATCGCCGCCCTGCCGGCGGTGCTCATCGCCCTCAGCCGCGTCTACCTGGGCGTGCACTGGCCCACCGATATCCTGGCCGGCGCCCTGCTCGCCGGGGGCTTCTGCGGCCTGAGCCTGGCGCTGCTGCAGAAGACCGGCGGCAATCGCCTGGAGCCAATCCCGACGCGGACCTGGTGGGTACTGCTGCCGCTGGTGGTGCTGGTGCTGGCCTTCGCCGCCGGCTGGGCCCTGCCGGAAGCCATCGAGCGCTATGCGCCCAGGCTGTAAAGCGGGCGCGAACCAAAAAATCCGGGCGCGGTCCTGCAGTTCCGGTTCGGTTGTGGTCTGAACGCCTGGAACTGCAGAAGTGGCTGGGGAGAAATAACCGATGGCAGCGCAGATTGCCGACTGGAACGAACTGGATTTTCTCGCCGGCGGCGGTGACATGGGCGCCCGGCTGCGCACCCACGACTGGTCGGAGTCGCCCCTGGGCGCTCCGTCCCAATGGCCGCAATCTCTCAGGTCCGCGCTGAGCATCTGCCTGAATTCCAGCTTTCCCACCGCCATCTACTGGGGCCCCGACCTGCTGCTGCTCTACAACGACGCCTGGGCGCCGATTCCCGCCGAGCGGCATCCCTGGGCCCTGGGTCGCCCGGCGCAGGAGGTCTGGCAGGACATCTGGCCGGTGGTGGGGCCGCAATTCACGCAGGTCCTGACCACGGGCCAGGGCTTCTCGGTGTTCGACCAGTTGCTGCCGATGGTGCGCCAGGGGGTGGTCACCGAGACCTACTGGAATTACAGCTTCACCCCGATCCGTGGCGAAGGCGGCGAGATCGCCGGGGTGTTCAACCAGGGCCACGAGACCACCCAGCGTATCCTCGACGAGCGCCGTCGCGCCGCGGATGCCGCCCGCCAACGGCGGATGTTCGAACAGGCGCCCGGCTTCGTCGCCATCGTGCGCGGCCCGGACCACGTCTTCGACTTCGTCAACGTCGCCTTCAGCCGGCTGTTCGATGGTCGGCCCCGGGAAGGCCTCACGGTGCGCGAGGTCTTTCCCGAACTGCAGAATCAGGGCTACTTCGAGTGGCTCGAGCAGGTCTATCGCAGCGGTCGGCGGTTCGTCGCCGAGCACCAGCCGCTGCGCCTGGAAACCGCGGGCGAACCGGTCCGCACCCTTTACCTGGATTTCATCTACGAACCCCTGACCGACGAAGCCGGCCAGGTAATCGGCATCTTCTGCCTGGGACAGGACGTCACCGAAGCCCATCTGGCGCGAGCCGCCCTGGAGGCCAGCGAACGACGCTTTCGCACCGCCCTGGAGATCGAGACGGTAGGCGCCCTCTGCTTCGATGCCGAGGGGCGGCTGATCGATGCCAATGACGCCTTCCTGCGCATGAGTGGCCATGACCACGGGGATCTGGCGACCGGCCGTATCGCCTGGCCCGCGCCGATGCTGCAGTGCATCGACGACCAGTCACCGCCCGAGGAGCGCAACTACCGGCGCCGCGACGGCTCGACCGGCTGGGCATTGGTGGCGGCCAAGCGCCTGCCCGATGGCAGTGCCTTCGAATTCCTGGTGGACATCAGCGACCGCAAGCAGGCCGAGGCGGAGTTGCGCGAGGAAACCCGCACCCTCGAAGCGCTCAAGCGCATCGACACGGAGCTGGCCAGCCAACTGGATCTGGCGCACCTGGTGCAGACCGTGACCGATGCCGGAGTGGAACTGACCGGAGCGGATTTCGGCGCCTACTTCAATCAACGCCACGAAGCGGATGGCGGGCGCCTGCAGCGCTTCACCCTGTCCGGCGTCGAAAGGGACCTGTTCGAGCAGTTCGGCGAATCCGGCGCCACCGCCCTGTTTGTCACCACCCTGGGCCGCGCGGGCGTGGTCCGCAGTGACGACCTGGCGAGCGATCCTCGGCTTGGCCATGCCCTGGCACCTCCAGGCAGCAGCGGGGGCCGCCTGCCGGTGCGCAGCTATCTGGCCGTCCCGGTAGTGGCCCGCAGCGGTGCGGTGCTCGGCGGACTGGGCTTCGGCCATCCCGAACCAGGGCGCTTCAACGCCCGCCACGAACGCCTGATGGTCGCTCTGGCCGCTCGCGCGGCCATCGCCATCGAGCAGGCCCAGCTGTTCCAGGCGGTGCGGACCGCCAACGAGACCCTCGAACAGCGGGTGATCGAGCGCACCGCCGAACTGACCCAGGCGCAGCAGGCGCTGCACCAGGCGCAGAAGATGGAAGCCATCGGCCAGTTGACCGGTGGCATCGCCCATGACTTCAACAACCTGCTGGCCGGCATCATCGGCAGCCTGGAGTTGATCGAGCGCCGCCTGCAGCAGAACCGGACCGACCAGCTCGACCGGCTGTTCGGCGGCGCCCAGGCCTACGCCGCGCGCGCGGCCTCCCTGACCCAGCGGTTGCTGGCCTTTTCCCGGCGGCAGACGCTGGAACCCAAGCCCACCGACGTCAACGAACTGATGCTGGCCATGGAAGAGCTAATCCGCCGCAGCGTCGGCCCGGCGATCGAGGTGCAGGCCGAGCCGGCGGAGCCGCTCTGGCCAACGGTGATCGATGCGGTGCAGCTGGAAAGCGCCCTGCTCAACCTGGCGATCAACGCCCGGGACGCCATGCCCCAGGGCGGCCAGCTGCGGCTGTCCACGGCCAATCTGTCCGAGGACGCACCCGAGCGACCGGACGATCTGCCTGCCGGAGACTATGTGAGAGTCAAGGTGAGCGACACCGGTACCGGCATTGCGCCGGAGACCGTGGAGCGGATCTTCGATCCCTTCTTTACCACCAAGCCGCCGGGTCAGGGTACCGGACTGGGCCTGTCCATGGTGCACGGCTTCGTGCATCAGTCGGGTGGCCAGATCCAGGTCGACACCACGCCGGGCGTGGGTACCTGCATCTCGCTCTATCTGCCACGGGCGCCGGAGGACGACGCCCGCACGCCCTGAGCGACGCCTGGCGGCGCCGCTCGGCCGACCTCAGAGGCCGGCGCCATGGGGCGTGGTGCCGCCCTTCATCTGCGATTGCAGGTAGTTCTGCAGACCGATCTTGTCGATCAGGCCCAGCTGCTGCTCCAGCCAGTAGGCGTGGTCTTCCTCGGTGTCTTCCAGCTGCACCACGAGGATCTCGCGGGTCACGAAGTCCTTGTGCTGGTTGCACAGGGCCACGCCCTGGGCCAGGGCTTCGCGTACCTCGTACTCCAGCGCCAGGTCCGCGCGCAGCATCTCCGGCACGGTCTGGCCGACGGTGATGGCATTGGGTCGCATGTCCGGCGTGCCCTCGAGGAAGAGGATGCGGCGCAGCAGGGCATCGGCGTGCTGGGTTTCCTCTTCCATCTCGTGGCCGATCCGCTCGTACAGGCGCATCAGGCCCCAGTCCTCGTACATCCGCGAGTGGATGAAGTACTGGTCGCGCGCCGCCAGCTCGCCGCGCAGCAGCTGGTTGAGGTAGTTGATGACGTCCGGATGGCCTTGCATGAAAAGAGTCCTGTGCTGTTCAGTGCCCAGTTTAGCGCGCCGGCGCCCGGAGGACGCCGTTCATCGCCCGACCACTGGGGCCGTTCGTCTCATCGCAGCGCTAATCGTTCTGCTTCACGATCAGCTTAGCCAGGGCGGCGGCGGCTCTTCGCGCACGCTGGGCTCGTCCTGCTCGCGCCGCGCGGCCTGGCGGCGCTCCTCGTCGCGCCGGGCGGCCTCGATCTCGCGCATCACCGCATGGACGTCGGCCTGGCCTTCGCGTTCGACGAATTCGCCGGTCAGGCGGGTATTGGCGAACAGCTCGCCCTTCTCGAACAGCGCCCACATCTCCGGCGCATAGCGGGTCTTGCGCAATTCCGGGGCGAAGCGACCGAAATACAGCGCCATGTTCTCCACGTCCCGCGCCAGCAGGCGGAAGGCGTGGTTGTTACCGGCGGCGTCCACCGCCTGGGGCAGGTCGATGATCACCGGGCCGTCCTCGGCCAGCAGCACGTTGAATTCGGAGAGGTCGCCATGGACCAGGCCGGCGCACAGCATGCGCACGATCTGGCCGATCATCAGCTCGTGGTAGCGCAGCGCTTCCTCGGCGGTGAGGGTCACGTCGTTGAGCCGCGGCGCGGCCTCGCCATGGCCGTCGGTGACCAGGTCCATCAGCAGCACGCCGTCGAGGAAGTCGTGGGGCTTGGGTACCCGCACCCCGGCATCGGCCAGGCGATAGAGCGCCGTCACCTCGGCGTTCTGCCAATTGTCCTCGCGCTCGCGGCGACCGAACTTGGAGCCCTTGGCCATGGCGCGGTTTTCCCGACTGCCACGCACCTTGCGCCCCTCCTGATACTCGGCGGCCTGGCGGAAGCTGCGCTTGTCGGCCTCCTTGTAGACCTTGGCGCAACGTACCTGGCTGCCGCAGCGCACCACGTAGACCGCCGCCTCCTTGCCACTCATCAGGGGCCGTATCACCTCATCGACCAAGCCGTCCTCGATCAGCGGCTCGATGCGTTTGGGAATTTTCATCGCCGGTTCCAGCTCCTTCTTGTCGGTCGTCTCGGGGGGACGTGTGAGGCAAGTTTCAAGCCAGACGCCGAGAAAGGGAAGTCGGCGTCGCCCCTGAGCGTGCGACTCATCGAAGCGGACAAGATTCCTCAGCCGTGACCGGTTGCACCCTCAGCCGCCGAAGAAGGCCAGGAACCGCCGCCACTCGGCCTGGGCCTCGGCCAGCTCCACCGGGGCGAAGCGCACCTGGTGATGAGCCGGGCACTGGGCCAGGCGCGCCAGGTCCAGCGGATGGATGAAGCCCAGCAGCGGATAGCCGCCCATGGTCTGGCGATCGGCCATGAGCACGATGGGCTGGCCATCCGGCGGCACCTGGATGGCTCCGGTCACCACCCCAAGCGACCACTGGCGACGCGGGGGCGCCAGGGGAACCTCGCCGGCCAGGCGGATGCCCATGCGATCGGACTGCGGACTGATGCGCCAGGACTGGGTGCAAAGCGCCTGCTGCTGCGCCGGGCCGAAGGCCTCGGCGTCGCCGCCGAGGATCACCCGCAGGGTCGGCACCTCGCGATAGTCCGGCACGAAGCGCGCGGCCGGGCCGCAGCCGTGGGTATGCAGCTCGCTCACCGCCGCGCAGCCCAGTCGCTGCCCGGCGGTGAGCGGCGCGCCCTGGCCTTCCAGCCCGCCCAGGCCTTCGCGTCGGTTGCTGGCCACGCTCCCCAGGGTCGCCGACGCCTGGAAGCCGCCACCGGCGGCGGCCAGGTAGGCGCGCTGCCCGGACTGGGCGAAGCCCAGGCGCAAGCGCGCGCCAGCCCTTACCGGAAAGCACGACCAGGCCGGCAGGGGCTCGCCATCCAGGCGAGCGTCCAGCGGCGCACCGGTCAGCGCCAGCCAGGTGTTGGTCTCGATCTCGAATTCGGCGCCGCCCAGGGCGATCTCCAGCAGCGGCGCCGCGACCGGATTGCCCACCAGGCGATTGGCCCAGCGCGCGGCATGGCCGTCCATGGGCCCCGAGGGCGCCACCCCCAGGTGTTGCCAGCCCTGGCGCCCCAGATCCTGCAGCAGGGTCAGGGGACCGGGCTTGATGACCTGCAGTCCGCTCATGGCTGACCTCCCTGGGCGCGAAAGGCCGCTTCGTCGACGGGTACGAAGCGCACCCGATCACCGGGCGCCAGCAGGCACGGCGGCTCGGCGCGGGCATCGAAGACCGTCCACAGGCAGCGACCGATGAGATTCCAGCCGCCCGGCGACGCCTGGGGATAGACGGCGGTCTGGCGTTCGGCGATGGCCAGGCTGCCGGCGGGTACGTGGGTCCGCGGCGTGCTGCGCCGGGGCAGCGCCAGGCGCTCGTCCAGTTCGCCGAGAAAGGCGAAGCCCGGCATGAAGCCGATGGCGCCCACCTGATAGTCGCGACCGCTGTGCAGAGTGATGACCTCGCCCTCGCTCAGGCCACAGCGCTCGGCCACCTCGGCCAGATCAGGGCCGGCATAGAGCGTCGGCACCTGGTGCAGGCGCCCGCCCTCGCCGGCCGGCGCGGCGCCCGGCCAGTCGGCCAGCAGGGGGTCGAGTCCGGCCTGCAGCTCGGCCAGGGTCAGCTGCAGGGGATCGTAGTGCACCAGCAGGCTGGTCCAGCCCGCCACCAGGTCGGTCACCGCCGGGCCGAAACGCTGGCGAATCCGCTCGCCCAGGCGGGCGATGCGCGGGGGCAGCTCGGCATCGGGATGCTCGGCCAGTTCGAGCAGCAGCGCCGCGACGCCAAAGGGCTTGCAAACGATCATAGGGCATCCAGCGCGGCGCGCAGCCGCCGCAGTACCGCCAGGGATTCGGCGTTGTCACCATGCACGCAGAGGCTGTCGGCCTGCAGCCGCATGGGCTGGCCATCAAAACCGGGAAAGTCTTCGCCGCGGGCGATGGCGACGGCCTGGGCGAGGATGCGCTCGGGGTCGTGATGGACGGCGCCGACCTGGCCACGCGGAGCCAGGGAGCCGTCGGCCAGATAGGCGCGATCGGCGAAGGCCTCCAGCAGCAAGGGCACCCCGGCGGCTTCGGCCAGCTGGCGCTCGCGATCATTGTCGGCCTTGGCCAGCACCATCAGCGGCAGTCCCTGGCGATAGCGGGCGCAGGCGGAGAGCGCGGCGCTCAACAGGGCATCGTCCTTGACCAGGGCGTTGTAGAGGGCGCCATGGGGCTTCACGTACTCGACGCGCACGCCCGCGGCGCGGCAGAAGGCGTCGAGGGCGCCGATCTGGTAGAGGATCATGGCTTCCACCTCGGCCGGGGTGCAGGCCATGGGTCGCCGACCGAAGCCCACCAGATCGGGATAGGCCGGATGGGCGCCGATCTGCACGTCATTGGCCACCGCCAGGGTCACGGCGCGCTGCATGGTCAGGGGATCGGCGGCGTGGAAGCCGCAGGCCAGATTGGCCTGGTCGACCAGGGGAATGGCATGGGCGTCGTCGCCCATGGACCAGGCACCGTAGCTTTCACCGGAATCGCAATTGAGCAGCAGGCGAGCGGGCATGACAGGATCCTCTGAGAAGGTAGCTCGAGTGTCGGAAAGCCGGAGCGCCGCTGTCCAACAAAAGATTCCGGGCGCTGGCGATAAGAAGCTGTTGCAACATCGGGGCTAGACCAGCACCGGCAAGGCGCGCTCCGGCCCCAGCCGCGTGCACCATTCGGCCACTACCGTCTGGCTCAGGGCCACCACCGCCTCGCTCAGCGCCAGGCCGGCGCCGCCATGCCAGCTGGCCTGGACATCGAAGGGTGGCGGGCCGGCCAGCGGCAAGGGCATGAGACTGCCGCGGGCCAATTCCTCGATCACCAGGGCCGGCGGCAGGGCGCCGATGCCGAAGCCCTCGCCCATCAGCTTGATGATGGCCGCCACCGAATTGATGCAGCAGACCCGCGGTTCGGCGATGCCCTCGCGCTGCAAGAGACCAAGGATGTCTTGGTGCGGACGCGAATGGCGGGAAAAGGTGATCAGGCGCTCGCCGGCCAGTTCGGCCAGATTGGCGTAGGGTCGCGCCAGGTGGCTGTCGCTGGCCACCAGCCAGCGCACCGGATAGCTGGCCAGGTGCAGGTTGCGGATGCCCTCGGCGCGCAGCAAATCGGTCTGGAAGATCAGGTCGAGCTGCCCGCGCGCCAGTTGCTCGGCCAGATTCAGCGCCGTGTCCGCGGTCAGTTCCAGCTCGATGGCCGGATAGGTCTGGGTGACCGCGGCGATCAGTTGATCCAGCCAGCTGTGGATCACCGTATCCATCACCCCGATGCGCAGGCGACCTTCTAGGGTCTGGCCATGGCCCAGGGCCTCGTGCAGCTCGCGCTGGGTCGCCAGCATCCGCTCGGCGTAGCCCAGCACCCGATGGCCCTCGGCGGTCAGGCTCACGCCGCGGGAATCGCGCAGGAACAGTTGCACGCCCAGTTCGCTCTCCAGCACGGCGATGCGACTGGAAATGGCCGCCTGGGTGGTGGACAGCTTTTCCGCCGTCAGGCGGAAACTGCCCAGGCGGGCGACCCAGACGAAGGTATCGAGAAAGCGCAGATTCATGGGGACCTCGACAAGGCTACCCCGCCACTTTACCCCCACCGGCGCCTTGTCTGCCCCGCTTTTCCCTATCGGCGGCGAACAGTTTTATTTGCTGGACGCCAGCTCCGCCGGCGGCGAAAGATGCCAGCCGGCGTTATGCCAAGTGACGTCTGACAACAATAACGAGCGGTGCCGCGGGCACTGCCTGGATCAGCCGAAGCCGCCCGCGGCTTCCTACCGTCCGCCGCACCGTCTGCCCGGAGCGCGGTGGACCTGCTGGAGACATCCACCTATGCAAACCACCGTCAACCTCTGGCCGCTGCTGGGCGTGCTGGTCATCGTGGTCGGCTTCGTGCTGAGGTTCAATCCGCTGCTGGTCGTCGCCCTGGCCGCCGTGGCCACCGGAATCGCCGCCCAGTTCAGTCCCGAGGCGCTGCTCGCCGCCATCGGCACCGGCTTCATCAAGGCGCGCGCCCTGCCGCTGATCATCCTGCTGCCGCTGGCGGTGATCGGCCTGCTCGAACGCCACGGTCTGCGCCTGCATGCGCAGAACTGGATCGCCCGCTTTCGCAACGCCACCGTCGGCCGCCTGCTGATCTTCTACCTCTTCGTCCGCGAGACCACCGCCGCCCTGGGGCTGACCAGCCTCGGCGGCCATCCGCAGATGGTCCGCCCGCTGCTGGCGCCCATGGCCGAAGGCACCGCCGAAAAGATTCATGGTCGCCTGCCCGAGGCCCTGCGTCAGCGGCTGCTGGCCTTTTGCGCTGCCACCGACAATGTCGGCCTGTTCTTTGGCGAGGACATCTTCGTCGCCTTTGGCGCCATCGCCCTGATGCACACCTTCCTGCTCGGCGCCGGACTGGATGTCGAACCCCTGCACATCGCCCTCTGGGGCATTCCCACGGCGCTCTGCGCCTTCTTCATCCACGCCCTGCGCCTGCACCGCTTTGATCGCCAGCTCTATCGCGAGCTGACCGCCAACCGGGAGGTGCGGCCATGATCCTGTCGATCCAGTACCTGTTCTGGCTGGCCGGCGCCATCCTGGCGCTGACCGCGGTCATGACGCTGGCCGATCGTCAGCACCCCAAGCGCTGGACCAGCGGTCTGTTCTGGGGCCTGTTCAGCCTGGTCTTCCTGATCGGCGATCGCCTGCCACCCGCCTGGGTGGGTGCCGGGGTGCTGCTGATGGCGGTGCTGGCCGGCTGCGGCGCGGTGGGCAGCGGGCATCACGTGACTCGCCCCGAACGCGAGACCCGCGCCAGCGCCGGACGCCTGGGCAATCGCCTGTTCATTCCGGCGCTGGCCATTCCGGTGGTGACGGTGATCGGCAGCGTCTTGCTCAAGGACGTGCAGATCGCCGGCCTGCCGCTGCTCGACCCGAAGAACGTCACCTTCGTTTCCCTCGGCCTGGGCGCCCTGGTGGCCCTGGCGCTGGCCTGCTGGCTGACCCGCGACACCCCGATCCAGGCGATGCGCGAATCGCGCCGCCTGACCGATGCCCTGGGCTGGTCGCTGGTGCTGCCCCAGGCCCTGGCCATGCTCGGCCTGGTCTTTACCGACGCCGGCGTCGGCAAGGCGGTGGCGCACCTGGCCACCGCCTACGTGGCCCTCGACCTGCGCCTGGTGGCGGTGGTGGTCTATGTGGTGGGCATGGCCGCCTTCACCGTCATCATGGGCAACGGCTTCGCCGCCTTCCCGGTGATGACCGGCGGCATCGGCGTGCCGGTGCTGGTGGGCGTATACCACGCCGATCCGGCGGTGATGGCCGCCATCGGCATGTTCTCCGGCTACTGCGGCACCCTGATGACGCCCATGGCGGCCAACTTCAACATCGTCCCGGCGGCCCTGCTGGAGCTGGACGACAAGAATGCCGTGATCAAGGCCCAGGTCCCCACCGCCCTGGCGGTGCTGGCCTGCAACGTGGTGCTGCTCTATCTGCTGATGTGAGGTATCCCATGACCCTGTTGCTCACCGGTTTCGCGCCCTTTGGCGGCGAGACCCTCAACCCCTCCTGGGAAGCCGTGCGCCGGCTGGATGGCGAGCGCCTCGGCGATCTGACCGTGGTCGCGGCGCAGCTGCCAACCGAATTCGGCGCCGCGCTCCGGGTGCTGGATGAGCTGCTCGAGCGCCATCGCCCGACCCTGGTGGTGGCGGTCGGCCAGGCCGGCGGGCGGGCCGAGCTGTCGCTGGAGCGCATCGCCATCAACGTCGACGACGCCCGCATCCCCGACAATGCCGGACGCCAGCCCATCGACGAGCCGGTGGTGGCCGGCGGCCCGGCGGCCTATTTCAGCACCCTGCCGATCAAGGCCATGACCCGGGTCCTGCGCGACGCCGGCATTCCTGCGGCGGTGTCCCAGACTGCCGGTACCTTCGTCTGCAACCACGTCTTTTACGGCCTGTTGCATCGCCTGCAGGGCAGCGGGGTACGCGGCGGTTTCATCCATATCCCCTACCTGCCGGCCCAGGCCGCACACCAGCCCGGCGCGTCATCCATGGCCCTGGAGACCCTGATCGCCGGTCTGCGCCTGGCGCTCACCTGCGTGGCGACCACCCAGGCAGACCTGCGCGAAGGCGGCGGCCAACTGGACTGACCCCCGCAGGCGCTGCGGCGGAGGACCACCCGGGCCGGCTGGCCTACAATGCCCCCTCCGCCGCCGCTGCGATTAGCCCATGTCCACCCTGCTTGCCGACTGGCGTCACCCCCTGCTGCACCGCCGCGTCTGGGCCCTGGCCGCGCCCATGATCCTGTCCAATCTCAGCGTGCCGCTGGTGACCCTGGTCGACAGCGCCATCGCCGGTCATCTGCCCGAAGCTCGTCAGCTCGCCGCGGTGGCCATGGGCGGCGCCTTCTATACCGCCCTGCTTGGGATCCTCGGCTTCCTGCGCATGGGCACCACCGGCTTCGCCGCCCAGGCCAGCGGCCGCCGCGACGGCGCCGCCCTGCGCCAGATCCTCCTGCAGGCCGGCCTGCTCGGGCTGGGTCTGTCGCTGCTCCTGCTGCTGGCCGCCAGCCTGGCGCTGGAGCCGTTGCTCGCCTGGCTCGGCCTGGACCCCGCCTTCGCCGACCTGGCCGCGCGCTTTCTGTACCTGCGCCTGCTCGGCCTGCCCGCGGCGCTGCTCAGTTACGCGGTGATCGGCTGGCTGCTCGGTACCCAGGATGCGCGCACGCCGCTGGTGCTACTGCTCACCACCAATGCTCTGAACCTGCTGCTGGTGACCGGCTTCGTGCTCGGCCTCGGCGCCGGGGTGCAGGGCATCGCCCTGGCCTCGGTGCTGGCGGAATGGAGCGGCATGCTGCTCGGCCTCTGGCTGGTGCTGCGCCGCCTGCGGCTGTGGCCCGGCCGGATTGATCGCCCGGCGCTACGTCTCCTCGCCAGCTGGCGACCGTTGCTGGCGGTCAATCGCGACATCTTCATCCGCTCCCTGGCGCTGCAGGCGGTGTTCCTGCTGTTCGCCGCCCAGGGCGCCCAGCTGGGCGAGACCACGGTGGCGGTCAACGCCCTGCTGCTCAATGGCCTGCTGGTCACCGCCTTCGCCCTCGACGGCCTCGCCCATGCGGTGGAGGCCCTGGCCGGCCATGCCCTGGGCGCCCGCGAGGGCGCTACCCTGCGCCGGGTGCTGGTAATCGCCGGCGGCTGGTCGCTGCTGGCCAGCCTCGGCTTCGCCCTGGCCTTCGCCCTGGGCGGCGATCTGTTCGTCGCCCTGCAGAGCGACATCGCCGCGGTACGCGAGGCGGCTCACGCCTACCTGCCCTATCTGGCCGTGCTGCCGCTGATCGCCATGGTCAGCTACCTGCTGGACGGCCTCTTCATCGGCGCCACCCGCGCCCGGGAGATGCGCAACTCGATGCTGCTGGCGCTGTTGCTGGCGCTGCCGCTCGGCTGGCTGCTGCGCGGCCTCGGCAACCACGGCCTGTGGCTGGCCTTTCTCGCCTTCATGGCGCTGCGCGGCCTGATCTCCGCCCTGCTCGCCTGGCGCCTGGCCCACCGCGAAGGCTGGCTCAGCGACGACGGCAGCGCCTGACGCTGCGGAACCGCCGGGTCGGCGCTCCCCTCAAAGTCGGACATCCCCTGCCGAGAGCGCTGCCATGAGCGAAGACACCCGCGATCAGGAACCCCTGGACACCCCCGCCGACGGCGACGACGTCCCCGAGCACCAGAAGCCGGAAAATCTGGAAAAGCTCAAGGATTACGGCAAGGACCAGATTCCGCCCGGCATCGCCTGACGCCAACCCTGAACCTCTCGACAAAAGCCGTCGACAGCGGTGGCAAAGCCCCGGCGGAGCTCTTAGCATCCGTCGGGTTGAGTGGGCCCAAGGGCCTTTGTGAAGGGAATCCGGATCACCATGACCGTCAGGTCCTACCTGTCGCCTCTGCGCGCGCCCCTGTTGGCGCTACTGGCGCTTGTCCCGGCGCTGGCCCAGGCCGTCGACGGCTACGCCGGGATCGCCTTCGGCACCGAGCAGAAAGCCTTTCTGGCGAAAAAGCTCTGCACCTTCCTGCCGCGCAAGATCGACGTCGTCGGCGTCGAGTATTTCGAGTGCACCGACCTGACCTTCGCCGGTGAAAAGGTCGAGGCCGGCGCCTTCTTCATCGATGGTCGCTTCCTGCGCCTGTCCATCGTCACGCCCCTGGCGCAGTCCTTCCTGATCGCCGAAGGCCTCACCCAGAAGTACGGCAAGCCCTCTTCCCAGTCGTCGGCCGCCGCCTTCGAGCGCCTGACCCAGGACGACGACGCCCAGGCCTATCTGGCCTTCGATCACGACACCGTCGTCTACAAGTTCAGCGCCCAGGCGGCACGCAAGAAGCAGGTCCTGCTGATCTATACCTCGCCGCGCTACGAGCCCCTGCTCAAGGAGAAGCAGCTGCAGTTCGTCAAAGATTCTCTCTAAACATCCGGTTACAGCTCGTCGGACAATTGGGCCTTTGGCCATCAAAGTGTTGCCCCGTTCACGTATGGCCGGAAACAAGCCATGAACAATGGCAGATAGCCACGGTCAGAACGCGGGCAAGGAGCCCCTTCCTGTAACCGGCTACTTACGGACGTCGTTCCTTCGGGAGTCCTACCATGACCGAACCTGTCGCAACGCGCGCCCTGGCGCCGCAGCGTTCCCGCTTTCGTTTGCCCCAGTGCTTTGGCTTCAGCTGCACAGGTTCTCTTTTGAAAAGGATCATTCAATGAACACTCGCAATCTCTGGGTCGACTATGCCAAAGCCATAGGCATCGTGCTGGTCGTCTACGGCCATGTCGTCCGCGGCCTGCTCAACGCCGGCATCCTGCAGGACGCCGAATTCCACGGCCTGGTGGACAGCGTCATCTACAGCTTCCACATGCCGCTGTTCTTCTTCCTGTCCGGCCTGTTCTTCTACAGCTCCTTCATCAAGCGTGGCACCGGCGGCCTGCTGGTGAACAAGATCGATACCATCGTCTATCCCTTCCTGGTCTGGTCGCTGCTGCAGGGCTCGGTGGAGGCGCTGATGTCGCGCTACACCAATGGCGGCGTCAGCTTCAGCGAAGTCCTGACGGTCTGGGAGCCACGCCAGCAGTTCTGGTTCCTCTATGCGCTGTTCCTGGTGTTCTGCCTGGCCATGCTCGCCTATCGTTGGGCCAAGCCGCTGGCCTTCTTTGCCGTGTTCGCCTTTGGCGCCCTGGTCTATCTGTTCCAGAACGCCGGCCCGGAAGACTTCTTCTTCACCTTTACCGCGCAGAACTTCGTGTTCTTCGCCTTCGGCGTCTGGTTCAACAACTTCAAGCAGGCCATCGAGGAACAGGCCGGTGGCGTGATGCTGGGTTCGGGTCTGCTGTTCGTGGTGCTCGAATACTGGTTCCACGGCCTGCTGGGCCTGGTCTATACCGATCGTGGCCTGGCCACCCTGGTGCTGGCGCTGAACGGCATCGTCTTCGTCAGCAGCCTCTGCATGGTGCTGGCGCAGCGGCCGCTGCAGTGGGTGCTCACCCTGGGCGCGCTGTCCATGCCCATCTACGTAATGCACGTGCTCAGCGGCAGTGGCGCCCGCATCGTCCTGAGCAAGGGCCTGCACATCAACGACGGCCTGCTGCACATCGTCGCTGGTTGCGCCTTCGGCATCCTGGTGCCGGTGGCCATCGCCAAGCTGCTGGAAGCCCGCGGCATCAATGGTCTGTTCGAGGCGCCGGCGTGGATCTCCGCCCGGCGGTGGCTTCGGCCCAAAGCAGAAACCCCCCGCCCCGCCGTCTAGGTGACGGCACCGACCAGGGCGCCCTGCGCGCCCTGGTCGGCGCGGCAGAGCTTTCGAATCACCGCGCAAGAGCCAACAAAAAACCCGCTGCCAGTCACCTGGCAGCGGGTTTTTTGTTGGCTGCAGCCCTGGGGCTTCAGCCGGTCACGCGGATCACTGGCTAGCCAGCACCTGGCCGTTCTTGACTTCCAGTTGCTTGCCCGGCTCGTGGTCCATGCGGACCTGGCCGATCTTGCCATCCAGCAGGTACTTGACGTCATAGCCGACCACCTTGTCGCTGCTGTCGTTGACCGTGCTGCAGCGGGTCTGGGTGGTGGTGTAGGTGTCGCGGTTCTGCATGTATTCCTGACCCTTGTTGCCGGCGTAACCACCGCCCACGGCACCGGCGATGGTCGCCAGGGTCTTGCCGCTGCCGTTGCCGACCTGGTTGCCCAGCAGACCGCCGACCACCGCGCCTACGGCGGTCCCGGCGATCTGGTGTTGGTCCTGAACAGGCCGCCGATGCGTCACCGCGACCTCCTTGCAGACCTCGCGCGGGGTCTTGACCGTTTCCTTGACCGGCTGGACGGCGACGACCTCGGCGTACTGAGGCCCGCGGTCGACGAAACTGTACGCCACGGCGCCACCAGCGGTGGCGACGATGGCTCCCAGAACCGTACCTACGAGCATCGACTTGTTCACTACAACCTCCTGACTACTCTGTCATAGCGGGCACCTGGCCCTTTGCCATGCCTGGGACATCAGGGACGGTCGTCGAGTTCCTTGGCTTGCGGGGGAATCAGGTCCTCGCTCTTCAGATCCAGCCAGATCAGCACCACGTTGGCGATATAGATCGACGAGTAGGTACCGGCCAGCACGCCGATGAACAGCGCCAGGGAGAAGCCGAACAGGTTGTCGCCGCCAAAGAACAGCAGCGCCGCCACGGCCAGCAGGGTCGAGATCGAGGTAGCCAGGGTGCGCAGCAGGGTCTGGGTGGTCGAGACGTTGATGTTCTCGATCAGACTGGCCTTGCGCAGTACCCGGAAGTTTTCCCGCACCCGGTCGAACACCACGATAGTGTCGTTGAGCGAGTAGCCGATGATGGCCAGGACCGCCGCCAGCACCGTCAGGTCGAAGGTGATCTGGAAGAACGACAGCAGGCCCAGGGTCACCACGACGTCGTGCACCAGGGAGATGATCGCGCCCACGGCGAATTTCCACTGGAAGCGGAAGGCCACATAGAGCAGGACGCCACCCAGGGCCAGCAGCATGCCCAGGCCGCCCTGGTCACGCAGCTCTTCGCCCACCTGCGGACCGACGAACTCGGTACGGGTGAGGGAGAAGCGTTCGGTGCTCGCCTGCTGCAGTGCAGTGGTCACCTTCTGGCCCAGCTGGGGATCATCACCGGGCATGCGTACCAGGACGTCGGTGGTAGCACCAAAACTCTGCACCACCGCTTCTTCGAAGCCGGCGCTCTGCAGTTGCTGACGGATCTTGCCGAGATCGGCCGGCTGCTCGTAGCGCAGCTCGATCAGGGTACCGCCGGTGAAATCCAGGCCGAAGTTCAGCCCCTTGTAGAACCAGCTGAACAATGCCAGAACGGTCAGGAGCGCGGTGATGGCGAACGCGATATTGCGTACGCCCATGAAGTTGATGGTCTTTTTCATCGGCGCGTCCTCAAATCCACAGCTTCTTGACGTTCCGGCCGCCATAAATCAGGTTGACCAGGGCGCGGGTCACGAAGATGGCGGTGAACAGGGAGGTGAAGATACCCAGCGACATGGTCACGGCGAAGCCCTTGACCGGCCCGGTGCCCATGGCGAACAGGATGGCGCCCACCAGCAGGGTCGTCAGGTTGGAGTCCAGGATCGCCGTGAAGGCGCGACTGAAGCCCTCATGGATGGCGCGCTGGATCGGCATGCCGTTGGCGATCTCTTCGCGGATCCGCGAGAAGATCAGCACGTTGGCGTCCACCGCCTGGCCCATGGTCAGGACGATACCGGCGATACCCGGCAGCGTAAGGGTGGCATGCAGAATGGACATCAGGGCCATCAACAAGATCATGTTGAAGCCGAGGGCAATGGTCGCCAGCAAGCCGAAGAAGCGGTAGATGGCGATCAGGAACAGCGAGACGAACAACATGCCCCACAGCGAGGCATCGATGCCCTTGGCGATGTTGTCAGCGCCCAGGCTCGGGCCGAGGGTGCGTTCCTCAGCGAAGTACATGGGGGCGGCCAGACCGCCGGCACGCAGCAGCAGTGCCAGTTCCGAAGCCTCGCCCGAGCCGTTCAGGCCGGTGATGCGGAAGCTGTTGCCCAGAGCAGACTGAATGGTCGCCAGGCTGATGATGCGCCGCTCTTCCTCGAAGCCGGGCACCGCCACTTCCTTCTGCACGCCGTCCACGGTCTGGGTGGTGTAGCGGGTGACCGGACGCTGCTCGATGAACACCACGGCCATGCTGCGGCCGACGTTGCTACGGGTGGCGCGGTTGATCAGATCGCCGCCATGGCCATCCAGGCGGATGTTGACCTGGGGCCGGCCGTTCTCGTCGAAGCTGGCCGAGGCGTCGGTGACCTGGTCACCGGTGATGATGACGTTACGCTCCAGCGGAACCGCCGGACGACCGGGCTCGCGGAATTCGAAGCTCTCGGTGGAGGCGCGCGGGGTATCCGCGGTGGCGGCCAGGCGGAACTCCAGGTTGGCGGTCTTGCCGAGGATGCGCTTGGCTTCGGCGGTGTCCTGCACGCCCGGCAGCTCGACCACGATGCGGTCGGCGCCCTGGCGCTGCACCAGCGGCTCGGCCACGCCCAGTTCGTTGACCCGGTTGCGCACCGTGGTCAGGTTCTGGGTGACGGCATAGTTGCGGATCTCGCGCAACTTGGCCTCGGTCAGCTGCAGACGCAGCACCTGCAGGTCGCCACGGGTGTCGGTGGTCAGCTCGAAATCGGTGTAGTTCTTGCGGATCAGGCTCTGCGCCTGCTGCAGATCGGCGGCATCGGTGAAGCCCAGCTGCAGGGCGCCATTCTGGTCGGGCATGCTGCGATAGCGCACCTTCTCGCGACGCAGCAGGGTCTTGACCTCGTTGTCATAGACCTTCAGGCGCGCGTCCACGGCCTTGTCCATGTCCACCGCCAGCAGGAAGTGCACACCACCGGACAGGTCCAGACCCAGCTTCATGGGGCTGGCGCCGAGCTTGCGCAGCCACTGCGGGGTGGTGGGGGCCAGGTTCAGAGCGACCACGAAGTCGTCGCCGAGGGTGCGGCGGACCACTTCCTGGGCCGGCAGCTGATCGTCGGCGCGCATCAGGCGGATCAGCACCCGGCTGCCGCTCTCGTTGACGTCGCTGGATTTCACGGCGAGTTGCGCCTGCGCCAGAGCCGCATTCACCCGCTGCACATCGGCAGGAGTCACCGTGCGTTCGGTGCTGGAAGCGCTGATCTGCAGGGCCGGATCGTCGGGGTACAGATTAGGAACCGAATAGATGGTGCCCACGACCAGTACGGCCAGGATCAGCAGGTACTTCCAGAGGGGATATTTGTTGAGCATGACACCGCCCGAGATAAAGGCGGGGCGCCTTGCGCGCCCCGATATTAGCTAGATTGAGGAAGACTCAGAGGGCCTTCAGGGTGCCCTTCGGCAGGGTCGCGGCAATGGCGCCCTTCTGGAACTTGAGCTCGACGTTGTCGGACACTTCCAGCACCACGAACTCGTCGGTGACCTTGTTGATGCGACCGGCGATGCCACCGGTGGTCACCACTTCATCACCCTTCTGCAGGCCGCCGATCAGGTTCTTGTGATCCTTGGTGCGCTTGGCCTGGGGACGCCAGATCAGGAAATAGAAGATCACCACGAAGCCGATCAGGAAGATGAACTGAATGTATTCACCTCCCGGTGCAGCGTTGGCGGCCGGCGCGGCAGCTTCCTGGGCCTGGGCCGTGGAAATCAGAAAACTCATTGCACTACTCCTTGCAGAGTTGGATGACGGAAAAAGAAGAGATGCCGGGGGTCGCTCGCCGCCGTTCCGACCGCATCTAGACCCTGCTCACGCCCCCGACGAAGGATGCGCGAGCGCCGTTTCGCCAGGGCGATCGGACAGGGGCTTTCAGCTGTCGAGCGGCGGCGTAGGCAGGCCGCGCCGAGCATAGAAGGCGTCCACAAAGTCGGCCAATTTACCCTCTTGGATAGCCTGGCGCAAACCGGCCATCACGCGCTGGTAATACCGCAGGTTGTGGATCGTATTCAGCATACTCCCCAGCATTTCCCCGCATTTATCCAGATGGTGCAGATAGGCCCGGGAGAAATGTTTGCAGGTGTAACAGTCACAGGTCGGGTCCAGCGGCGTCTCGTCGTGACGGTGCACGGCATTGCGCAGCTTGAGGACACCGGTGTCGATGAACAGATGGCCGTTGCGCGCGTTGCGGGTGGGCATCACGCAATCGAACATGTCGACGCCACGGCGCACGCCTTCCACCAGGTCTTCCGGCTTGCCCACGCCCATCAGGTAGCGCGGCTTGTCCGCCGGCAGGTGCGGCGGCAGGAAGTCCAGTACCCGGATCATCTCTTCCTTGGGCTCGCCCACCGACAGGCCGCCGATGGCGTAACCGTCGAAGCCGATGCCTTCCAGGCCTTCCAGGGACCTCAGGCGCAGTTCCTCGTGCATGCCGCCCTGGACGATGCCAAACAGCGCCGAGGGGTTGTCGCCATGGGCTTCGCGGGAGCGCTTGGCCCAGCGCAGCGACAGCTCCATGGAGCGGCGCGCGGTGTCGAAGTCGGCCGGATAAGGGGTGCACTCGTCGAAGATCATCACGATGTCCGAGCCCAGGGCGCGTTGCACCGCCATGGATTCCTCGGGCCCCATGAAGACCTTGGCGCCGTCCACCGGCGAGGCGAAGTAGACGCCCTCCTCCTTGATCTTGCGCAGCGCGCCCAGGCTGAACACCTGGAAGCCGCCGGAATCGGTGAGGATCGGCCCCTGCCACTGCATGAAGTCGTGCAGGTCGCCATGGCGCTGGATCACCTCGGTCCCCGGGCGCAGCCAGAGGTGGAAGGTGTTGCCGAGGATGATCTGGGCACCGATGTCGGCGACGCTGTCGGGCAGCATGCCCTTGACCGTGCCGTAGGTACCGACCGGCATGAAGGCCGGGGTCTCGACCACGCCGCGGGGAAAGGTCAGGCGACCGCGACGGGCCTTGCCCTCGGTGGCCAGCAATTCGAAATTCATGAAACTCATATCAGCTCTCCGGGCCCTGGGCCCCGGGATTGCGGGTGATGAACATGGCGTCGCCATAACTGAAGAAGCGATAGCCCTCGGCCACGGCCGTGGCATAGGCGGCCATGGTCTCGCGGTAACCGGCAAAGGCCGACACCAGCATCAGCAGGGTCGACTCGGGCAGGTGGAAGTTGGTCACCAGCGCATCGACCACGTGGAAGGGCCGACCGGGATAGAGAAAGATGTCCGTCTCGCCGGCGAAGGCCTTGAGCTCGCCGTCACGGGCGGCGCTTTCCAGCGAACGCACGCTGGTGGTGCCGACGGCGATCACCCGGCCACCCCGGGCGCGGCAGGCGGCCACGGCGTCAACCACGGCCTGGTCGACCTGCAGCCACTCGCGGTGCATGTGATGGTCTTCGATCCTTTCCACCCGCACCGGCTGGAAGGTGCCGGCACCGACGTGCAGGGTGACGAAGGCGGTCGCCACGCCCTTGGCGCGGATGGCCTCCAGCAGCGGCTCGTCGAAGTGCAGTCCGGCGGTGGGCGCGGCCACGGCGCCGGCATTGCGCGCATAGACGGTCTGGTAGCGCTCGCGATCCTCGGCTTCGTCGGGCCGGTCGATATAGGGCGGCAGCGGCATGTGGCCGACCCGCTCCAGCAGCGGCAGGACCGGCTCGGCGAACTTCAGCTCGAACAGCGCCTCGTGGCGCGCCACCATCTCGGCCTCGGCGCCGCCGTCGATGAGGATGCGGCTGCCCGGCTTGGGCGACTTGCTGGATCGCACATGGGCCAGCACCCGCTCTTCGTCCAGCACCCGCTCCACCAGGATCTCCAGCTTGCCGCCACTGGCCTTCTGGCCGAACAGCCGCGCGGGTATCACCCGGGTGTCGTTGAACACCATCAGGTCGCCGGGCCGCAGATAGCCCAGCAGATCGGCGAAATGGCGATGACTGAGCTCACCGCTGGGGCCGTCGAGCACCAGCAATCGACTGCCGCGGCGCTCGGCCAGCGGATGACGGGCGATGAGGGATTCGGGGAGGTCGAAATGGAAGTCGGCGACGTGCATGGCAGGTAGATCTCGAAAGGCCGCACAGCTTACCGGAAGCGGCCTTTTTCACCAACGCACTTTGGATTGACCGGGCCTGCCCGCGTCCCTATACTCCGCCGCCATTGCCCCGGTGGCGGAACCGGTAGACGCGGCGGATTCAAAATCCGTTTCCGAAAGGAGTGGGAGTTCGAGTCTCCCCCGGGGCACCAAGCTGTACCTTCCAGGCATCCGCTGCGCTATCTGGAAGCCGAAGAAACCGCCCCTTGGGGCGGTTTTTTTGTGCCTAATGATCAGCAGCACCGAGACCTGCAGCGTCAGGGTGTCCGCCGCCTTGCAGCAAAAGACTGCGCCTCTCGTCGTAGCGGCTAGACTGCCCATACCGGCCCGCCTGCGTCTCTGGCGCCGGCCCCTCCACGCTCTGGAGCAAACCGATGATCAGACTAGTCGTTGTCGCTGCACTCCTGCTGGTTGGCGGCTGCGCCGCCAAGGTCACCTCCTCCGCGGATCAGACGCCGATTCCCGTCTATGCCGATGCCAAAACCACGTTGGTGGTACTGTTCAAGGCCGATGCCAAGGTACAGGCCAACGAAAAATGGCCACTGCTGAAGAGCGAATGGCTGGAAGCACTGCGCACCAGGGGCCAAGCCAAAGGACTGCAGGTCCTGACCGAGCGGCCAAAGACGCCGGCGACCCTGGCCACCATCGAGGTCACCAACTTTCGCTACATGAGCTCGGGCCTGCGCTATTCGGTAGGAGTAATGGCGGGTAATGCCTGGATCAGCGCCCAGGTCCGCTACCAGGACGCCACCTCGGGAGAAACGCTGGCGACCCGCAACTACGACACCTCGTCCAGCGCCTGGGAGGGTGTGTTCTCCGCGATGACGTCCGATCAGATCAAGGCGCTGGCGACCACCATCATCGATGACGTGACCATCAACTCAAGCAGCAAACCGCGGCGAAGCCCTCAGTAGGCGCTGTTTGCTTGCCAGGTGAGCCCACGACGACTCGCCCAGGCTTACCGGCGGCGTTACTTACCATCTCTTGGGAATACAGTTTGAAACCGCTCCTACTATGCCTTGCCCTGCTACTGACCGGCTGCAACCACTACAGCCCAGCCGGCTCCGTCTGCGAACCCAGTCCGCTGAGTGGCGAGGACTGCAAGAAGTCGCAACCGGTCGGCAACTACCTGATGGATAAATATCGGGAATGGCAGCGGTACCAGTAGGCTGGCGTCTGCCCGAGACTTGCCGAGACCAGAAGATGCGCCTGTGCCCTCCCCTGCTACTCGCCGTGGTGCTGACCCTGGGTGGCTGCGCCGTACAGCAACCTGCCCAGCCAGCCGGTGCAGCGATCGACCTGGATCGCTCGCCCAGCTGGACCCTGCAGGCCCGGTTGCACAGTGCGCTCTATGGCTGCGAATTGCTGGTGCTGCACGGCAACAACGCCCGCCTGGCGGGCGAGCAGGGGCGCTTGGCGGACTTTCGCCAGCGGCTGAACAGCTGCCAGACCCAGGCCATTGCCGAAGCGAAGTCTGCTACGGACAGGTTACCCACCGGCCAGGATCGCCTGCTGCGCAATGCGCAGAAGGCCTACCTGGCCGCTTGGCAGCGCTATCTGGTCGGGCTCACCATCGATCATCCGGCCGATCTGCAGCAGAAGCAGTCTTATCTTAAGGCGCGATCAGCGCTGCTCGAGGTGGCGTCAAAACGCCCGGACATCCGCGCCGAGCCCGGCAAACGACCGGATAGCCAGCTGACAACCGGCAGCTGAAACCCGAGGGCAAAGCATGCAATAGTAAGACATCGATACGGACGCGAGATCTTGCGCATGGAAACGCTCTCCCCTCTCTCCCAGGTGGCGGTCAAGGACCTGGAAACGGCCCAGACCCCCGCTCGCTTCTCCACCGCCTTCATCGAGCGCCTGCTCTCGCGTTGCGAGACGCGCATGGACGAGATGGAAGCCTGCCCCGACATGAGCGCGGATCTGCGCCTGATCCACATGCAGAACGTCGATCTGCTGGTGCGTACCGTGGTGGGCGAATGCCGCCATCGGGATCAGATCCGCCGCGTGCAGCGAATCCTGAGCTTCTGCGAAGCCCACGCCGGCTGGCTGCAGCCGCAACCGGTCGTGAGCAAGGGCGCCGCCTAGCGGACGGCGCCGCCGGGCCCTAGCCGGCCCGGCGCAGCAAGAGCACCCCGGCCACGGCGCAGAGCAGCGCCGGTGCCAGCACGGCCAGCAGCGGCGAGAAGCCGAACACCAGGCTGGACGGCCCCAGCAGATCCTGGAAGATCCGCAGGGCGAAGCCGATGATCACCCCGGTGAAGATCCGCTGTCCCAGGGTCACCGAGCGCAGCGGGCCGAAGATGAAGGAGATCGCCATCAGCACCAGGGCTGCGGTCACCAGCGGCTGGAAGATCTTCGACCAGAACGCCAGCCAGTAGCTCTTGTTGCTCAGGCCCTGATCGGCCAGGTAGTGGATGTACCACCACAGCCCGGAGATCGACAGCGCATCCGGCTCCATGATCACGGTGTCGAGCACCTGCGGGGTCAGCTCGACGTTCCAGGTGACCTTGGGTTCCTGGCGCACACTGGTCTGGCGATTGCCGAAGTCGGTGATGCTGACGTTTTCCAGCTCCCAGTGATCGCCACGGTAGATGCCGCGCTGGGCGAAGCTGGATTGCAGCAGGTGGCGATTATCGTCGAATTCGTAGCGCGTCACGCCCAGGAGCAGGCCATTGGGCTGCACCGCGTTGACGTGGGTGTATTCGTGCCCCTGACGATGCCAGAGACCGTGACGCGAACTCTGTGCCTTGCCGGCGCTCTGGGCCAGGGCCCGGCCGCTCTGCGCCAGATTCTCCGACCAGGGCGCCACGTACTCGCCGATCAGGATGCCGGCGATGAGCAGCACGAACATCGGCTTCATCACCGCCCAGACGATGCGCCCCAGGGAGACGCCAGCGGCACGCATCACGATCAGCTCGCTGCTGCTGGCCAGGGTGCCCAGGCCGATCAGGCAGCCGATCAGCGCGGCCATGGGCAGCATCTCGTAGGCCCGGCGCGGCGTGGTGAGCAGGACGAACTTGAGCGCCTCGGCGACCCCGTAGTTGTCGTCGAAGTCGCCGAGCTGGTCGATGAAGGCGAACAGCAGGGCCAGACCGACGATCACCCCCAGTACCGCGAGGATGCTGACGAAGACGGTGCGACCTATGTACCAGTCGAGCTTGTTCATGCCGCTACCTCCGGCTTGTGACCGCGCAGACGCGCCTTGAGCGGTTCCCAGAAGGCCAGTAGCAGGCCGAGTACCAGGAACAGCAGGTGCACGCCCCACAGCCCGATGGCCGGCGGCAGGCGACCCTTGTCCAGGGCGCCACGGGCGGCGATCAGCAGCGACAGATAGGCCATGTACAGCAGGATCGCCGGCAGCAGCTTGAGGAAACGGCCCTGGCGCGGATTGACCTTGGCCAGGGGCACGGCGATGAGGGTCACCACGAACACCAGGATCGGCAGCGACAGTCGCCACTGCAGCTCGCCGCGATACTGCAGCTCGTTGCTGCGCATCAGGTCGCCGGTGGTGACGGCGTCACGCTCGCTGATGTCCTCGCTGACCGCGGGCTTGGGCAGGAGCACACCGTAGGTATCGTACTGCACCACGCGATAGTCGGCCTGGCCCGGCACGCCGTCGTAGCGGAAGCCGTTCTGCAGGATCAGATAGCGACTGCCGTCCGGGTGGATTTCCTGCCGGCCGGTGTCGGCCACCAGCACGCCCACGCCACGGTCCTTGCCGCCGGCGGTGGAGGTGTTGCGCTCGGAGATGAAGACCCCGCCCAGCTGGCTGCGATCCGCCGACAGGCGCTCGGTGTAGGTGACCCGCGAGTTGTCCCTCAGGGACTGGAAGCGACCCGGTTCGAGGGTATCGAACTCGGTCATGGCATCCTGCTGGTTGAGGATGGTGGTGACCTTCTGCACGCCCAGCGGCGCCAGCGACAGGCTCAGCCAGGCGACCACCAGGGCGACCACCGCGGCCGGGGCCATGCTGTAGGCCAGCAAGCGGCGCGGACTCATGCCGGTGGCGGTGAGCACGGTCATCTCGCTGTCCAGGTACAGCCGACCATAGGCCAGCAGGAAGCCGAGAAACAGGCCCAGCGGCAGGATCAGCTGCAGGAAGCCGGGGATGCGATAGGCCATGATGAGCAGCAGCACGCCCGGATCCAGTAGGCCCTGGGCCGCCTGGGCCAGGTACTTGATGAAGCGGCCGCTCATGATGATCACCAGCAGCACGGCACTGACCGCACCGAGGGTGGTGAGAACTTCTCGAGACAGATAGCGGAAGACGATCAAACAGGATTCTCCAGGGTTGTCAGGCTCTGGCGCGAACGCTCACACTAGCTCGGCTGCATGGCTTGCGTTGCAAGGCCCACCCGTTGAAGGCCGATCGCCGGGAAAGGCCCTGGCGAAAGCCCCGCATTATATCCTGCGAACTCATGTGTTTGTCTTGGGGAGCTTCTCCTAATGGAATTCGTCGTCAAAAACGCTCGTCCGGAAACCCTGAAAACCGCCACGCTGGTCGTGGCCGTCGGTGAAGGCGGTGCGCTCGACGCAGCGGCCAGCGCCGTGGACGCCGCCACCTCCGGCGCCCTGAGCGCGGCGGTCAAGCGCGGCGACATCGCCGGCAAGGCCGGCCAGACCCTGCTGCTCACCAATCTGCCCGGCATCAAGGCCGAGCGCGTGCTGCTGGTGGGTAGCGGCGCCAGCGAAGGGCTGTCCGACCGCCAGTACCGCAAGCTGGCCAGCGGCGCCCTGGGCGTGCTCAAGAGCCTGGGCGGCAGCGACGCCGCCATCGCCCTCGGCGATGTGCCGGTCAAGAATCGCGACGGCTATGCCCGTCTGCGCCTGCTGGCCGAGACCCTGGCCGATGGCGACTACGTCTTCGATCGCTTCAAGAGCAAGAAGGCCGAGCCGCGGCCGCTGAAGAAGCTGACCCTGGTCACCACCAAGGCCTCCCAGCCGGAAGCCGAACGCGCCCTGGCCCATGCCCTGGCGATAACCCACGGCACCGCCTACGCCAAGGACTTCGGCAACCTGCCGCCAAACGTCTGCAATCCGGTCTATGTGGCCGATCAGGCCAAGGCCCTGGGCAAGCAGTTCAAGGACGCCGGGCTCTCCGTCGAGGTGCTCGACGAGAAGAAGATGCGCGAACTGGGCATGGGCTCCTTCCTCGCCGTGGCCCAGGGCAGCGCCCAGCCGCCGCGCCTGGTGGTGCTGCAGTACAAGGGCGGCGCCAAGAATGCCCAGCCCTACACCCTGGTCGGCAAGGGCATCACCTTCGACACCGGCGGCATCAGCATCAAGCCCAGCGCCGGCATGGACGAGATGAAGTACGACATGTGCGGCGCCGCCAGCGTCCTGGGCACTTTCCGCGCCCTCATGGAACTCAAGCCGGCGATCAACGTGGTAGGCCTCCTGGCCCTGGCCGAGAACATGCCCAGCGGCACCGCCACCCGTCCGGGTGACATCGTCACCAGCATGAGCGGCCAGACCATCGAGATCCTCAACACCGACGCCGAAGGCCGCCTGGTGCTGTGCGACACCCTCACCTACGCCGAGCGCTTCCAGCCCAAGGCGGTGATCGACATCGCCACCCTCACCGGGGCCTGCATCACCGCCCTGGGTTCGCTGGTCTCGGGCCTGATGGGCAATAACGACGCCCTGATCGACCAGGTCAAGCAGGCCGGCGATCGCGCCGATGACCGCGTCTGGCAACTGCCGCTGCACGACGAGTACCAGGAGCAGCTGGACAGCCCCTTCGCCGACATGGCCAACATCGGCGGCCCCAAGGCCGGCACCATCACCGCCGGCTGCTTCCTGGCACGCTATGCCAAGGCCTATCCCTGGGTCCACCTGGACGTGGCCGGCACCGCCTGGATCAGCGGCGGCAAGGACAAGGCCGCCACCGGTCGTCCGGTCCCGCTGCTGGTGCAGTATCTGCTCGACCGCACCGCCGAGGCCTAAGCACCTGCTCAAAGTCTGCTGCGCGTCGGCCAAACGGCGTTGAAAAGACCTTCGGAATGCTCATTTACGTTTTGTAAACTCGAGCGCGAGTCCGATCCGCTTCCTCAGGTCTTTTCGCCTTGTTTGGCTCTAGCTCGCGAGACTTTGAACACGCGCTAACGCCTATAGAGGCCGCGACGCCCCTGCGTCGCGGCCTTGCCGCTTCCCTCCCCTTCTTCGTGATCCGCCATGACCCGTGTCGACTTCTATGTTCTGCCTTCCACCGATCCCGCGGCGCGGCTGGCCTTCGCCTGCCGGCTGGTGGACAAGGCCTGGAAGCAGGGCATGCCGGTCTATGTGCACTGCGCCG
This sequence comes from Pseudomonas sp. JUb52, assembly GCF_004341115.1. Classification (NCBI taxonomy): domain Bacteria; kingdom Pseudomonadati; phylum Pseudomonadota; class Gammaproteobacteria; order Pseudomonadales; family Pseudomonadaceae; genus Pseudomonas; species Pseudomonas sp. JUb52. The sequence goes on from NZ_SLYS01000003.1 coordinate 485,688, forward strand.
ACGCCGAGCAGCGCCAGCGCCTGAACGAGCAGCTGTGGGCGTTTCGTCCCGACAGCTTCGTTCCCCACGATCTGGCGGAGAACGCCAGCGACAGCCCCGTGGTGCTGGGCCTGACCACGCCCGCCGAGCAGCAAGGCGAGCTGCTGATCAACCTCAGCCTGGCCCCGCCGCCCTGCCATGCGGGTTTCGCCCGGATCGCCGAGGTGGTCGTCGAAGCCCCCGAAGTGCGCCAGGCGATGCGCGAAGGTTTTCGCTTCTACCGCAAGCTTGGCTATGCTCTACAGGACCATCAGCTGTCACGTGTCTGATTTCATGACCAGCACCAAGCCTCCCGCGCACGTCCTGCAAGACCTCGAAGCCATCCGCCAGGTGCTCGACAAGAGCCGCAACGCGGTCCATCCGAGCAGCGTCGATGGCATCCCCATCCTTTCCGACGTCATCGCCCCCAGCGCCGAGCGGCTCAAGGCCATTCCGCCGCTGCTCGACCAGATCGTGCCGGACGTCATCGAAGAGGTGACGCCCAGCGCGCCCCACGAAGACCTGGCCCAGGTGCGTCTGCGCCAGGAGGCGCCGGCCATCCTCCAGGAACTGCTCGACGAACAGTTGCCGCGCCTGGAAGCCGAACTGCAGCGCCGCCTGCAGCAGCGCCTGGAAGAATTGCTGCAGCGTCCCTGAGCCCGGGGCGCCAAGGCGCCCTGCCGTCGGCGGGCCGGAGTCGCTATACTCGGAGGCTTTCCTCTTCCAGCGACAAAAGCCCCCTCCATGGACAAGACCTACCAGCCGCACGCCATCGAAACCTCCTGGTACCAGACCTGGGAACGCCAGGGCTATTTCGCGCCCCAGGGGTCGGGCGAGCCCTACACCATCATGATCCCGCCGCCGAACGTGACCGGCAGCCTGCACATGGGCCATGGCTTCAACAACGCCATCATGGACGCCCTGATCCGTTTCCGCCGCATGCAGGGCCGCAACACCCTCTGGCAGCCGGGCACCGACCATGCCGGCATCGCCACCCAGATGCTGGTGGAGCGCCGCATCGGCGCCGAGGGCCTGTCGCGCCATGACCTGGGCCGGGACAAATTCCTGGAGAAGGTCTGGGAATGGAAGAACGAATCCGGTGGCAACATCAGCCGGCAGATCCGCCGCCTGGGCTCCTCGGTGGACTGGTCGCGCGAGCGCTTCACCATGGACGACGGCCTCTCCGAGGCGGTCAAGGAAGCCTTCGTGCGCCTGCACGAGGATGGCCTGATCTATCGCGGCAAGCGCCTGGTCAACTGGGACACCAAGCTGCACACCGCCATTTCCGACCTGGAAGTGGAAAGCCATGACGAGAAGGGCCACCTCTGGCACCTGCGCTATCCGCTGGCCGATGGCGCCCGTACCGCCGAGGGCATGGATTATCTGGTGGTCGCCACCACCCGTCCCGAGACCCTGCTGGGTGACGCCGCCGTGGCCGTGCACCCGGAAGATCCGCGCTACAAGGACCTGATCGGCCAGTACGTCGAGCTGCCCCTGGTGGGCCGGCGCATCCCCATCGTCGGCGACGACTACTGCGACCCGGAGTTCGGCACCGGCTGCGTCAAGATCACCCCGGCCCATGACTTCAACGACTATGAAGTCGGCAAGCGACACAACCTGCCGCTGATCAACGTCTTCGACGCCGACGCCGCGGTGCTGCCCGGCGCCCAGGTGTTCAACCTGGACGGCAGCGTCAACGGCATGTTCGACGCCACCCTCCCCGCCGCCTACGCCGGTTTGGACCGCTTCGAGGCGCGCAAGCGCATCGTCGCCGACCTGGACGCCGCCGGCCGCCTGGAAAAGATCGAGGACCACGCGCTCAAGGTACCCAAGGGCGACCGCTCCGGCACCGTGATCGAGCCCTGGCTGACCGACCAGTGGTACGTCTCCACCAAGCCCCTGGCCGACAAGGCCATCGCCGTGGTCGAGAGCGGCGAGGTGCAATTCGTGCCCAAGCAGTACGAGAACATGTACTTCAGCTGGATGCGCGACATCCAGGACTGGTGCATCAGCCGCCAGCTCTGGTGGGGCCACCGCATTCCCGCCTGGTACGACCAGGCCGGCAACGTCTACGTCGGTCGCGACGAGGCCGAGGTGCGCGCCAAGCACAACCTGGGTGACATCGCCCTGCGCCAGGACGACGACGTGCTGGACACCTGGTTCAGCTCCGGCCTGTGGACCTTCTCCACCCTCGGCTGGCCCGAGCAGACCGAGGCGCTGAAGACCTTCCACCCCACCGACGTGCTGGTCACCGGCTTTGATATCATCTTCTTCTGGGTCGCCCGGATGATCATGCTGTCCACCCACCTGACCGGGCAGATCCCGTTCAAGACCGTCTACGTCCACGGCCTGGTGCGCGACGGCCAGGGCCAGAAGATGTCCAAGTCCAAGGGCAACGTGCTCGATCCGCTGGACATCGTCGACGGCATCGACCTGGATACCCTGCTGCAGAAGCGCACCAGCGGCCTGATGCAGCCCAAGCTGGCCGAGAAGATCGCCAAGCAGACCCGCGCCGAATTCCCGGACGGCATCGCCAGCTACGGCACCGACGCCCTGAGATTCACCTTCTGCTCCCTGGCCACCACCGGTCGCGACATCAAGTTCGACATGGGTCGCGTCGAGGGCTATCGCAACTTCTGCAACAAGCTGTGGAACGCGGCGAACTTCGTCATGGAGAACGTCGAGGGCCAGGATACCGGCGTCAACGACGAACCCGTCGAGCTTTCCTCGGTGGATCGCTGGATCATCTCCCAGCTGCAGCGCACCGAGGCCGAGGTGACCCGTCAGCTCGACGCCTTCCGCTTCGACCTCGCCACCCAGGCGCTCTACGAATTCGTCTGGGACGAGTACTGCGCCTGGTACCTGGAGCTGGTCAAGCCGGTGCTGTGGGACGAGAACGCCTCCCTCGAACGCCAGCGCGGCACCCGCCGCACCCTGGCGCGGGTGCTGGAAGTGGTGCTGCGCCTGGCGCACCCCTTCATGCCCTTCATCACCGAGGAAATCTGGCAGCGCCTCAAGGCGCCGGCCGGCGTCCAGGGCGAGACCCTGATGCTGCAACCCTGGCCGGTGGCCAACGAGGCGCGCATCGACGCCGCCGCCGAAGGCGACATCGAGTGGGTCAAGGCGCTGATGCTGGGCGTGCGGCAGATTCGTGGCGAGATGAAGATCTCCATGGCCAAGCGCATCGACATCATCGTCGCCAACGCCAGCGCCGAGGACCAGCGCCGCCTGGCCGACTTCGAGCCGCTGCTGAACAAGCTGGCCAAGCTGGAATCGGTCCGCATGCTGGCCGCCGGTGAAGAAGCGCCGATGTCCGCCACCACCCTGGTCGGCGAGATGGAAGTGCTGGTGCCCATGGCCGGCCTGATCGACAAGGACGCGGAACTGGCGCGCCTGGACAAGGAGATCGGCCGCCTGGAAGGCGAGGTCAAGCGCGTCGGTGGCAAGCTGAGTAACGAAGGCTTCGTCGCCAAGGCCCCGGCCGAGGTGCTGGAGAAGGAACGCGCCAAACTGGCCGAGGCCGAGCAGGCCCTGGCCAAGCTGGTGGACCAGCGGCAGCGCATCGCCACCCTCTGATGCCCCTGAAGCCCACCCTCGCGGTGGGCTTTTTATTGCCAGGACGATTCTCATGGATGTGAGCAAGACCAAGACCAGCTTCTATCGCCGTCTCTATGTAGCCTGGCTGGTGGCCAGCGGTACCGCCACCAGCGTGCCGGCCCTGATGGCCGCCACCGGCATGCCGCGGCGCACCGCCCAAGACACCCTGCTGGCCCTGGCCGATCTGGATATCGACTGTCAGTTCGTGCAGGGTGAAGGCGCCCGCAACAACGCAGGTGGCTACGAGATTCGCGACTGGGGCGCGGTGGATCCGTGCTGGATCGAGCGTGAGCTGGCGCGGATCAAGAAGGTCCTGGGCTATCCCTGAACCCTAGACATCCAGCACCTGCACCACGTCATAGGCCGGCGTCTCATAGGGGTGCGCCGCCTTGAGCGCCGCCACGGCCTGGCGGGCGAGCTGTTCGTCGGCCAGCACCAGCTCCACCCGCCATTCCTCCACCCGTTCGAGACTGCCCTGCTCGCCCAGATGCGGCTGGCTGCCCGCTAGCGGACGGAATTGGCCGAGGCCCCGGACCTGCCAGCAGCAGCTGTCATAGCGGCCGATGCGACCGCCGCCCACGGCGAAGATCGCCTGCTTGACGGTTTCCAGGTGGGAGTCGGGGACGTAGAAGCAGAGTTTGAGCATGGAAGTCGCTCTCTGGCTGGGCGGCCCTCACCCCAGCCCTCTCCTTGAGGGAGAGGGGGTAAGAGCGCAGCGGCGGACGCCTGATGGCTCGCCGTCGGTTTGGAAGAAGAGCGTATGAGCCAGGCTCACCCGACCGCAGGTCGAGCAAGCCTGGCCAGGCGCCGAACCCTCAATCCACCCAGACCCGCGCATTGCGGAACAGGCGCATCCAGCCACCGTCCTCGCCCTGCCAGTCGGCCGGGATCCAGGAGTTCTGCACGGCGCGGAAGCAGCGCTCGGGGTGCGGCATCATCAGCAGCACGCGACCGTCCTGGCTGGACAGACCGGTGATGCCCAGCGGCGAGCCGTTGGGGTTGGCCGGATAGGTCTCGGTGACCTTGCTGTGACCATCGACATAGCGCAGCGCCACGGTACCGGAGACGTCGGCGGCGACCAGCGCCTGCTGATTCGGGTACTCGGCGAAGCCTTCGCCGTGGGCAATGGCGATGGGCAGCCGCGACCCGGCCATGCCGGCGAGGAACAGCGACGGCGAATCCTGCACCTGGACCATGGCCACCCGCGCCTCGAACTGCTCGGAGCGGTTGCGCACGAAGCGCGGCCAGAATTCGCTGCCGGGCACCAGCTCGCGCAGGTTGGCGACCATCTGGCAGCCGTTGCACACGCCCAGGGTGAAGGTATCGGTGCGCTCGAAGAACTGCTGGAAGCCGTCACGGGCGCGGGCGTTGAACAGGATGGACTTGGCCCAGCCACCGCCGGCGCCGAGGACGTCGCCATAGGAGAAGCCGCCACAGGCCACCACACCCTTGAAGTCCGCCAGGTCGATGCGCCCGGAGAGGATGTCGCTCATGTGCACGTCGATGGCGGCGAAACCGGCCCGATCGAAGGCCGCACCCATCTCCACCTGACCGTTGACGCCCTGCTCACGCAGGATGGCGACCTGCGGCCGCACGCCCTTCTTGATGTAGGGGGCGCAGATGTCTTCGTTGGGGTCATAGGCCAGCTTGGCCGACAGCCCCGGATGATCCTCTTCCAGCAGGGCATCGAATTCCTGCTGGGCGCACTCGGCGTTGTCGCGCAGGCGCTGGATCTGGAAGCTGGTCTCGCTCCAGACGCGCTGCAGCATGCGCCGCTCGGCCCGGTAGAGGTGCTCGTCGTGGTAGTGGATGTTGATCTCGTAGCCGTTGACCGGGTTGCCGATGACCGCCACACAGTCTTCCAGACCGGCCGCGCTGAACTGGGCCAGCACTTCATGGGTGAAGTCCTGGGGCACCTGGATGACGGCGCCCAGTTCTTCGGCGAACAGCGCACGGGTCAGCTCGTCACGGTCGGCGGCCAGGGCATCCAGGCGCAGGGCCAGGCCGCAGTGACCGGCGAAGGCCATTTCCACCAGGGTGGTGATGAGGCCGCCGTCGGAACGGTCGTGGTAGGCCAGCAGCAGGCCGTCCTGGTTGAGGCCCTGGATCACGGCGAAGAAGGCCTTGAGGTCTTCGGCTTCGTCGACGTCGGGAGCCTGCTGGCCGAGCTTGCCGTGGGTCTGGGCGAGGATGGAGCCGCCCAGGCGATTCTGGCCGCGACCCAGGTCGATGAGGATCAGGTCGGTCTGGCCCTTGTCCAGGCGCAGCTGCGGGGTCAGGGTGCGGCGGATGTCCTGCACCGGGGCGAAGCCGGTGATCACCAGCGACAGCGGCGCGGTGACGCTCTTGTCTTCGCCGCCGTCCTGCCAGCGGGTCTTCATGGACATGGAGTCCTTGCCGACCGGGATGGTGATGCCCAGCTGCGGGCACAGCTCCATGCCCACCGCCTTGACGGTTTCATAGAGGCGCGCGTCTTCGCCCGGGTGGCCGGCAGCGGCCATCCAGTTGGCAGAGAGCTTGATGTCGCCGAGCTTATCGATCCGCGCGGCGGCCAGGTTGGTGATGGTCTCGCCGATGGCCATGCGGCCGGAAGCGGGCGCGTCGAGCAACGCCAGCGGGGTGCGCTCGCCCATGGCCATGGCTTCGCCGGTGTGGACGTCGAAGCTGGTGGCGGTCACGGCGCAGTCGGCCACCGGCACCTGCCAGGGGCCGACCATCTGGTCGCGGGCGACCAGGCCGGTGATGGTGCGGTCGCCGATGGTGATCAGGAAGCTCTTGCTGGCCACGGCCGGGTGACGCAGGACGCGCTCCACCGACTCGGTCAGGTCCAGGCCGGCGCCGTCGAAGGCGTCGCCCAGTTCGGCTTCGCGGGTCGCGCTGCGGTGCATGCGCGGCGGCTTGCCGAGCAGGACGTCCAGCGGCATGTCCACGGCGTTGTTGCCGAAGTGGCTGTCGGCCACGGTCAGCTGGCGCTCCTCGGTGGCCTCGCCGACCACGGCGAAGGGGCAGCGCTCGCGTTCGCAGATGGCCTTGAAGGTCTCGAAGTTCTCGGCGTCCACGGAGAGCACGTAGCGCTCCTGGGACTCGTTGCACCAGATCTCCAGCGGACTCATGCCCGGCTCGTCGTTGGGCACGTTGCGCAGCTCGAAGCGACCGCCGCGACCGGCATCGTTGACCAGCTCGGGGAAGGCGTTTGACAGACCGCCCGCACCCACGTCGTGGATGAAGGTGATGGGGTTGTTTTCACCCAGCTGCCAGCAGCGGTCGATGACCTCCTGGCAGCGGCGCTCCATTTCCGGGTTCTCGCGCTGCACCGAGGCGAAATCCAGGTCGGCGGAGCTGGCGCCGGTGGACATGGACGAGGCCGCACCACCGCCCAGGCCGATCAGCATGGCCGGGCCGCCCAGCACGATGAGCTTGCCGCCCACCGAGATGTCGCCCTTCTGCACGTGGTCGGCGCGGATGTTGCCCAGGCCGCCGGCGAGCATGATCGGCTTGTGATAGCCACGCACCTCGGGACCGCGGGGGGTCTCGACCTGCTGTTCGAAGGTACGGAAGTAGCCGGCCAGGGCCGGACGCCCGAATTCGTTGTTGAAGGCGGCGCCGCCCAGCGGGCCTTCGATCATGATGTCCAGCGGGGTGACGATGCGCTCGGGCTTGCCGTAGGGCTGTTCCCAGGGCTGCTCGAAACCGGGGATGTTCAGGTTGGAGACGGTGAAGCCGGTCAGGCCCGCCTTGGGCTTGGAGCCGCGGCCGGTAGCGCCTTCGTCGCGGATCTCGCCGCCGGAGCCGGTGGAGGCGCCGGGGAAGGGAGCGATGGCGGTCGGGTGGTTGTGGGTCTCCACCTTCATCAGGATGTGCACGGGCTGGCTGTGCGCCCCGTACTCGCGAGACTCGGCGTCGGGATAGAAGCGCCCGGCGGTGAAACCTTCCATGACCGCGGCGTTGTCCTTGTAGGCGGACAGCACGCCGGTGCGATTCATCTCGTAGGTGTTCTTGATCATGCCGAACAGGGACTTCTCCTGGCTTTCGCCGTCGATGTCCCAGCTGGCGTTGAAGATCTTGTGCCGGCAGTGCTCGGAGTTGGCCTGGGCGAACATCATCAGCTCGACGTCGTGGGGATTGCGCCCCAGGGCGGTGAAGCTCTTGACCAGGTAGTCGATCTCGTCTTCGGCCAGGGCCAGGCCCAGTTCCAGGTTGGCCTGCTCCAAGGCCGCGCGACCGCCGCCGAGCACGTCCACCGCGGTGAGCGGCTTGGGCGAGGCATGGCTGAAGATGTCGGCGGCGGCGTCCAGGGTCGGCAGCACGCGCTGGGTCATGCGGTCATGCAGGGCCGCGGCCAGTTGCGCGTGGGCGGCGGCGTCCAGCTCGCCGGCGACATAGTAGGCCACGCCGCGCTCCAGGCGCTCGATCTGCGCCAGGCCACAGTTGTGGGCGATGTCGGTGGCCTTGCTCGACCAGGGCGAGATGGTGCCCAGGCGGGGCACGATGAGGAACAGCGCGCCGCTGGGTTCCTGCTGGGGGACGCTGGGGCCGTATTGCAGCAGTCGGCCGAGGATGCCCTCTTCCTCCGCGCTCAGGGTGCCGGCGACTTCGGCGAAATGAACGAACTCGGCATAGAGCCCGGAGACACCGGGAACCAGACGAGTCAGCTGGTCGAGAAGTTTGCCGTGACGGAACGAAGAAAGAGCGGGAGCGCCGCGCAGGATCAGCATCGGGGACAGCCTCGGGGCCAAGTCACTTTGGGGCCGTGCATTCTAGCCTAAAGGCGCGCCGGGGACACCTTCCGGCGACGAGGGTTCATCCAGCCTTACCACCATCCCTGTATGTATAAAATGGGCGCTTTGCCACTTCTCGCGTATACTGCGCGCCGATACGGCCTGCCGCGCCCCATGGACGCGGCTCCACATTGGGCTCAGGATAGAGCCTTTGGCCGGACCGGTGGCGCGGAGCGTCCCGACTATAACGAGTGCCCGGAGGGGCCGACCGATGAGGCGCGTCAGCAAGGCGCCAGTGCCGTTTTGATGCCGTATGGCCGAGCTAGCCCATTTGAATAAAGCCTTCAAGCGATTCGCCTGGCTTACCCTGCCCTTTCTCGCCTTGCTCATGAGCTGCGGGGAAGCGGACGTGCCTGCGCCGCCCAAGCCGACCACGCTGGAGCAGGTGCAGCAGGCCGGCGTCCTGCGCGTGGTGACGCGCAACAGCCCGGCGACCTATTTCCAGGACCGCAACGGCGAGACCGGCTTCGAATACGAACTGGTCAAGGGCTTCGCCGAATCGCTCAAGGTGCGCCTGGAAATCAGCACCGCCGACAACCTCGACGACCTCTTCAATCGCCTGACCGCACCCGACGGCCCGGTGATCGCCGCCGCCGGCCTCACGCCCTCGGTCAATCGCCAGAATCTGAAGTTCTCCCGCAGCTATCTGGATGTGGTGCCCCAGGTCATCTACCGCAACGGCACCGTCCGCCCCAGCACCCCCAAGGACATGGTCGGCAAGCGCATCCTGGTGCTCAAGGGCAGCAGCCAGGCCCAGCAACTCAGGGCGCTGCAGGCCCAGGTGCCGGAGCTCACCTTCGACGAGTCCGATCAGGTGGAGGTCAGCGACCTCCTGCGCATGGTCGACGAAGGCCAGATCGACCTGACCCTGGTGGACTCCAACGAACTGGCCATGAACCAGGTCTATTTCCCCAACGTGCGGGTGGCCTTCGACCTCGGCGACAACCAGGGCCAGGCCTGGGCGCTGCAACCCGGCGAGGACAACAGCCTGCTCGACGCGGTCAACGCCTACCTCGACAAGGTCCGCCGCGACGGCACCCTGCAGCAGCTCAAGGAGCGCTACTACGGCCACGTCGACGTGCTCGGCTACGTGGGCGCCTACACCTTCGCCCAGCACCTGCAGGAACGCCTGCCCAAGTACGAGAAACACTTTCGCAAGGTGGCGCAGAAGCATCAGCTGGACTGGCGCCTGCTCGCCGCCATGGGCTACCAGGAATCGCTGTGGACGCCGGATGCCACCTCCAAGACCGGGGTGCGCGGCCTGATGATGCTGACCAACAACACCGCCCAGGCCATGGGCGTGTCCAATCGCCTGGATCCCGAGCAGAGCATCACCGGCGGTGCCAAGTACTTCGACCAGATCCGCGACGAGTTGCCCGACAGCATCAACGAACCGGATCGCACCTGGTTCGCCCTGGCCACCTACAACATCGGCATCGCCCACATCCTCGACGCCCGCCGCCTGGCCGAATCCCAGGGCCTGGATCCGGATCGCTGGCTGGACGTGAAGAAGATGCTGCCGCGCCTGGCGCAGAAGCAGTGGTATAGCAAGACCCGCTACGGCTACGCCCGCGGCGGCGAAACGGTGGAATTCGTGCAGAACGTGCGCCGTTACTACGACATCCTCACCTGGACCACCCAGCCGCAGATGGAAGGCCAGCAACTGGCCAAGACCGGCCTCCACGTCCCTGCCATCGCCGACGACCGCCCCACCCGGGAAACGCCGCAGGATATGTAAAGAGAGACGTACCGTCGTCCGTCCGATGCGCCATTACCGCCCCCTCTCCCTCCGGGAGAGGACTGGCTCGCTCGAAACCTCGTAGCCTGGAAAACCGCGCAGCGTTTTCCACTGGCATCCCGACACCCTTCCCGCGTGGACAAGGCTGCGCCGTTGTCCACCCTACCTAGCTGAGGCGTGCCGTTGTCTAAGCCGATGCGCCGGTACCACCCCCTCTCCCTCGGGGAGAGGGCTGGGGTGAGGGCAGACTCGCTCGAAACCTCGTAGCGTGGAAAACCGCGCAGCGTTTTCCACTGGCACCCCGGCACCTCCCGCGTGGACAAGGCTGCGCCGTTGTCCACCCTTGTATCTCGACTACAGCCTCCTCAGGAGGTCATAGTCCCCGACTGATCATCGGGGGAGGATGGCAAGCCGCGTCCACCCTTAAGCCT